>OZ242341.1:3237007-3560708 GCA_965208545.1 Candidatus Poriferisocius sp. | reverse complement strand
CAGGATGTCCATGCGTCTCAGATGGAGCAGTTCGGAATCAGTTGCTGCCGCTGATCTGGCGCCAACCACCCGACTGAGGTGGTACGCCCCCGGTTCCCCGGGCACGCAAAATGGCAGCGATGGCGGCCGCCCCTGCCAGAGCAACCAGCGCCCTTCGCAGAAGTTTCACAAAACCCATCCTAACGAACCCCGTCTGCGGTGCAACCAGGACAAAAACTGCCAACGTGGGGCTAGCTGGATTCGAACCAGCGACCTCACCCTTATCAGGGGTGCGCTCTAACCAACTGAGCTATAGCCCCAATGCCAAACCGAGTGGAGAGCCTACTTTCGGAGATTCCAGGCGGGCCAACGAAATCGGCGAGGCCGAGTCCGGGGCCGCTGCCGAGCTGTCTCCTCCTCGATCACCGTGACCCTCATTCCGCCGGTCAGATCACTGATGAGGTTGAACAGCACACACAGCAGAACGTTGAAGAAGGTGCCCGCCACCACCAGCACCAAACCGCCTATGGCAAACCCGCGGAATATCTGGCTGGCGTTGAATTTGAACTCTTGCAATGCGAACAGCTCCTCGATAAACGACTCGGTGTCGTCCACGGTGCCCGATCCCACCGCGATGCTCCACAGCATCACGCCGGCCAACATCACGATCACCCAAAGGCACAGATAGAAAATCAACGAGATCTTAAGCACCGACCACGGCTCGATGTGGCGGATCACCCGGCGCACCTTGCGCGCCTGCAAACGCACTGCCCGCCGATATTCCCTCGGGGTCACCTTGATCGGCTGGCGCGCCACTGCCTGGCTGGGCAACGGCGCGGCAGAAGGGTCGTTCACCCGACCGGGGTCGATGGACACGCCCCGAAGTGTATGGGATCGCTGGTCGCAAATGATTGGCACCGCCACCATCCCATTGGGAGGAGCTCCGCTCTGGCCGTCGCTAACACTCCGTCGCGGTCCACGACCACTTCGGTCTCGAATCCCTCCTGCACTACCGAAACCAGCGTTGCTCTGTTGGCCGCCGCCGTTGTTGCGGCCGCGGGTGGCTCAGCTGCTGCGGCCATCGCCACTGCATCGGCGACCGCGGTTGCCCGGGCCCGGCGCACCGCGTCAGCGCCGAGTTGGCCCATCAATAGGATTGCCATCCCGATCGCGGCCAAGATTCCCACGCCCAGCACCGAGATCGATCCCCGCTCGTCCACAACCCTGCTCCGATACTCATTGGGGGGGGGAAGATTGGACTTGGACGAACTACTCGTCGTCCTCTGCCGTGGACAGAACCGGTGCGATTGCGGCCATAGTTTGATCGTCTGACAAGGTCATTATCCGCACCCCGGCAGCGTGAGCTCCTTGCACCGAGACCGATGAGACGGGCATTCGGATCGTCACCCCGTTGGACGCTACCGCGAACACCTCGTCGTCAGGGGCGACCACTCGGGCTGCCACCACCGAACCCCGCTGGTCGGGCAACTTCATGGCGATTACCCCTTGGCCTCCACGATGCTTGGAGCGGAACTGGTCGAGGAGCACCCGTTTGCCAAAACCCTGGTCTGTGGCCAGCAGCATTTCCTCCTCGGGCTGCACCGCGGTGGCGGCAACCACAATGTCCTCCCCCCGCAGTTTCATCCCGCGCACGCCAGCTGCGGTTCGTCCCATTGATCGAACTTCCGATTCTGAGAATCGCATGAGCCGACCCGAATCGCTCACCAAACAGATGTCGTCATTTCCCCTGGTGGGAAGTACTCGAACCAGCTCATCGCCCTCTCTCAGGTTAATGGCGATCAGCCCTTTGGTACGGGTTTTGTCGTATTCCAAGAACCGGGTTCGTTTCACTATCCCCCGGCGGGTCACGAACAGCAGGTACCGCATCGTCTCGTAGTCCCGGGTGTCGATCACCGCGGAGATGGTCTCGTCAGGAGCCAGGTGTAACAAGTTCACAATGGCCATGCCCCGGGCAGTTCGGCTGGTTCGGGGAACCTCATGAACCTTGATGCGATACACCCGCCCCATGTTGGTGAAGAACATCAAATAGGCATGGGCCGTGGTGTGAATGAGCGAGGCAATGTAGTCGCCGTCCTTCAGGTTGGCGCCGATAACCCCCTTGCCGCCTCTGCCCTGAGTCTTGAACTCGTCGGGAGTCACCGTCTTGACGTACCCGGCTGCGCTCAAGCTGAACATCAAGTCTTCATCGTCGATGAGGGCTTCGATGTCGATCTCGCCCTCATCAGCCATTATCACCGTCCGCCGGTCGGTGGCGTAGGCCTCCCGCACCTCAAGCAGCTCCTCTCGGATTACCGCTCGCAGCTTCGCGTCGTCGGCCAGTATGGCCTCCAACTCCACAATGAGCGCCCGCTTCTCGGCGAGCTCGTCGTTCAGCTCCTGGCGGCCGAGCTGGGTGAGCCGGCCTAAGGGAAGGTCCAGGATGTGGTTGGCCTGGATCTCGCTGAACTCAAATTGCTCACTCATGAGCGCTACCCTGGCCGCCGCCCGATTCTCCGACGCCCGAATGGTGGCAATGATCTCGTCGATCATGTCCACCGCCCGCACGAGGCCTTCGAGGATGTGCTCTCGTCGCTGAGCCTCGTCCAAGCGGAACTGCGTCCGGCGACTCACCACTTCCTGCTGGTGGCGGACGTAGGCGGCCAGACAATCGCGCAGCGTCATCGTCCGAGGTACCCCGTCCTCCAGGGCCACCATGTTCACCGGAAAGTTGGATTGCAGCGGAGAATATTTGTAGAGGTTGTTGAGCACGACCAATGCAGGGGCGTCCTTCTTCAGCTCGAACACCAGCCTGGTCTGGCCCTTGGCCGATTCGTTGTGGATCTGGCGGATGCCGTCGACCACCTGGCGATTCACCAAGTCGGCCACTTTCTCCTCAATGACCTCGGCGCTGGTCTGATACGGGATCTCCGTGACCACAATGCGAGCGTTGGAACCGCTCTCTTCGATCTCCGCTGCGGCCCGCACTTTGATAGTTCCCTGGCCCGTGACGTAGGCGTCCCGAATGCCCTGATAGCCCATGATGCGACCCCGAGTGGGGAAATCCGGCCCTTTCACAAACCTCATCAGACTCTCGTCGGTCGCCTCGGGATTTTCCAGCAGGTGATTGACCGCATCGATCACCTCACCCAGGTTGTGGGGAGGGATGTTGGTGGCCATGCCCACCGCAATGCCTTGGCTGCCGTTCACCAGCAGATTGGGGAACCGAGACGGCAGTACCTCCGGCTCTTGCTCGGTGGAGTCGAAGTTGTCGGTGAAGTCGACGGTCTGCTCGTCGATGCCGTCCAGCAGCCTCATGGCCAGTTCGTCAAGGCGACACTCGGTGTATCTCATGGCCGCGGGCGGATCGTTGGGTGACCCGAAGTTTCCGTGGGGGTCGATCAGCGGGTGACGCAGCGAGAAGCCCTGGCCCAGGCGCACCAAGGCGTCGTAGATGGCCTGGTCTCCGTGGGGGTGGTACTTGCCCATTACATCCCCCACCACCCGAGCGCACTTCACGTAGGGCCGGTTGGGCCGGGTCCCCTGGTCGTACATTCCCCAAAGGATGCGACGGTGGACCGGTTTGAGGCCGTCTCGCACATCCGGAAGAGCCCGGGCGGTGATGACCGACATGGCGTAGTCCAAGAATGACTGCTCCATCTCGGTCTGGATATCGATGTCTTGCACGGCTCCAATCGGTTCGGAGCTCGCCGGCGCCTCCTCAGGCTCAGGCGGGATGTCAAGCTCGTCGGGCACGGGACTCCTCGGCGTTCATATGTCCAAAAAGCGAACGTCTTTGGCGTTGGTTTGGATGAACTGCTTGCGCGCCTGCACGTCTTCTCCCATCAGCTTGGAGAACACCCGATCGGCATCCGCAGCTTGCTCCACCGTTACCCGCAGCAGCGTGCGGCGGGCCGGGTCCATGGTGGTAGACCACAACTCCTCGGCATCCATCTCGCCCAAGCCCTTCAGCCGTTGGAACTCCGCGCTGTGCTTGGGATTCTCGGCGAGAAAGGCCTCTTTGGCATGGTCGTCTTTGAGGTAGATCTTTGACCGGCCCACTTCAGTGGAATACAGCGGCGGCTGGGCGATGTACACCCGGTCTTTCTTTACGAGTTCTGGCATCTGCCGATAGAAGAATGTGAGCAGAAGCGTGCGAATGTGGCTGCCGTCCACGTCGGCATCAGCCAGCAAGATTACCTTGCCGTAGCGAATCCGAGACTCTGCCGGAGGAGTCCCTTCGCTGTCTTCTCCGTTTCCGTTTCCGTTTTCGCTGCCTCCATCAAATTCTTCGCCAAAACCCGCGCCGATCGCCGCCACCAGTGCCTGGATTTCCGTGTTGCGGAGCATCCGGTCAACCTGAACCCGCTCCACGTTTAGGATCTTCCCCCGGATTGGGAGGATGGCCATGGTCTTGGGGTCTCGGGCATCCTTGGCCGAACCGCCCGCCGAGTTCCCCTCCACGATGAACAACTCGCATTCATCCCGATCAGTGGAGGTGCAGTCCACCAACTTGCCCGGCAGCCCCGCTCCGTCGAGAGCTGACTTACGCCTGGTGGCGTCGCGGGCCTGGCGCGCCGCTAGTCGGGCCTTCTGGGCCTGGAGGCACTTAGTTACGATCTTGCGGGCATCGGAGGGGTTCTCTTCCAGCCACTCCGCCAACTTCTCGTTGGTGGCCCGTTCCACCAGCGAGCGCATAGACGCATTCCCCAGCTTGGCCTTGGTCTGGCCTTCGAATTGCGGCTCTCTTAGCCTCACGCTCACGATGGCCGTAAGCCCTTCGCGGATGTCCTCGCCAGCCAGGTTGTCGTCCTTCTCCTTCAGGTGCCCCTTGGCCCGGCAGTAGTCGTTGACGACTCGAGTGAGCCCTTTGCGGAAGCCCTCCTCATGCATGCCCCCCTCAACGGTGTTGATTCCATTGGCGAAAGAGTGCAGCCCGTCGGAGTTGTAGCCGGTGTTCCACTGAAAGGCCACCTCCACTTCGTCGCCGTCCTCTTGTTGCGAGAAGAAGCCGACCTCATCGAACAGCGCGTCCTTTGAGCTGTTCACCTCGCGAACGAAGTCGCTGATGCCGTCTTGGTAGCAGTACACCGTCCAGTCGGCTCCGCCCGTGCCGTCGGTACGCAGGTCGCGGAACTTGATCTCCAGGTTGCGGTTCAAGAACGCCATCATTTGAAGCCGCTCCAACAAGCCCTGGGCCCTGAACCGGACGTCGTCGAAAATGCTCTCATCGGGCCAGAAGCGAACCGTTGTCCCGGTGCGATCCTCGGGACTGTCGCCGGTGACCCTCAGGTCATCGGTTATCTCCCCGCCATTGGCAAACGACATCGTGTGGAGACGGCCGCCCCGATCGATCTCCACCTCTAGACGGGTGGACAGAGCGTTCACCACCGATACGCCCACACCGTGCAAGCCGCCCGACACCTTGTAGCCATTGCCGCCGAACTTGCCCCCCGCGTGTAAGAGGGTGAGCACCACTGCCACTGCGCTCATGTCGGGATGCTGGGGATGGGGGTCGACGGGGATGCCCCGCCCGTTGTCGCGAACTTCGCAGCCACCATCGGCCAGCAGGGTCACCTCGATGGTCGTGCAGAATCCGGCCATGGCCTCGTCCACGGCGTTGTCCACTACTTCATACACCAAGTGATGCAGCCCGGTGACCGAGGTAGACCCGATATACATTCCCGGACGCGTTCGGACAGCGTCGAGGCCTTCCAAAACGGTTATGTCTTCGGCTCTGTAAGACTCAGACGTGTTAGTCACGACCTGGCTTTTCTGCCCTGGTAGACGGGCCTTGTGGGGGGTTGGGCAGACGCTCTCGCCGAACCGTTCGCCTCGCGGGCAAGTCGGCCAAATGCGCTGCCTCCGATAGTGAAATTCTACCAGTTTTTCGGGCCTAATTGACTCACCGGAGAGCCGTTTACCGGCCTCCGGCAGCCGTCATCAGGGGCGGACTCTTACCGTCAGGGAAGTGACCGCCTCCTCCTCGGCCGCGGCGTTGATCCGGCTGATGAGCTCAGCGCTGAAAAACTTCATCTCGGTGGCCCAAGCGGGGTCGTCCACCGCCACTACCAATTCGCCGTCGACCAGTCGCACCGGCGAAGAATGGGCAGCCATAACCGAGCCAACCAGCCCTTCCCAAGAGTCGAAGACCATGCTCAAGACTTGGGACCGCGGGGCCTTCAACCCTGATGCCAGTCGATCAAGAGCTTCCTTCAGCCGCTTCGGTCCCGATGACTTGCTCAGCGGTTCCCACCCCATAGTCCTAGTTTGCCTTCACCGGGCGGCCTCGATAACCGAGACTTACTCTTCGCGCTCGACTCGACCAGCTGTCACCCGAAATCGGGCGGTGTAGTCGATGTCCCCGGGCAGCGCGCCCGCCGTCGTCAGAAGGGTCTGCTCGGATTGCAACGCACCCAGCACGCCGCGCGACCGCTGAGGATCCAATTCGGAGAACACGTCGTCCAACAGCAGCAACGGAGACTGGCCGGTAGCCCTCTCCAGCTCCCGGTGTACGGCTAGGCGCAACGCCAAGGCCAGGGTTCGCTGCTCACCCTGAGAGGCGTGGGTGCGGGCCGGCCTTCCATCCAAAACCACAGACATATCGTCGCGATGGGGCCCCACTGTCGTCGCCCCCCGACGCAGGTCCTCACTGCGGACTTGGCTCAGCGTCTCCTTCAGCTCGCCCGCCGGCCATGTCGACTCGTATACCAGACCCACCGGCGTTACCTGGCCGGCGATTTCACCGTAAGCCGATTCCACCCCGACGCTGAGCTCTGCCACCAGGCTCCTTCGGGCCGTAGCCAAGCGCTCCCCCACTTCGGCGAGTTTCTCGTCCCAAACATCCAACGTCACGGCTGCGTCGGAGCTGAGACGTACGCCGGCTTGTCGAAGCAGAGCATTCCGCTGGCGCAGGATGTTTTCGGTGTCCGACCTCGCGGCGTCGAGCCGGGGGTCGATCTGGCCCAGCGCGCTGTCGAGGAAGCGACGCCGCTCTCCGGGTCCCCCCTTGAGCAGGACTAAGTCGTCCGGCATGAAGATCGATACTGGGGCCAAGCCCAGCAGGTCTCTCCGGCGGACCCTCTGGCGGTTCACCTGGAACTGCGAGCGCCCCGTCGACTTCAACGCGGCCTCAAAGAGAATTTCCCTTTCATCAACCCTCATCTCGCTCCTCGCCACCGCACCGGAGGCCTCCGCGCCGGTGCGGATCAGCGATTCAGTGGAGGTGACACGAAACGACGTCATCGTGGCGAGATAGAAGACCGCTTCCAACAGGTTGGTCTTGCCTTCTCCATTGGACCCCACAATCAGGTTTGTGCCTGCGGGAAACTCCAATTCGAGCTGCGAATAATTGCGAAAATCCGCTAGCCAGAGGCGTTGGAGCCGCACACCCTGCTCAATTGATGCGTACGGGCATCAACAAGTACAGGAACTCTTCGGAATCCGGTGTTCGGATTACCGCCGGCTTCAACGCGTCAACCGTGTTCAGCACAATCTCCTCACCGGGTGCGGCCTCCGCGCCGTCGAGCAAGTACTCGGGATTGAACGCCACGGTCAGATCTTCGCCTTCGAACGCCGCGTCCAGCTGCTCTCTGGCTTCACCCACGTCTTGCGTCGTAGCCGATAGTTCAAGCCCAGTACTTGACATGTCCAATCGAATCGGGGTCGAGTCCTGAGCCATCAGGCGAACCCTCTTCACCGCGCTAATGAAGGCCTCGGTGCTCACGGTGAGGCGGTTCGGCTGATGGCTCGGGATCAATCCCTGATAACTGGGGAACTCCCCTTCAATCAGCCGCGTGGTAACCGTTACCGCTCCCAGAGTGAACGATGCCTCCCGTTCACTGAAGCGAACGCTCACTTGTTCAACGTCCCCCAGCAGTCGAATCACCTCATGCAACGCCCTGGAAGGGACCAGCACACTCTGGTCAGAACCGAGCACCTCCAAACCGGGTAAGTCACACAGCGCCAAGCGGTAGGAATCTGTGGTGACCAGGCGAAGGCCTTCTTGCTCCGCCGACAACAACACCCCCGTCAAAACCGGCCGGGACTCATCTGCCGACGCCGCTTTCACAACCTGGCGTAGCGCGGTCAACAAGGCTTCCGCCTCCAACACCACAGGATCCCCCTCTAGAGAGGCGATCTGGGGGAAGTCCTCCACTCCCATGGTTTGCAGGGAGAATTTGGAGCGAGCGGAATCAATGTGGATGCCGTCCTCGTCAACTTCCACATTCACCGCACCGGCGTCAAGAGACCGGACGACATCGCCAGCCAGCCGAGCAGTCACCACCGCGTCACCGTCGCCGCCTCCCGCGACTGTTAGTTGCACCGTGATTGTCAATTCCCGATCGGTCGCCGTCAACGTCAACTCGTCGCCGGCCAGCGACATGTATACCCCGGACAGCACCAACTGGAATCCCCCGCGAGTACCCGCTGCTCTACCGGTTGACGACAAAGCCTCGAGGAGGGCGTCTCGCTCGCATCGGAATTTCACAGGGCTCTCGCTTTCTTACCTGTAGTAGTTAATTAAATTACTGCTGTTAGCAGTAGGCCGGTGGAAATGTGGAAACATGTCATTTCCCCTGGTCAGCCGATAGTTATGTGCACCCGCGCTTTCCCCAGGCAAGTGGATTGTACGCGGTGTTCGCCGAATTGCTGGGGATGGAGTCCCACCCGTCCCCAGCAAAACGGGATTCATCCCCACGTAGATCCCCTACCGATCCCCAGGACGGCGGCTCACGCATTCTTGATTCTCTGAATCAGCTCGGTGATTTGATTGAAAGTCTCGGGCTGCTCGGCCATTTGCTTCGTGATTTTCTGCACCGCGTGAATCGCTGTGGTGTGATCGCGCCCCCCGAAGGCCCGCGCTATATCCGGGTAGCTCAGTTCTGTCAGCTCCCGAAAGACGTACATGGATACTTGGCGGGCCTTCACCAGAGGTCGCTGCCGCCGCGGCCCCACTATGTCCTCGACGTGAAAACCGAAGAGATCGGCTGTGGCATTCAAGATGACATCAGCAGTGACCGGCTGCGGCTCTCGACGGGCGGTTATGTCTCGGAGGACGTACTTGGCCAGTTCAAGATCCAAGTACCTGTCGTTGAAGCTGGCGTATGCCGTAACCCGAGTTAGAGCTCCCTCAAGTTCTCGAATGTTGTCCTTGATATTGCTTGCGATAAAGGTAAGCACTTCATCGTCGAGCACGAAATTCGATTGCTCAGCCTTTTTTCGCAGAATTGCAAGCCGAGTTTCGATATCTGGAGGTTGGATGTCAGTCAAAAGTCCCATCTTGAAGCGACTGGTCATGCGGTCTTCAAGGGTCGGAATAGCGTCTGGTGGACGGTCACTGGTTAGAACTATTTGCTTGTTTACTTCATGTAGTGAGTTGAAAGTATGAAAGAATTCTTCCTGCAGGCCCTCTTTTCCTTCAAGGAATTGAATGTCGTCAACTAGGAGAACGTCAACTTCCCTATAGATCTTCTTGAAATCGCTGCGGGTATTCGTCCGAATCGCGTCAACGAACTGATTAAGGAAGGTCTCCGTTGAAACATAGACGATGCGCTTAATTGGGTGCCTTTGATCATCGACGTAGTGGCTCTTCACGTAGTGGCCGATTGCTTGGAGAAGGTGGGTCTTGCCGAGGCCGGCATGGCCATGAATGAACAAGGGATTATACGACTTACCAGGGGTTTCGGCTACGGATAAGGCGGCTGCCAGGGCAAACCGGTTAGAGGGGCCGGTAACGAATTTGTCAAAAACATAGTTGGGATGAAGGGCGTTGTTGGTTCGACTGACTGGCTTGGGGCTATCGACTTCGGGAAGTGCTACCGGTGGAGAGGAGACGGCAACATGCAGATCTTCACTGGTCGTGTCTTGTTCAGTGGAGATCTTTAGGGTGATGTGTGTGGCGTTTGAACTGGCAAGTGCGTCTCTCAAGACCTCGAAATATTCGCCCTCAAGGCGGTCCTTGATGATTGTATTCGGAACCGTTAGTTCCAGAACATCTTCTTCAAGGGACGTTGGTTTTGCTGGATTAAACGTCGACTGCCAGACGGCGTCGGGGACTTGAGTACGAATGCTGTTGGCGCATGAGGACCAGAGAACAGTTGCTGACACCATTTTGGTGGTAACTCCAAAATAATAATGTGTGGTATCCACATATGTGTATAAGTTGTGGATAACCCGCGATCTATTTTCTATGCCCAACCAAGTTGGCACCGCCTCGACTGGAATTCAGGACTGTAGCACCTCTTCTGCGTTCGTGCACGGGCGGGTCGGGGGATACCCGCAGGTCAGAGGCTTGTGTTGATGGTGTGGCCATTGTCGTTCAGGTGGTAGTTGTGGGACGTGAATTGGCTCCGTTGGCAACTGGTTGTCGTGGTGCTGGGCCAGGCCGTAGCGTAGAGGGGACGCCGGGAGACGGGAGCCGCTTGTAGGGCGGTCCCAAAGGATGCCACCCCGGCCTTGGAGGAAGTTGTGAAGCGCACGTATCAGCCGAATGTGCTACGCCGGGCTCGGCGTCACGGATTTCGGCATCGAATGACGACTAGAGGCGGGCGGGCGATCATCAATGCTCGTCGGCGCCGCGGCCGCAAAAGGCTGTCGGCCTGATCGAGCGGCTTCGGGGACGTTCGACGTTCGCTCGGCTGCATGCCGATGGAGATCGCGCGGAAGACGGATTGCTCTGGGTCAGGCATTTGCCCGACCCCTCTGCCGGCGCGGCCCAGGTTGCGTACGCGGTGCCTCGACGGCTGGGTTCTGCGGTGATTCGGAACAAGATCCGTCGGCGTTTGCGCGAGGCGGTAAGGGAAGTGGATCGAGAGACGCCAAGGGGGCTTACTCCTGGCCTCTACCTCATCGGCACTCGACGGGGAATTGGGCAACCCAACCTCGCTGACCTGCGGGTTTCTCTAGCGGCATGCTTTTCTGAGTTGGATCGGAAGGCGAGACTAGTTCCGTGAACCACCAGGGCGATACCCCGGCGATGAGCACACCGGCCCGAGCCATGCGAAGTCTCATTACCGCTTATCAGCGGGCTACCGACCATCGCCCAAGTCCCTGTCGGTACGTCCCGAGTTGCTCCTACTACGCAGCGGAGGCGGTGGAGGTGCACGGCGCGGCCAAGGGCGTCTGGCTGAGCGTGCGTCGACTGCTGCGGTGCCGCCCCGGAGGCCCGTCTGGCTGGGATCCGGTGCCCGACACCAACGGCCGTCTAGCCCCAGATCCGACAGCAAGCGAGGCGGTGTCGGGTGTTTGACTCGGTGTTCGACGGTCTCTTCGACGGACTCGCATGGCTGTTGGGCGTCTATTACACCCTGGGCCACAGCTACGGCATCGCCATCATGCTTTTCACGCTCACGGTGATGCTGGTTCTCACCCCTCTCACGTTTTACACGACGCGGTCCATGCTGCGAATGCAGACCCTTCAGCCCCAGGTCAAGAAAATCCAAGCCAAGTACCAAGGCGACCGCCAGCGGATGAACGAAGAGATGATGCGCCTGTATCAGGCCAACAACGTGAATCCTCTGGGGAGCTGCCTTCCCATCCTCGCTCAGCTACCCGTATTTTTCGTCCTTTTCCGCCTAATCCAAGGATTGACACGGCGAATCAGTGACTTAGGGGCATACGCAGGTTGGGGCGCACTGCCCCGTAATCGCGGGGTTGCCTCTTCGCCTGACTTTGCTGAGCGGACTTTCAATCCCCAGTATTTGGCAGCTGATTCTGAACTGCGGATGGCGCTCGAAAACGACACAGAGATGAACTTTCTGGGGATGGATTTGTCGGCCAGCCTCACCGATGCCTTTCGAGATTCCTTTTCCACCGCGCTCCCCTTCTTGCTGCTGATCGTGCTGATCGGGGTGTCGAGCTATATCCAGCAGCGCCAGATAGCAGGGCGCCGCGATCCCGATACTCCTATCAACCCCCAGCAACAGATGATCATGAAGGTGATGCCCTGGTTCTTGCCGATCATCTCCATTGGGTTTCCCGCCGGTCTGAACTTGTACTTTGTGAGCTCGAACATTGTTCGAGTAGGCCAGCAAGCGGTGATTACCCATCGGATCTACAACCCACACCGGGAGCGCCAGGCCTTGATAGAAAGCGCCGAGGAGGACGAGGAGGAAGAAGAGCCTCCCGAACCAGTCGAGGAAGAGCCTCGTCCACTAGCCCGATCAAGGGCCCCGGCAACCGATCATGGCACGCGCCGGCCCACATCTCGGACGCCGCCGAAGCGGCGCACGGGCAGCCGTCGCACCACGACTGCATCTTCTGGGCCGCGAACGTCACCGCGAACCGCCAAAGAGACAGAGGCGAAGGAAGCACGGGCCAAAGACACGCGAGCCAAGGAAACCAAGGCTTCGGGGTCGAAGCCGGGCAGCGCTAAATCGTCAAGTCAATCGCCGGCTCAGCGCCAGTCGAGCAGGACTACCCAAAAGGGTCATCAGTCACATCCCACTGATCGCCGGCGCCGGCGGAAGAAGAGGAGAAGGTAGCCATGGAGTGGCTAGAAGTCACCGGCAAGACCATTGCCCAAGCCGAAGAGGCGGCTCTCGACCGCCTAGGAGTAGACCGTAGCGAAGCTGAGTTCTCCGTCGTGGACGAGCCCAAGTCCGGGCTCCTGGGTATTCGCAAAACTGAAGCCCGGATCAGGGCTCGAGTACGGCCAGTTATGCCTCGGGAACGGCGTGATCGGAATCGGCGCGGACCCAACAACAGAGATCGGAGCAGAAACCGCAAGTCTGATCGGGGTAATCTGCGGCAAGATAAGAATCGGGCCAGCCAGGGTGCCAGAAACCAGGGTGCCAGAAACCAGGGCGGCAAGGGCCAGAATCGCAGTTCGAAACCAAAAGGTGGAGAGAGGACTCCACGCGAGCAGAAGAAGTCTGAGAATGCCGGCAAGAGCAACGACGGAGCTGGCAAGAATCGTTCACCAAAAGCCCCAGAGGGGAAAAAAGCGAGGGAGAGCAAACCAATGGAAGACGCGATGAGCTTGCAAGAGCAGAGCACTCTGGTAATTGAGTTTCTCGATGGGCTGTTGGAAGCCTTTGAACTTGATGCCGACGTCTATGCCGAGAGCGTCGACGATGAGACAATGGAAATGCGGGTGGAAAATGTTCAAGGGGTGGGTTTGCTCATCGGACCCAAGGGCAACACGCTCCGGGCGGTGGAGGACCTTTCTCGGATGCTGGTGCAACGCAAGTCGGACGGCAACTGTGAAGGTCGCATCCGGGTCGACATCGGCGGGTATCGCGAGCGCCGCCGGGCCGCACTCGAGTCATTCTGCGAGAAGATCGCCCTTGAGGTTCGGGACAATGGTACGGAGCGGCCCCTCGAGCCCATGAATGCAGCGGACCGCAAGGTGGTTCACGACGTCGTCGCCGACATCGATGGAGTTAGCACCGTCTCGGAGGGCCAAGAGCCTCGTCGCTGGGTCGTGATCATTCCCGATTGATCCGTGCCCTTGGATAGCGCCGACTGGACGAGACTGACCGCGGTTCTCGACCAAGCCCAGGAGCGGGGGTGGGTTGGCCCTCAGGCAATCGACCGACAAATCGACCACTCCCTGGGCTTTGCCGCGGCTGCCGCGTCTGTCCCCGACAAGGCTGTGGACTTGGGGAGCGGAGGCGGGCTGCCTGCCCTGGTTCTTGCCGCAGCCTGGCCCCAGTCCAATTGGACTCTGGTGGAGTCCTCGCTCCCCAGGGCTGCCTTCTTGGAGCTGCACTGTGCTCGGTTGGGATGGTCCGAACGTGTTGCTGTTGTCCATGCCAGCGCCGAGGTCCTCGGTCAAGACCAGCAGTATCAGGCCCGGGCTGATCTTGTAACAGCCCGCAGTTTCGGATCGCCGTTGTCGGTGATTCAAGCGGCTGCTCCCCTGCTCCGCATCGGCGGCGAACTCATAGTAAGCGCCGCCCCCGACGCCGCCCCCTGGCCCTCTCAACTTCTCTCTGACCACGGCCTATCCCCTGACAACCTCACCTCCACATCCCCAAGATTCCACCGAGCCACCCGAACACCGATGTTTCATGTGAAACATTGAGCGAGGGGTGCTTGATACGAGGTTGAGGGTGAGGGACAATTGCCTGGATGTCCCTACAGGAATCAAATCAGTCTGGGCCATGCCGCGTAATAGCGGTTGCCAACCAAAAGGGCGGTGTTGGCAAGACCACCACCGCCGTCAACCTCTCGGCCTGCCTTGCCGAGAACGGCCACCGAGTGCTCGTGGTCGACTTAGACCCGCAGGCCAATGCCACGACCGGATTGGGCATCGATCCATTTTCCGGCGGTGTTTCCACCTACGACGTCTTGCTGCAAAACGGGAGCATGAGGGACAGCATCGTCGCCACCCAGATCAAGAATCTCTGGGTATCACCGTCCACACTGGATCTGGCCGGCGCCGAGATAGAGCTGGTACCTGCGTTCAACCGCGAGCGAAGACTCGACAACGCTATCTCCACGGTGTACGGGGAATTCGATTTCGTATTCGTGGACTGCCCTCCTTCACTCGGGTTGCTCACTGTCAACGCCATGGCCGCTGCCCGTGAGGTGATGGTTCCAATCCAGTGCGAGTACTACGCGCTGGAGGGCCTTGGGCAGCTCATGCGGAACATCGAATTGGTTCGCAGCAGCCTGAACAGCGATCTAGAGATCTCCCTTATCGTGCTGGTCATGTACGACGGCCGAACCAAGCTTTCGGCCCAGGTGGCCTCGGAGATCCGCAGCTATTTCGGTGACAAGGTCTGCCATCAGATAATTCCCCGGAACATCCGCTTGGCGGAGGCCCCATCGTACGGAGCTCCGGTGACCATTACGCATCCTCGGTCTCGGGGAGCACTGGCTTACCGCGAGCTGGCCAAGGAGGTGGCTGATGGCGCGCTCGCCCGGGTTGGGTAGGGGCCTCAGCGCTCTGATTTCCGACTCCGCGTCCCCAGCCGAAGGGGTGCGCTCAGCGTCGTATTTGGAGCTACCCCTTGATGCGATAGCGGTGAATCCCTATCAACCGCGAGACAAGTTCGATCAGGCCTCACTGAACGTGCTGACAGAGTCCATCCGAGAGGTCGGCGTACTTCAACCCGTACTGGTTCGACCCAGTGTTGACGGAAGATATGAGTTGATCGCCGGAGAGCGGCGGTGCCGAGCGGCCCGACAGGCGGGGCTGGACCGGATTCCCGCAGTGGTCCGCACCGCAGAGGACGCTGATGCCCTGGAGCAGGCCCTATTGGAGAACTTGCACCGAGAAGACCTGAATGCCATCGAAGAAGCGGCTGCCTGCCAGCAGTTGATGGATGAGTTCGGTTTCACTCAGGAGACCGTGGCCAAGCGGCTGGGCCGCAGCCGATCGGCGGTGGCCAACACGGTGCGTCTCTTGCAGCTCCCCGACGAAGTAAAGGCCATGGTCATAAGCGGCTCGCTGTCAGCCGGCCACGCTCGTGCCCTGCTTGGCATCGCCAATGAGAAGCGCTTGGTCACGTTAGCCAAGAAGGCGGTGTCAGACGGACTGACGGTGCGGATGGTGGAAGAAGCAGCCCGGGGCGTGGCACCAGCCGCCCAGAAGGCCAAGCGGCCGGCGCAGCGGGCCAGCGGTGCCGACAGGGGAGCGGCGGTGCTGGAGTTGGAGAGCCTGCTGAGCGATCATCTCGATACCAAGGTGGATGTGTCGCTCGGCAAGGGCCAGGGAAAACTGGTGATTCAGTTTGCTGACCTGGATGATTTGGAGCGGATCTACCGGGTAATGCTCCAGGCTTGATTAGGCCGGTCTGGTTGCCCAAGAGGCCAGGCCGCCTTCGATAGAGCGGGCAAGGGGCGAGAGGCGGGCTTGAACCAGGCCGGGAGGACCGACGAGGCACTGGACCGCGGTCATGCGGGTGTGACGCAGTACGGGCAACCGCATCCCCCTCACGTTGGCGCTTTCGATGCCCAATGCCGCCGGCAGTCGTTGGCCCAGAATGCTGGCCAAGCGCTGGCCGCCGGGGGAGACGAACCCCTCGGTGGCAAAATACGCCACTCGGCATGCTGCTTCCTCTGATGGGAGCAAGCCCAAGTACACGTCCACTTCAAGCCGGTTGGCCTCGTCGACGCGGTCGGATTCGGGCCAGTCGCAAGCCTCGCTGACGGTCGCCCCCGACCGCCGCAGACCGGTGGCCAATTCTCCGGCCACCGCGGCCATTGTGTTCGATGACGCGATCATGATGTGCTGTTCGGTCAGCCGGCGGGGGGTTCGCTGGAGCTTGGCCCGCTCCCGAACCGTTGCCACCGTGGCCGGGGTGACTCGGGCAGACATGCGCAGCAACGCCGCGGTGGTCTCCGGTCCGCACACCGCGTCGGCCACCAATCCGCTGTTGAGCTGGAATTCCTCAACCGCACCGGCGGTATCGGGTCCGAATATCCCGTCCACCCGGCCCGCATCGAATCCCATTGAGCCGAGCCGAAGCTGCAACTCGGCCACATCGTCGCCCCTCAGCATGGGCTGGCTCAAGAAGAGGTTGCGGTCGCCGAGGGCCCAGCTGGCTTCCTGCAGGGCGGTCCAGGTGTGCGGTCCGCAGATTCCGTCGACGCTAAGACCGCGGCTGGCTTGGAAGTCGGCTACAGCGGCTGCGGTAGAGGCATCGAAGATCCCGTTTGCAGAAAGGGCCAGGGCAAAGCCCGCAGTCGCCAGCTTCTGCTGCAAGGCAACGACGTCGTCGCTCTCGTCTCCTCGCTTGAGGGTAGGGGGGTGGTAATCGGCCAATTTGTGCGCTCCTGCTGCGCCCCCCGCAGATTACGAGCGTGGGTGGACAATCAAAAGGCGACTTCGCCGATCTCCTGGAGCAGCTGCTGCTTGCCCTTGGCACCGACGATCCGCTTGGCCGGTTCTCCGTCTTTGAACACGATCAACGTGGGAATGCTCATAACTTGATAACGCAGCGCAACGTCTTGGGCGTCGTCCACGTTGAGCTTGGCCACGCTGATCACGCCAGCCTTCTCCACCGCGATCTCATCGAGGATCGGGGCGATCATCTTGCAAGGGCCGCACCACTCAGCCCAGAAATCGACCACGACCGGCAGTTCAGCGCTGCCGATGACCTCGTCGAATGTTTCGTTGGTGAGCGTGGTGATGCTCTCTGCCATCTTTGGGCGTCCCTTCGTTCGATTCGGTCGGGGAACGGTCAGCCTATCAGCGGTTCTTGGGATTAGCCGTGTCCGGCGGACTCCAGCCAGCGCTCGGCGTCGATAGCCGCCATGCAGCCCGACCCCGCTGCGGTAACCGCCTGGCGGTAGTAGTCATCCTGCACATCGCCGCAGGCGAAGACCCCCTCGATCTCGGTGCAGCTGGAGTCGGGCTCGGTAACCAAATACCCGTTCTCTTTGCGTTTTAGTTGCCCCTCGAACAAGTCGGTATTGGGTCGGTGGCCGATGGCGATGAAGAGCCCGGTCACGTCGAGCACGGAAGCCTCTCCGGTGACTGTGTTCTGCACCTCGATGCCGGCCAGCTTTTCGTCGCCCCGAATATCGGTTACCACGTTGTTCCACAAGAATTCGATGCGGTCGTTGGTGAACGCCCGGTCTTGCATGATCTTCGAGGCCCGCAACTCGTCTCGTCGGTGTATGACCGTCACTTTCGATGCAAACCGTGTCAAAAAGGTGGCTTCCTCCATGGCGGAGTCGCCCCCGCCCACCACAGCGATGTGCTGATCCCGGAAGAAAAAGCCGTCGCAGGTGGCGCAGGTGGACAAGCCGTGGCCGATCAACCTCTCCTCGGCCTCGAGGCCGAGCATGAGCGACTGAGCTCCGGTGGACACGATCACCGCCCAGGCCCGGTAAGTGGGCTCGGGGGCAGTCGGGTCGCCGACCCACACGCCGTGGGGTGGGCCTGAAAAATCGACCCGGGTGACCTTGTCGGTAAGCATCTCGGCGCCGAATCGCTGGGCTTGCTCTCGGAACTTGATCATCAGCTCCGGGCCCATCACTCCGTCGGGGAACCCGGGGTAGTTCTCCACGTCGGTGGTGAGCATCAATTGGCCGCCGGGCTGGTCGCTGGTGGAGGACGGCTCGCCTTCGATGACCAAGGGAGCAAGGTTGGCGCGGGCCGAGTAGATGGCCGCCGTCAGTCCAGCCGGACCCGAGCCGACGATGATCACATTGCGGATGCCCTGCTCGGTCATGCGGGCCGCCTCGACCAGGCAAAGGCCCCGAGCGACACAAACACCAGACCGAGGATTCCGTGGGCGGCCCAAGCCCTCCCAGTGGCTACCTCAAGCCCTCGCACCGCGGCGATAATGCCCAGCACCAGCACGATGATCAGGGGAAATACCCCAAAGACGAGATAACCCAATAGGCGGGTGAAGTTGACGACCGGCCCGGTGGTCACATCGCGGACCTTGTCCACGGTGTTGACAACGGCATCGGTTGCCTGTTCTGGCCAGTCCTCCGACAGCCCCAGCATCGAAGCGGTGGTTGGGTCTTCCTTAGGCTCAGAGGCTTTAGCCATAGATCCTCAGACTACCGCCGAGGCATGTCATTTCCGATGTTGTGGACGGGGCGCGGGGGCTATTCCAGCGAGCCGAGGAAGATGCTCTCGTTGTGCGGTGCGCATTCGGGGGGCGGAGTTGTCTCTATGAGTTGCAAGTCGATATCGGCGAGGTACACGGAAACCTGGACGTCGACTTCGTCCACCAATGCATCAAATCGGGCCAGCAGTTCGAGACCCTCGTCTGGGAACAGCGGGCAGCCCAAGAGGTCCACTTCGGTGGCGTCGTCAAGTCTTTCGGTTTCCCGAACGAAAATGAGCTCTTCGGTGAGTAGCAGCGCGTAGTCGGCAAGATCAGCCGTGGTTTCGAATACCAACAGGGCTTCGCCCGAGGTTGGTGCGGTTTCTGGCTCATCGGCCATCATCGGCTCGGGTTCGCCTGAGTCTTCCGCCGGGGCGTCGGCGGCGTAGCCGTCGTCCATGGGGGCTTCGCTGAGTTCAATGGCCATTTCTTCATCTCCCGCCTGCTCGGCGGGGGTTTCGGCTGCGAAGGCTTCTCCCGAGTCGTCTGAATCATCCATGGGTGCCGACTCTTCGGGAACTTCCAAGCTCTCGGCTTCGGCCGCAGCAACGGGCGCCGGTGCTTCAGGCTCAGCGTCGGCCGGCGCGTCGGCCATTGCCGGAGCTGACGCCATGCCGTCGTCATCAGCGAATTCGTCACCCTGCCTCTCAAAAATGGTCACACCGACCAATGCAATGGCTGCAATCACCGCAGCCGCCGCCAGAATCACCCTGGCCTGGGGGGGAACGGCCCGCAGCCGCCGCCGGGCTGTATCCAACGACACCACCGGGGCCCGGTGATCCAGGGCCCGGGCGATCATCTGGTCCCGCACTTCGTCGGAAGGCGCCTCTACCGGTGCGGCCACCAGATCCTGCACCGCCCGGAGCTCCTCCACCAGAGCCTGAATGTGGGGATCGCCCTCCACTAGGGCGACCTCTTCTGGCGTGGCCTCCCCGTCCAGATAGGCGGAGGCCAGCTCGTCCATTTCCTGTGGGGTCAGATCGCCGCGTTCGTCGCTCATGGTTTCTCCCCAGTGTGACGTTGGCCAGGGCCCTCTGGGTTCCCGCTCAGCACCTCGGCCAAGCGTCGACGCCCCCGGGAAATGCGAGATCTCACCGTTCCCGGGGGAATGTCCATCTCCTGGGCGATCTCCTCGTAACTCATGCCCAGCTGGTCGCACAGCACCAGCGGCACCCGGAATGACCCGGGCAGCTGAGCCAGGGCAGATTCAATATCGAGCCGATCGGCCACCACCTCAGCTACCGGCCGCTCGGCAGCCGCCAAGGGCTGTTCCTCCACCGCGGTAGGCACTGGCCGCCGACCGCGACGCCGCAATTCGTCCAGACAAGCGTTGACCACCACCCGATGCATCCAGGTAGTGAACTTTGAGCGCCCGTCGAAGCGGTCAATGCGCCGTACCAAGGTAATGAGGGCCTCCTGGGTGGCATCCAGGGCATCGGCCTCGTTGCCGGCCAACCGCCGGCAGACGGCATAGATCTGGTTGTAGTGCCGACGCAGCAGGGCATCGAACGCGGCCTGGTCGCCCTTTTGGGCTTTCTTCACCAGATCTGTGTCGTCAGCTGCGCCCCTGATGCTCTGAGGGTACCCACCGGTAACACAGCACTAGTTGATCGCTCGGGGAACCCAGCGGGCTTGGCCTTCGTCATATCTGACAACACACACGGGGGAGAAACACCATGCCCGACACCAATCGCACTCCAGCCGAATCACGACGTCGTCGGCTCATCTTCGTTCTGCTGGCGGTGCTCAGCGCTTTCTTCGTGCTGTTTGCCGCCTGCGGTGCCAATGGCGATGACGACGCCGGTGCGGCCGCTCCGGCCGACTACGACATGCCCGCGGCTTCCGTCGAAAGCACATCTGAGGGGCTCGATAGGCCGGCGTCGGATGATGCGCCTATGGAAGAGGCTGCCAGCGAGGAAGTCGCAATCGTCGAAACCGTCAGCGACGACGGCGGCCTGGCTGTTCCCACTGCCCTCACCCCCGCTGATCTGGGCCGAGACATCATCTACACCGCCGAGATCTCCGTGCAGGCCGAAGACGTGGAGGCGGCCAGCCGGGAGGCGGTGGCCATCGTGCAGAGGCTGGGCGGCATCGTGTTCTCCCAGAACACGCGAACTGAACCCAGTCCCCGTACCAACATCACCTTCAAGGTGCTGCCCCAGGACTTCTCCACCGCTCTCGAACGGCTGTCGGGGGTGGGAAAGCTGGTCGACCAGTCCATCACTTCCGACGACGTGACCGAGATCATCGTTGATCTGAGAAGCCACATCATCACCGCCGAGGCCAGCGTGGACCGCCTACGGAACTTCCTCCAGCAGGCCACCGACCTCGAAGACGTTGCCGAGCTCGAGCGAGAGCTGCTCGATCGGGAGACCACCTTGGAGCGGCTGCGGGGTCAACTTCGCACCCTGGAAAACCAGGTTGATCTGGCCACCATCACGCTCACCATCACCCAGTCGCCCACCGTGCTGCCCGACACCGGCATCCTGGTCACCGCTTGGGTGTCCGAAAGCGCCGACGACCCGTGCCTGGGCGTGCAGAACATAACCGTGGAGCCCGAAACCGATGTCTACCTCTGCTTGGAGGTGGAGAACTCGGGCACCTCGGCGCTCACCGACGTGGAGGTGAGTACCCGCAACCTGCGTCTCAACCTGGACAACTTCCGACCCGTCCAGGGCAACTTCAACCGCATCGAACCCAACGAGCTCATGGCCGCGGTGCTGGAGCTGCCCATCGAAGACGGTCGGCTGGCCGGCCGAGTGGCCACCAGGGGACTGCCCATCGAACTCGAAGTGACCGCCACCCCGGTCAACTTCGACGGCACCGCCCTCGACGAGGTGTGGGGCGAGTCGGTGGTGTGGGTGCAGGTGGACACCGACGATGCCCTGCCCGGGTTCGGCGACTCCGTCTCCGACGGCGCCAGCGGCGTGGTGGCCGTGTTCAGCGTGATCCTGATCGTGGTCGGCGTAGTGCTGCCCTTCCTCCCCATAATCGCAGCCATCGCCGCCCTCATCTGGTGGATCCGCCGCCGGCGAAACCAGAGGGCGAAGAAGCAGAGCCCGCCGGCCATCTGAACTCCATGTTGAAGGAGCTACTCACAGATCGGGACGCCAATGCCAAACTGCCGATGCACCTTACATCCGGGCCTGTTGCCTATCAGCAAAAGCCCCCTTGGGAGACCTTTGCGCAGTGATGGGGCAGAGTGCCACTACTGCTGCTCAACTATGACTGGTTGCGCCCGTACCATCTCTAGGCCGTGTTGGGAAAAATGGCCCCTGAGTGCAGCGTCGTACTCTGGAACCTCCTCAAGTTCCACAACCCTAGACAGCTCCCTCCCAGCCATTGTCAGCACAACCCCTGAAAGCTGCAATTCCCTTTTGGTATCCCACTCCGCTTCGCTCATTAGCGCCCAATGCTGGCCCTGATATCTGAATGTCAGTGGGAGCGGCCTGATGCAGGTTCGATAGTCAAACCTCGCCCCATAGTCGTTGTGCACCAATCGGAATTCATTGAGAATGTTGAGCTTGTCGAATGAGAGGCCATAGGTACCCAGGGAGTTCTGCGCTGCGTGTCCCCCCAAGGACGGCACGCGGTGGTCGTAAAGGTCGGTTCCTGGAATTGAGAGGGATACAGACAGCGAACACAATCGCTTGAACAGTTGGGCTGTGGGCTGATCGAGGTCGCTCAAGACCCCAAGCGTTCTAATTGATGTGCTGCCCTGGTTTTCCACTTCGCCAGCCAGAATCCTTGCCCACATCTCTTGCATGTCCTCTGAGGAGATGTTCTGGGCAGAGCTGGAGTAGCTGGAGGTCCAGGCCATATCCGGCTCAACATCCGGAACGTCGCCTTGAGGTAGGGCCTGCATGGCCTTTTGGGCTATCTGAGCGAGATTGTGAAGGCGCTTCTCAAAATGGGACTCGACCTGCTGTTCGATGCTCCTATCGACACGCTCTTGGACGGACTGAGATCCTTCGATCAGTTCAAGCATCGCGCCTACTGAGGCCCTCGCTTCTCCTGCTGCGAGTATCTCCATCACGTCGGCCTGACCGTGGGCCAGAATTTTGTTGGCCTCAACCGTCCGCTTTGCCTTCCAGGTTGCCAAAAGGGGGTCGGCAAACAGGCCGACGAGATATTGGCCGAACTTCATGGCCGCGTCCACGCCTATCACGCTGGCTACCCTTTCCGCTGCGCTGCTTCGGACATCACGGGCGTTCCACAATCGTGGTCATCTCCGCCCCGGCTCGGGTGATGATTTTGACGGCGATGCTGTTCCCCTCTGAGGGCGGGGAGAACGGCTGGGATTCAAGGCCGCAGAGGGCATCGGCAGCGGCGGGGTCGAGGTCTTTGCCCAGAGCTTTGAGCAGGTTCTTGATGTTGCTGTCTCCGCGCTTGTAGGCGGGCAAGTAGACGAGACGGGGGAAGAACGCCATCCCGTCGTGGTCAGTGTCGATCATCCAGCAGTCCACGTCGTCGCCCATAGAGGAGCGGACGTTGCCCTTTGCCGGATCGTAGGTGTCGTACCCGGCGAGGGTGACTATCAGGTTCCCGTCGTCGGTGTTGTCAAGCCATACGTCCGGTTCGGCGAGCAGAGTGAGCGCCCCCCGGTCGGGGCCTCCGGCCAGAGCGGCGATTTGGAGATCTTGGGCGGTGGCTACCTTGTGGACCTTGACCGACCCGGCGGCGTGGGGGGCGTTGTTGTCGAACGCGCTGGCGACGACGATCAGGTCGGAGATGTCGCTGCTGCCCCTGCGGGCCTCCGCCGCGGCCGCAGCAATCTGGTCGGCGGTTACGGTCACGTCTGGGGCGGCGAGCATCACCGCGGCGGTCAGCCTGGCCTGGCGACCAGGTGAGGTGCAGTCCGCCTCGTGGGTTACGAGACGGCCCCCCGGCCAGGGAACGATCTCGGCCACCTCCAAAACGGCATCGCCGTCACTGTCGCAGATCGGATTGCCCACCAGAGCCTCCAAGAGCCGTTCAGCGTCTTCGCCAGAAGCGGTTCCCAAGTCCTCCGGCCTCGGATCTTCGGAGTCGAACGGCAAATAAGTGAACGGGCTGGCCGATTCGACAGTGAACGGGCCAGTCAGGCGCTTGCGTTTCCTGTCCTCCTTGGGGCGGTCAACGAGATGGATCGCGTTCTCGGGGTCGTCAACGGTGTCGTAGGCAAGAGCGGACGTGGACACCCTCTGAATTTTCTCAACCACAAAGCCATAGAGGGGATCGCTGCCATCATTCATGGTCCGATACCAGGGATATGTCGATGTGAGCAGATGGCGGCGTGCGACGGCTATGGCAACCCGTCCAACGTCGATGGTTATCCACCTTCGTCCCCAATGTTCTGCAAGATAAGCGGTAACGCCGGAGCCGCAAGTTGGATCAAGCACGAGATCGCCAGGATCGGTTGTCATCTGGATACATCTCTCGATCACCGAGTTGGCAGTTTGCACGGCATAGCGCTTCCCGGAAGCTGACATCTGGCGGTGCCACATATTGGTGATTAGGCGGCCAGGCATCTCATCTTCATACCGTTTCCAGCTGAGTTCAGAGTCAGGACCAGCGGCGTCAAATCTCTCAAGCTCAGCTAGGCGGTCAAGTCCTTCGGGCGATACGGCCCACTGCATTCCCGGAGGGCAAGGCCATCTGAAGCCATCCCATTGATAAGGTTCTGACCGACCCGTTGTCGAGATGCCGGGAGAGACTAGGCGCATCCTTCTGTAGACTCGGGCACCGGCAGGCAGTTGGGCGTCGGGATCAAGCCTCTCCTCTCTTTTGAGGGAGCGGGTAGTTCCGTCTTCAAGCTCGACCATTGCATAAGAACTCATGTATTCGATTTTCTCGGCTCTGCTCAAACGTTCGTAGAGTTGGTGGTACTTGACTTGCGCTTTGTCTTTTGCGTACCAGAGCAGGAAATCCGCAACGCTTGGGAGTGTTCGGGAGGAGGAGCTGCCTGCTGTGGTGTATGGAATGGTGGCAATTCTGTTGCTCGCTCCAAATACTTCGTCCAAAAGGACCGCGGCCCGATGGACATTCTCATCACCAATCTGCATGAATAGGGAGCCGCTGTCGGCCAGTAGTTCACGAAAAAGGGCGAGCCGCTCATGGATTTCGTCCAAATAGGAGTGGATGCCATTTCGATAGGTGTCTCTGAATGCTTGAATTGGTGCGGTATCCCCAAAGGGGATGTCGGTCGCGTCGGTTCGGCCCGTTTGTGACATGAAGTTTGATTTGAACCCGATACCGTAGGGCGGGTCGAAGTAGATCATCTGAACTTGCCCTGCGAGGCCGTCTCGGGCGATCAGGGATTGCATAACCTGGCTGCTGTCGCCGTGGATGAGGCGGTTCTGCCAGTGGCCGGAGTGCTGGTAGAACTCCCATTTCTGTGCATCGGCTGGGAGGCCGTTGAAGTCGTCAAACAGGTTGTACGGCACTCCGACACCGGGTTTGCGTAGCTGGTCGATCATGCTGAGCGGGTTGACCTTTTCTCGCGTATAGAGAGGGGTCCCGGCGAACTCGGTCGGCTTGTCAGCGGAGGATGTGCGGCCTTGGCGGTCCCAGGCCAGGCGGGGCTGCGGTTCGTCTGAATACTCGGTCTTCGCTGTGTCCACAGGGACCAGCTCATGTGGTGCCGGTTCGGCGGTGAATTCCTTGGGTGCTTTGTCCTTAGCATCGAGCAAGCTGGAAGATTCGATAGTGGGCTGGTTCACTCGGCTGGCTGTTTCGTGGCGGTAGGTGCTGGGAGGGCGGGCTGTATTCTTGGAGGCCACTGCTATTGCTGCCTTTCGGTTGCTTGGCGGATGGCGAGGTCGAGCTGGTGTCGGATCGAGTTCGGGTCGTCGATCACTGTGTAGGCCCACTGTCGGAGATGATCGGGCAGGCTGGTGGTCCCGGCGATGCTGGGTATCCAGTGCTGCTCGGTGTACTCGGCGGCTTGGCGTGCTTTGTGGTCCCACACGCCCTTGCATTCGACGACCAGGTTGGTGCCGCAGGCCAGCACGGCTATGAAGTCCGGTTCGTAGCGCGCCCACACCCCGTCGCGCCAGTAGGGGATGGTCCAGCCGAGTTGGAAATTTCTCACCCAGCACTGAACCTTCGGATGCCTGTCCAATTCTGTCGCGGTGCGAAGTTCGAGATTGGAGTGGCAGGCGGCGTGGGAGAGTTCCGATTTTTCCGCTTCGGCGATGTGGGAGAGCGTCGTTTCGAAGTCGATGCGGGCCGTGTCGCATATGGGCGGGCTGGCCAGCCGGGCGCACCGGGGGGATGCGTCGGTGTGGAAATTGCACGCTTCGAGGACCGCTTCTATGGCGGCTTGGCGGTGGTGCGAGTCGGCGAGAATCTCCTTGAGTCCTTCGATCCCGTTGACATCCACATCCGGGTGGGACACCCATTTCTTGACAGCCTTGTTGGCCGAGATGAATAGCGATGTCTTGCCCTGTCCGCTGGCCAGCCCGTCGGGAGCCGAGACCTTTGCGGTTACCGCGGCTGCCAGTTCTACCAGAGCGGTGCGGGGCCGGGCGTCCTCGTCGATGGAAGTGATGTAACCGGCCTCGCCTGCTGCCCCTTCCACGATGGTGATGGTCGCCCCGGTTGACTGCGGAGGCGACCATGCGGTGATCTTGTCGGAGTCGAGGTCGAATCGCCCCTGCTCAGCGACGTGGATGTATTCGATGGCCTGGGGCCAGCCGACTCGGTATTCGTGACGGCCCGGAACGGTGCGGACCCTGGTTCGGGGTTTGGGGTCGCCGGGTGGTGTCGGCTCGGCAACGCTGGGCATGAACTCGAATGGGATTCCTACAACATCGGCGTACTCGGCCTCAAGTAGCTCTTTGCCGTCCCGCTGCCGAAAAGCGTCGTAGGAGGTGCGGCGAAGTGCCCTGCCGGTGACCTGTTCGCAGAGGAGCTGGGTGCCGAAGGCCCGGAATCCGACGATGTGGGTGACGGTGCGCGCGTCCCACCCCTCGGTGAGCATCCCCACCGAGATGACGCAACGCACCTGGGCACCAGCCCGCCCCGGCTTGCCAACCGTGTTCAGCATCTCCCGCACGGCCTCCTCAGCGTCGGCCTTGCTGCCCAGCCCGGCTGTTTGCACCAGCATCTTTTTCAGCGGGTCGGGAACAGTGTCGCTCCCGCCGATCTTGCTGTGGACCAGAAGGGTTCGCGGCTCCGCGAGCCACTGACCGTTCTCGTCGAGGTTGGAAAGCTCGGGGAAAGCCGCCGTTGTGACCTCCCCGGCGTCGCTGATGTCGCC
The DNA here is from genome assembly GCA_965208545.1 of Candidatus Poriferisocius sp. Taxonomy (GTDB): domain Bacteria; phylum Actinomycetota; class Acidimicrobiia; order Acidimicrobiales; family Bin134; genus Poriferisocius. The sequence goes on along the minus strand of OZ242341.1, from coordinate 3,533,972 downwards.
TGCGATGTACTTCCAAAGAGCAGTCGCGTTGCTGATCTTGTTTGCCACGAAGATGATGACAGGAGGGGTCGGCTGCGGCTGCCGCATTGGGCCTTTCCCATCCAGGGGGTGCCCCTCCCATACGCGGAGCTTACGCTCCCAGTCCTGGGCCACCGCTTGCACGGCACCGTGAAGCGCTTCGGGCAGGCGGCTGCTGCTGTTCTCAGAGGCGAGCCACTTGGCCAGGTCTTTCGACTGTGTGTTCTCGTACAGCTTCCGCCAGACCGTCTCGTCACGGGTGCTGTCATCGTCAATCGGCACCCTAGGGACCTTCACCAGGCCGGACTCGATGGCTTCCATCAGCCCGAAATCAGAGACCACCCATTGGAACTGCTCCGGCTCGGAGCGGTGCGATGTGTCGATCCACAGTGGCGTGGCCGAGAAGTCGTAGACCGGGAACTCCTGGCCGTGCTCGCCGATCTTGCCGAGAAGGCCCTGGTCGCGCATTGCCCTGATGGCGTTGAACCACACAGCGGCCCGTGCATCCTCGTCCTTGTCCTCCCGCGAGCGCCGCTGGCCTGTCGAGTCCTTTGGCAGATAGCAGTGGTGGGCCTCGTCGTTGATGACACAGATCGAGCCGGTCCCATCTGCGATGTCGCCCACCACCCGGCGAACCGCTGCGCCCCAAGACTCGATGTCCTCGCCCTTGGCCTTGCCGAGGAGTTTGCGGGCGTCGGTGTCGACAATCAAGTCCTTCTGGGTGAACGCTTGGTAGTTGAAGATCCTCACCCGCGCCCTGTTTAACTGGGAGCGCAGATCATGGGGCACCAAACCCATCTCGTCATACACATTGTCCTCAGAAGAAGGCACGAGCACCCCCAACCTCTGCCGCACCGTGTGGCCGGGGGCGAGCACAACGAATTTGTTGGTGTGCTGCAAGTTCCTGGTGCGCTTGGACTTGATGGCGTTGAGGGTCTGCCACGCGATGAGCATCCCCATCACCGCCGTCTTGCCCGTTCCTGTCGCCATCTTTGAACAGAGCCGGACGATCCCGTCGTTGTACTTCCGAGCCTCCTCTTCTAAGTCGCGCCGAGCGCGGGTCGCCCTAGTCGCCACTTCCCGCAGCCAGATCAAAGTCTCAATCGCCTCCACCTGAGCGAAAAAGGGGCGCAACCGCATCGACTGGGGATCGGTCCAATGCCACAGCAGCCTCCTGCTGGTGGTCTCCGCTCCCTCATAGCCGTTAGCCCGCCACTCGCCGACAGCCTCCCGGATGGCCAGGACCGCCCCATTCGACTCTCTGTCCGACAGCCTCAGCACGCCCTGACCCGTTGCCTTCGCATCCGCGGGAACGCTTATCCTCAACGGCTCCCTTCTCTGCCTCAGCGGCAGCCGGGTCCGATCAGCCCGCCCATCCTCATCAAGCTGCCAATGGCGATCCGGCTCCTCATAAGGAGAACACAGAACAGGATCAACCGCAGGGTCTTGGAACAACTCGTCCATCAGCTGCCTATGTGGATTCGTCCCCTGCGAACAGCGCGAGGACTGGCCCGAGGTCCGTCGGATTCATGGTGCTCCTATTCAGAGAGATCAACGCACACAACGTACCCCGCCTCCACAACCCGCTCGGAAACCAGGCGCTACCAGACACCGAGCAGAGGGATGCTTCCTGCATCGGGCCCCAGTGCTGACTACTAGCAGCTCAACCCCAGCTGACTGCGTGGTTATCGCCGAGCCACTGGACCCATTCTGAGTCGTCGGAGTAACCGCAGGGCAGTTTGGGGCCGTCGTTGAACCAGATGGCTGAATATGGCCCGGCAACTCCCACGGCGCAGTGATGAGACGTAGGCACCGGCTTGGCTGCTAAATGCGAGGTCAAGACAACGGGGACCATACGTTCAAGACATTCAGCCCCACCCGTCGCTGTCGCGGTCCAGTTGGTGCGGGTCCACGACGGGAATGAGCACTTGGTCTGGTTTTGGAATGCAGCTAGAGCTTCAGGGTGCCGAGGTAGTACCCGTCCCCAGCTGACAGGCCAGCGTTCGTCAGGAAATCAACGGAGTAGCCCTTCTCCGATACATAGATGTGAACTGCACCATCCTCACACTCGAACACGATGTCTCCAGCCGAGTTCTGAGTAATTGTGCTATATGACTTGTAATAATCTAGGTGCTCCGAAGGGGCTTCCCCGACGATTATGATTCCAGGCTTGATCTCATCTAGCCATTTCTTTGGGAGACGCCCCGATTTTCTTCCGTGATGTGGGGCAAATAGCAGATCCGCCTTTGGAAGCTTGATCTTGTCTTTGATGGATTCCATAAAATCGGCTTCCAAGTCACCCATCCATAGTGCTGTTACACCGTCATTCAAGCTGTATTTGACTATGGGCGAGATGTTGTTTGGACTCTCCCCCTTTGCTGCGAGAGCGAGGGCATCTTTGAACTCTTGATTGTTTCTATCTGGCCAAAGGATGTTGATTCCCGAAGATTTGCGTTCGCTACTTGTCTCGTTTATCCACTTTCGGGTACATCCCCTGTAAATGTGAAATGCCTTCTTGTTATGGTCACGAAGTTCACAATAGCGCTTGAAGTCAGTAGTCTTGTCCCCTTTGGTTGCGGAGTTCTTTACACAGTAGAAGTTCAGAATCTCAATTTTGTCATCCAGCTTGGCTAGGCCACTGATGTGGTCCTGGTCAGGATGCGTTGAAATGAATCGGGTGATACCTTTGCGGCACCGTTCCAAGTTAAGTTCCTCCAAGATTCTCTTGCTGTTATCCTCTGACAGCGAGCAATCAATGATCGTGAAGTTGTCTGATCCATGTTTTATGTAGAACATGTCGCCGTTCCCAACTGAGAAAGACTTTATCTTGCTCATTACATGACCTCCGCGTAGGTTATATAGAGTTCGACAGAATACTGCCGATAGAATTTCAAATAACGAAAGAACATTACAACTCCTACAAAAACTGCTAACAGAGCACCAAACCACAACTCATCTGATTCAACCCTGTTGTTGATGGTGGCTGCTATACCGATAATGACGGCACTAATGAATGCCGCCATTGATGTGTTCCTTCCAAAGCCATAGAGATTCAGGAAGCTCGCCAACCGCTCCCTCGGGAATTCTTCCCGTCGGACCACACCGAAGCAATGGTAAAAAAGCGCTTCCCCAGCTTCGTCAATCCCCGCCTTCTGATTGGCACGTCTCAAGACCCGTTCGGCAGTCGCTTCTGGGAGCGGTTTGTGGTATTCGCTGAACAACCGCCGCCAGCCAGCAGGCGGGAACTTGCCGAAGAGCAAATCGGTGGGTGATCCGATAAATCCCCTGGTTAGTCGACGCTCCAGCAGGAAGCTGGAAACGGACGCGACTACATGTCCAAGCAGATAGGCAGCAAGGACTAGCACCAAGCCCTGAGCAACGTTTAGCTCCTGCTGGAACGCATCAACACCCTTATGGGCAAACCAGACCCCCGCCAGAATGACTGTGCCTGAGCTGAGGAGGCCAAAGAAGTCATAGACCGAGAACGGGATTTTGTCCATCGGTTCACTGCCGCTTGTGCTTGTGGAGCAATCTTCCATGCGTAGAAGGCTGCACTTCGTTGATCCTGCTGACTCTTCTGAGGACAGGGTGCTCTGTGCTCTCCCTCCGGGGGCTGACGCGCCCAGCCTGCGAGGCTACATTCATGGTGGGGCAAATCTCGTTGACGCGTTCTGACCCTTCTCGCCGGTTGGCCCATCCGTCGTCGTGCGGGACTGTGTGGACTGGAGGTTTCTTACCCATCTTGCTACGACCTCTCTTGCCTGCCGATGGTCCGGGGATAGGTTTCTGGCTTGCAAACATCAGAATTCTAGTGAGCGGGTGAGACAACTCGGACCTCTCTTGTTCCGCTGAGGAGAGCTCCAGCACTGGTCGGACATCAGCCCATGAGATATGGCTCTGTGGGCAGGTGACTGCCTGGTGAATCATCAGGTGAACCGGAGGATCAAGGTGACAATTGCCACCACAGCGAGGGCTACCCCTGCGACCCAGTACGCCATTTCGAGTCTCTTCCGCTTCGGACTCTTCTCAGGCGTGTTGCCTTGGACGGTTTGCTCGACGCCTTTCAAGGCCACTCGGTTGTTGTCGCCCTTGATGACCACGTTGACTGCTTGGGAGGCCGTGTCACTTGAGGGCAGGTCTTGACCGTCTTCCAATCCGGGCCTCATTTCGTTCACCAGCCGGATGAGGTCTGTGCGGACCCTCTCGGCTATTGAATTGACGACTCCGGGTTGTGCCGACCAGTAGATGCTGTAGATGCCGTTTGAGTATCCATGCGCGTTCATATATTGGGCCACCTCGGCTCCCCAGGACGGGGCGAGTCTGAGAGATCCCGTTGTTCGAGCCATGTCACGAATCTCAGAAATTGGCATCATCATCAGTAGCCCCTCTTCGGCCGCTTCTTTGGCGAATTCGGGAAGAGCGCTGATGGGGAGTTCGACACCCCTTGCCTTCTCGCTCATCGAAGTGCCGTCATAGCAGAGCGGAGCGCCGATGCGTCGGTAACCGGGCACCTCTTCGTCTGAGTCGTATCCGTTTAGCTCACGCTCAGCCCATTGTCTCAAGTCTGCGCTACCAGAGTGACCACCCAGCTTGATGCACAGCCGCAGCGCTTTGACGACATCGCCGTCCATCGCCTCCGACTCAATCTGGTCCAACAGCGGCTCGCTCACCGCGACTCCAAAGGCGTGCAGCTAGCTTGCATACATCATCATGCTATTGGTAAGGGTGACAGTTTGGAGCAACGCCACCGAGGGCTGGCTGGGCTGGCTACCGCCTAGAAGGTGGCGTCTCTAGCACGAAAGAAGTCGCTGGTCTCGATGTTGTACGCAGTCCCTTTCAAATCATTGAGCCATTTGCAGTATTGGGCTGGTTTGCCCGTGCAGCTGGGCCGAACGAGCGCCCAGCCGACTGTCCATAGATGTAAAAGATCTCAGCGGCATGTGGGTGCACGCCGGGCGCGGGCACACTCAGATGGTGCGCGGAATCACCGACAGTGGCCATTCGACCAACGTGAGTCTCGACCGTCTTTGGGTGCTTCTGTTGAAGAGGATCGTGGAGCCATAGTGCCGGTCGGCTGGTCATGCACCTAGGCCGTGTGCACCAATCGCGCGCACTCCTCGCACCAGTCAGACCACCCGCCTCGCTCGGCCGCTTGCTGTAGGCGGTGGCAGCGGAATTGACGGAGCACTCTGTGCCACGCAGTGTCAATCATCACTGCGGCGACGATGCCCACAGGGCGAAGAGGATTGCCGCGGTGAGGGTGACGGTCAGTCCGAGTATCACCCAGGGAAGCTGACGCCGACGATCCTCGCTTGCCATCCGCATGGGTTGTTACCGATGTGTCGGGAGGGGAGCTGTCGAGTTGCTCCGATGGCCTCAATCTGCCACACCCCGTTCAGTAAAGCAAGGTGTATTTCAACTAATTCTATGAATTGCTGTTTGGCTGGTATTGGCAGATGTGAGGGAGTTGGCGGTAGCGCTCGCCCACGTCGAGGCCGTAGCCCACCACGAAGTCGGGCGGGATCTCGAAGCCCACGTAGCGCAGGTCGAGGTCTTCGTACTGGCGGCCCTTGCGCACCAGCAGGGCGCACACTTCCAGGCTGGCCGGGTTGCGGGCGGCCAGGTTCTTGCGGAGGTAGTTGAGGGTCAGACCGCTGTCGATGATGTCTTCCACCAGGATCACGTCGCGCCCGGCCAAATCCAGGTCGAGGTCCTTGACGATCCGCACCACTCCGCTGGTGCGGGTGGAGCTTCCGTAGGACGACACCGCCATGAAGTCGAACTCCACCGGCAGTTCGATGGCCCGGGCCAGATCGGCCATGAACATGAAAGCGCCCTTGAGCACCCCCACCAGCAGGGGAGCACGGCCCTGGTAGTCGGCGGTGATGCGGGTGCCGAGGTCTGCGATGCAGGCGGTCAGCTCCTCGTTGGAGATGAGGATCGGACCGGGGTCGCCGTTGCCACTGTCTGCCGCGGTGGACACGGGGTCAACCTAGCGGTGCTTATCTTTGGAGGCCGAGCCGTTGGGAAGATCGGGTGACTCGCCAGCCTCCGCCTATTTCGGTGGATCGAGCTTCATTTCGGACCACGGCCATGACCCGCTCGATGGCAGCGGCGTCAGGCGGGTGGTCGGCGTCGGTCTCGCGTTGGATCCACCGGCGCAATGCCATCTGGGCCAGGGGCTCGGGAGCCTGGGCCAACGCCTTGGCGTCGGTGGGGTCGATGGCCGCGGCCAGCTCATCGAGCAAGTCGCGTACCCCGCCCGTCAGGCTGGCGCCCCGGGCGATGATCGGCACCACATCGCGCTCGGCAATGTCGCAGAGCAGGGGCAGCAGCTCATGGCGGATGCGGTTGCGGCGATGGGCGGGGTCGAGATTGGAGGGGTCTTGCACCGGCTCCAGCCCTTGGGCCTCACACAGCGCCTGGGTCTCGTGGCGGCGCAGCCCCAACAGCGGTCGACGGGTCGGGTCGATGCCGGCCAAGCCGTCCAATCCTGCTCCCCGCATGAGGTTCAACAGCACCGTCTCGGCCTGGTCGTCGGCGGTGTGGCCGGTGAGCACGCCAGCGGGCAGCACCCCGTAGCGGGCTTGGCGGGCTCGGGCCTCCAGATTGGGTCCAGGCTCGCAATGCGCGGTGCGAGCCTCGAAGGCTGCCCCCCAGCGCGCGGCCGCCTGGGCCACCACCTCGGCTTCGGCGGCCGAGCCCGGTCGCAGCCCGTGGTCCACATGCCAGGCGGTCACCGCGCAGCCTGCTTCTGAGGCCAGCACCAGCAATGCCAGCGAGTCCGGCCCGCCCGACACCGCGCAGTCCACCGCGGTGCCCGCAGGAGCGAAAGTGCAGCGCGCCAGCAGTTCGGGGACTTTGACGGCCGCATGCTCGGGGGCCGATTCGGAGAAGATCTCCTCGCTCAAACGGCCGCTTCGGCGGGGGTGCCGTTGACCCGGTCGATCCATTGCTGGGGGTTGCGGATCTCGGTCATGGTGGGCAGCCGGTCGGACGACTCCCACACCCGGTTCAAGAGCTCGGGCCCGCCGCGGGCCTCCACCGTCTCGATAAACGCCTCGCCGGCGGCGTACTGGTTCAGCTTGGCCTCGATGCCGATGATGCGCTGCACCATCTTGGACACCCCCTTGGCCGAGTTGCGGCGGTGGCGCAGCACCCGGGCAAACCGGCTGGCATCGGGAATGCGATTGGCACCAGCCCGGTCCATGGTGATGTCGCCGTGGCCCTCGAGCAGGCTCATCATGCCGCCGATTCGATCCAGCACCACCTTCTGCTCGGGGGTGGCCAACAAGGCGGGGAGGCCTCCGTCGGCCAACGGGTCCTCGCCCCGCCGACGGGCGTCTAGCACCTGCTTGGCCACCTGCTTGAAGTGCTCCAAATCGGGCTCGGCCGCATCGAGGGCGTCTTGCACCAGGCCTAGGAAGTAGGGGCGGAGCCACTCGATGCCGGTGAACTGGGCCCGGTGGGTGGTCTCGTGCAATGCCAGCCACAGCCGGAACTGGCGGGGGTCGAAACCGTGTTTGTGCTCGAGAGCCATCACATTGGGCCCCACGTAGTAGACCATGTCCTGGTCTTCGGGCCGGTCGTCTTCGATGATGAGCAGGTCGTACTGGCCCAGCACCCGGGTGGACATCCACCCCAGCACCGCTCCCATCTCGGTACCGCTCACCCGCTGGGCCACGGGGGCGAACCACGTCTGCGACACCCGCTCGGCCATCTTGTCGGTCACCGGGCGAAGCAGCCGCTGGAATGAGGCCACATTGGCAGCCACCCAACCGGCCCGGGTGGTGACCTGGGCTCGGGCCGCCCCCGCCATCGAATTCAAGCCCGTTTCCGCGGCCACCAGCTCCTCGGCTTGGGCGGTCAGTTCGGTCAGTTCGGGGGAGAGGCCGCGGTAGTGGTAGGAGTCGAGGAAGGGCTCGTGGCCGCCGACCTTCTTGGCTACCCGTTCAGCCAGACGCCAGTCGACCGGGTCGGCTGCAACAACCACCGGCGATGTCCGCCGCTTCTAGTCGGTGTCGTCGGCACTCTGAGATCTGGTTTCCCGCTGGTGCCGACTGTTGTAGCGGGGTCCGACCACCTTGGTGAAGTAGCCGACGATGGTGGCGATAACCAAGGGAACGGTCCCGATTACCAGCAGCAGGGCGATCCACCAGTGCCACACGACGGCGGCGATCAAATCCATGTGCTCACCCTAGTGGTCTGCTTGGGAACACTCCATGCCGGGCAACCCGGCCGTGACTGCTCAAAAATCCTGGATGTCCAGGTCGTCGAGCACCACCCGTTGGAGGGTCTCGGTGATGCGGATTTGCAGGGAGGCGGGGGCCGATTCCCGGCAGGCCTGGCTCATGGCCAGCTTGAACTGCACCTCTACATCGAGGATCTGAACGCAGGGAAGGCAGTTGGCCAGTTCGATTCGTGCTCGGCTGACGTCTTCCACGCTGGGCTGGCCGTCCAGGGCCTGGGCGATGAGCTGGCGCGAGAGGTCGCATTGATTGGGAACCCCCAAGCAAGGCTCATCCCTCGTCATCGCAGTGCCTCCGATAATCAGATGCCAGCCGGAGCCGGCGCCCGGTCGGGGTCGGGTGGATCCACCCAGCCCCTTGTCTTTCCGAACTCTAACAACCGCTTTTGCAGCGTTTTTCTTCCCCGATGCAGCCTGCTCATTACCGTGCCTATGGGCACGTCCAAAATTTCGGCGATCTCCTTGTAGGCGAAACCCTCCACATCGGCCAAGAGCACGGAAATCCGGTACTCCTCGGGGAGCGACTCCAGGGCGTCGATGATCTCCGATTCGGTGATCGTTTCCATCAGCACGTCCTCGGCGCTGGCCCCCAGGGCGGCTTTGGTGTCGCCCCCCAGACGCTGGTGCAGGTAAAGGTCCTCGACCCCGGCCAGGTCTACCGACTGCGGCCTGCGCTGCTTGCTCCGGTAGGAGTTGATGAACGCATTGGTGAGGATTCGGAACAGCCAAGCCCGCAGGTTGGTGCCCTGTTGGAAGTTGCCGAAGCCCCGATAGGCCCGCAAGTAGGTCTCTTGCACCAAGTCTTCGGCGTCGGCCGCATTCCGGGTCATCCGCCGGGCCGCCGAATAAAGCTGGTCCATGTAGACCATGGCCTGGTCGGCGAAAGTGGCTTGGTCAGCCATGTTGGGATCAGCTTACTTCCGCAATCGGCAAGTGTGATCGCGACCGAGATGAACAAGAGGTGAATTCAAGAGGTCATCTTGAGCCTGTTCCGCCCACCTGCTCCCGCCATGGGACGTGCTTGTCCACCCGGGGTTCGGGGGGCAAGCCGAGCACCCGCTCAGCCATGTTGTTGCGGTGCACCTCATCGGTGCCCCCGCCGATCGACCCCCAAAACCGGTTCAGCGCTTCATTGGCCCACACCGCGGTGTCGGCGTGGTCGCCGGCCACCCCGTGTCCCCCCAGCATCCCCACGCCGAGATTGCCCCGGTCCCGGCGGCTCTCCGACCAGTACACCTTCAACACCGACCCGTCGAAGGTGGGCCGGCGACCCTGGCGCACGTCCTCTTGCAGTCGCCGGCCCATCCAGTCCAGCAGCTTCTCTTTGGTGTAGGCCTGGGCCAGTTCCTGGCGAACCATCGGGTCTTGGGATGTGCCCCACCGCCGGGCCAGGGCGATCAGGTTGGCTGTGCTGTCGGCCCGGTCCATGCCGCCGCCAATCATGGTGGACTCATTGGCCAGCACCAGTCGGGCCACCGCCCACCCATTGTTTACGTCGCCCAGAACGTTCTCGGCTGGGATCCGCACATCGCTCAAAAACACCTCATTGAAATGGGCCGACCCGTTGATAGTGCGAATGGGTCGGGGATCCACGCCGGGGGTGGCCATGTCGACCAGAAAGAAGGTGATGCCCTTGTGCTTGGGGGCGTCGGGGTCAGTGCGGGTCAACAGGATTCCCCAGTCCGATAAGTGGGCTGAGGAGTTCCACACCTTCTGTCCGTTCACCACGAACTCGTCGCCGTCCCGTTCGGCCCTGGTCGCCAAGTTGGCCAGATCCGACCCGGCGCCGGGCTCGCTGAATAGCTGGCACCACACCACATCGCCTCGCAGCATGGGCTTCAGATGGCGGGCTTTCTGCTCATCGGTGCCGAAGTGACCGATGGCTGGCCCGGCCAGGGCGATGCCCGCGGCGAGAAAGCCGCTGGTGACATCGAACTGGGCGGCTTCTTGCTGGAAGATCTGCCGCTGCCATCTTTCTCCGCCTCGGCCGCCGTGGTCGACGGGCCAGTCGATGGCCGCCCATCCGCTTTCGTATAGCTCTCGCTGCCACGCCCGGCAGCGGTCCATGTGGGCCCTCTCCGCCGCGGCGTCGGGGTGGGTTGTACGGGTTGACCACCCGTTGCCGTGCTCCCGCAGAGGGGCTCCAGCTTCCAACCAGGCCCGCGCCTCTGCCCGGAATGCGGCTTGTTCGGCAGTGTCCTCTGCGTGCTCGCCCACGCTGCGACGATACGGTATTGCGCTGGCACATACAGAGGGGAAGCGCCCATGGCCGAGGATCGCTACGGAGTTCGCGATGAAGAGGTGGAGATCGAGCGCAGCCGCCTCGAGATGTTGGCCGAGGCCCGCGACCCTCGCACCCGCCGCATTCTGGACGGCACCGGGCTGAGCCCTGGGTGGCGGTGCTGGGAGGTGGGCGCCGGCGGCGGCACGGTGTCGGCCTGGCTGGGCAAGCGCGTGGGACCCGACGGCACGGTGTGGTCCACCGATGTCGACCTCCAATTCCACCGCCCTGTGTTGCCCAACGTGGTAGTGGAGCAACACGACGTGACCCGCGATCCCGTGCCCACCTCCGCGTTCGACCTGGTCCACGCCCGAGCCGTGCTCCAGCACCTGCCCGAGCGCGATCAGGTGATCGAGAAGCTGTGGAGTGCCCTGGTCCCCGGAGGCTGGTTGGTGGCCGAGGACGGCGCTTTCGCATCCTTTGCCGAACAGTCGCTGCCCGAGCCCTATGCCACCGTCCACCGCTTCGTGTCGATGGGGACGACAACCGATTGGCGCGACGCCGACTACGGCGTGCGGCTGACCGGTCGCTTCCGCGACCTAGGAGCGGCCGATATCGACGTCATCGGCGACGTGTGGGCAATGCGACCCGGCGAGCCGGGAGGGGAGTGGTGGTTCATGGCTTTAGAGCGGGCTATACCCCGGCTGGTGGAGGCCGGCCTGGTGACCTCCGAAGACGGTGAGACCGCTCTGGCTCAGGTTCGAGCGCCTGGATTTGTCATGATGAGCACAGTCTCGATCGCCGTGGTCGGCCGAAAGCCCTCGAACTAGAGAACTGAGGAGGCAGGGATGGAAGCACTGGAGCTTTGGAACCCCGCGACATTCAAGAACGGATTTCCCCACGACTATTTCCGCCACAAGCGGGATACCGAGCCGGTGTTCTGGAGCGAGCATCCGGTGTGGGGCGGTTTCTGGAACGTCGCCCGCCACGCCGACGTGCAGCGGGTGTCGCGCGACTCGGATTGCTTCAAGAACCAGCCCAATCCCTTCCTGGCCGGAGACCAGCCCCCTGCGGTGGATGACGGCTCCAACTCGCAAATGCTCATCAGCCTCGACCCGCCCGATCACACCAAGATGCGCAAGCTCGTCAACCGGGGGTTCACCCCTCGCCGAGTTCGGGACTTGGAGGAACGGATCCAGGCCCAGGTCGATCGGCTGATCGACCAGGTTTCGGACAAGACCGGCTGTGAGATGGTTAGCGAGATCGCAGTGGAGCTGCCCTTGCAGGTGATTGCCGATTTGGTGGGGGTGCCCGAGGAAGACCGCCACCAGATCTTCCACTGGACTGAGATCACCTTTGGCTTTGACGAGAAGTACACCTCTGACGAGATGGTCGAAGCTGGAGCGCAGATGTTCGCCTATGCCGACCAGATGTGCGAGATCCGCAAGAAAGAACCCCACGACGACCTCATCAGCGTGCTCATGGAGGCCGAAATTGATGGCGAGTCGCTCGACCAAATGCAGATCGACGTGTTCTTCATGCTCCTGCAAAATGCGGGCTCCGAGACCACCCGCAACCTCATCACCACCGGCACGCTGGAGCTCATCCGCAACCCCGACCAGTTGCAGATGCTCAAGGACGACTTGTCGCTCGTTCCCAATGCCGTAGAAGAGCTGCTGCGCTATGTCACTCCGGTGATGCAATTCGTGCGCCGGCCCAGCTACGACACCGTGGTGGGGGGCCAGGAGATCAAAGCGGGCGAACCGGTGGTGATCTGGTATCCGTCGGCCAATCGCGACGAGCGGGCCTTCGAGAATCCCGACACGCTGGACGTGACCAGAGACGCCAGCCAACACGTGGCCTTCGGCGCCGGCGGACCCCATTTCTGTCTGGGGGCGTCGCTGGCCCGCCTGGAGGCCAAGATGATGTTCGAGGGCATTGTCGACCGCTTCGAGGGTCTGGAGCTGGGAGTGGACGACCCCCGCACTCTGCCCCGTCTGCACTCCAGCCTGGTCGACGGTTACGTGGAAATGCCGCTGCGCTGGCAATCCGTCAAACCGGCTGCCTAGGTGTCATTTTGTCATCCATACGGTAATTGTTAGGCTAACTTGACAAACTGACACGGCCCTCCTAGGGTTCCGCAGCCATGAGCAAGAATTCCCGTACTGGGCTGGCTGGCGCACTACTTGCGGTAGCCCTTTTGGTTGCGGCCTGCGGTGGCGACAGCGGCACGAAACTGGAAGGCGTGGCCGCCACTGTCTACGACGGTAAGTGCGCCGACGACAACGGCACTTCGGTAACCGTTTACTCCGGTCGAAGTGAGAACCTGATGAAGCCCGTCTTCGACGCGTTCGCCTGCGAGAGCGGCACATCAGTCCGGGTTCGCTGGGGTTCGTCCACCGATTTGGCCCTCTTGATCGACACCGAAGGCGACCGCACCGAGGCCGACGTCTTCATCTCCCGTTCTCCCGGGCCGGTGGGTTTCCTGGAGGCGAATGGCCTGCTCACCTCTATGGACAGCAGCGTGCTCGACCTGGTCGACGACGACCATCGGGGGGACAACGGCACTTGGATCGGCTTTTCCGGCCGCAAGCGGGTGCTGGTCCACAATCTCGACAGCGTGCCCCCCTCCGAGCTCCCGACCTCGGTCTTCGACCTCACTGAACCGGAGTGGAGGGGACGAGTGGCCATACCGGCCACCAACGGTTCGTTCGTGGACTGGTTCACCGTGTTCCGCGACCAGTACGGCAACGAGGTGGCCACCGAGTGGCTGAGCGACATGGTGGACAACGACGCCCGCTATTACCCCAACAATGTGGCCATCGTGGAGGCGGCCGCTAGGGGCGAGATCGACGTAGGGCTGGTGAACCACTATTACAACTACCGACTGGCCGCCGACGCTGAGGCGGCAGGTGAGCAGCATCGGGCGGCCAACTACGACTTGTCCGATGAGGACATTGGTTCGCTGCTCATTATCACGGCGGCCACAATGACCAAGAACGTGGAAGATCGGGAAGCAGCCCAGAGCTTCATTGCCTACTTACTCTCGCCGTCTGCGCAGCACTTCTTTACGAGAAACACCTACGAATACCCCCTCGCTGGCGGGGTTGAGCCCAACCCGGTGCTGCCCCCGCTGGCCGCCCTGTCGATCGGCTCCGTTGACTTTGACGCCCTCGGCGGCGGCTTTGAGGCCACCGAAGACATCATCCAACGCAGCGGAATATTGAGTCAGTAAGGGGTTGCACTAACGTTTCATACGTGGACGTCGACCCCCTAGATCTCATCTCCCCCAAGCGCTACGGCGCCAACGGGCATCCCCACGAATTGGTGGCCTGGATGCGCCAAAACTCTCCGGTGCATTGGTGCGAGCCCGACGGCTACCAGAACTTCTGGGCCGTAACTCGCCATGCCGACATCATCGAAGTCTCCATGCAGCCCGAGTTGTTCAGCAACGAGGCCGACAGCATTGCGGTGCGCAGCGACCAGCAGGTCGCCGATTTGGAGAAGCACGGCAGCATCATCAGCCAAATGCGGACCATCATCAGCATGGATCCGCCTGAGCATCGTCTCTACCGCAAGGTGGCCAGCGGGTTCTTCACCCCCCGGGGCATAGGCCAGCTCGACCAGATCGTCCACGACAGCGCCAAGGCCCTGCTCGACAGCCTGGGCGACGAGGGGGAGTGCGATTTTGTGGACGTCATCGCCCAGCGCCATCCGCTGCGGGTGTTGTCCACCATTCTGGGCATCGACCAAGAAGATGAGGAGCGCCTGCTGGTTCTGACCCAGCAGTTGCTGTCGGGCGACGATCCCGACTACCAGCGGAAGGCCGACAGCCGCTACGAGGCCAGCCTGGAAGTGGGCTTGGAGTTCTACGCCATGTTCGACCGCATCATCAAAGACCGCCAGGCAAATCCCCAAGAGGATTTGGCCACCATGTTGGCCAATGCCCATCTGCCCACCGGCGAGGCCCTGCCCGAAATCGAGACATTTGGCTACTACCTCATCGTGTTCACCGCCGGGCACGACACCACTCGCAACGGACTGTCGGGTGCGCTAGAGGCGTTCTTGGCCAATCCCGACCAGCTTCAGCGGCTGAGGGAAAACCCGGAACTAATCAAAGATGCGGTAGAAGAGGTTGTTCGGTGGTCCACCCCGGTCAACTACATGAAGCGCACCGCCATGGCTGATGCCACCGTGGCCGGTCAGCCGGTGAAAGAAGGCGACTTCGTGGTGATGTTTTACGCCTCGGGCAATCGGGATGAGACCGTGTTCGACCGCCCCAATGACTTCGACATCGGGCGTCATCCCAATCGCCATCTGGGGTTCGGCTGGGCCGAGCACTATTGCTTGGGGGCGCACCTGGCCCGGGCCAGCACCCAGGCCCTCATCAAGCAGATGGCCGAACGGGTGGTCGAGATCGAGCCAGCCGGCCCGATCGTTCGCACCGAGTCCAACCTCATCGTTGGCGCCAAGAAGCTGCCGGTGCGCTACAAGCTGCGCCCCGCAGCCTGAGTTCCATACCCGACCCGAATCACTCCCAAACCACCATGAGCACCAACGACCAGAATCCTGTCCACTACGACGCCGTGGTCATCGGCGCCGGATTTGCCGGCATCTACATGCTCTACAAGCTGCGGCAAATGGGGCTGACCGCCAAGGTCTATGAGACCGGCGACGACGTGGGCGGCACCTGGTACTGGAACCGCTATCCCGGCGCCCGCTGCGATGTGGAGAGCCTGGAGTATTGCTACAGCTTCGATCCCGAACTGGAGCAGGAATGGGAGTGGACCGAGCGCTATCCGGGTCAGCCCGAGATCCTCCGCTACGCCCAGCACGTGGCCGAGCGCTACGACCTGTATCGGGACATGCAATTCAACACCAAGGTCACCACGGCGGCCTTTGACGACGAATCCGGGCGCTGGCTCATCAGCAGCGCCCCTGCGGTGGACCACATCGATCACAACCACGCCCCTGCCGGTCCCGACGCCGATCTGGTGTCCGCTGAGTACCTCATCACCGCGGTGGGCTGTCTTTCGTCCTCCAATGTTCCCGACATCGAGGGCACCGACTCGTTCGAAGGCGAGATATGCCACACCGGCCGCTACCCCAAAGAGGGCATCGACTTCACCGGCAAGCGGGTCGGCATAATCGGCACCGGTTCATCGGGGATTCAAGCCATTCCTGTGATCGCGGAGACCGCCGAGCATCTCACCGTGTTCCAGCGCACGCCGCAATACGCCATTCCGGCCCGCAATCACCCTCTCGACCCTGTCGAGCAAGCCGAGGTCAAGGCCAACTATCGCAAGCTCCGGGAGAAGAACAAGTCCCAGCAAGGCGCGTTAGGCGCCCGCTTTGACTGGAACGAAGGTTCAGTTCTCGATGTCGAGGTAGAGGAAGCGTTCAAGGAGTTCGACACCCGCTGGGAGATCGGCGGCTTCGCCTTCCTCGGCGCCTACAGCGATATTGCCCGCACCCCCGAGGCCAACCACGTGGCTGCCGACTTCGTCAAAGACAAGATCCGCGAGACGGTGAAGGATCCCGAGATAGCGGAGCGGCTCATCCCCACCACTTACATCGGTTGCAAGCGGCTGGTGCTCGACACCGACTACTTCGTGACGTTCAACCGCGACAACGTCACCTTGGTGGACATCAGCGAGAACACCATTGACGAGATCACCCCAGGCGGCCTGCGCACCGCCGACGGCACCGAATACGACCTGGATGTGATCGTGTTTGCCACCGGCTACGACGCCATGACCGGCTCGTTGCTCCGCATCGACATCCAGGGCCGCGGCGGGCTCCCCTTAGGCGAGCAGTGGTATGCCGGACCCCGTACCTACCTTGGCCTGGGAGTACCCGGCTTCCCCAACATGTTCACCATCACCGGCCCGGGCAGCCCTTCAGTGCTGGCCAACATGATCGTGTGCATCGAACAGCACGTGGACTGGATTGGCGACTGCATCAGCCACATGCGGGCTAACGGCCACCGCCACATCGAGGCCTCCGAGCAGGCCACCGAAGCCTGGGTGGACCACGTGAACCTGGTAGCCAGCTACACGCTGTACCCCACCTGCAACTCCTGGTACCTGGGGGCCAACATCCCCGGCAAGACCCGAGTGTTCATGCCTCTGCCCGGCTTCCCCGACTACGCCGAGAAGTGTGATCAAGTGGCCGCCGCCGGCTACGAGGGGTTCGATCTCATCCCGTCTTAGCCATCGCCTATCTTCTGGTCCCATGACCGAACACCGCATCGGGCTCACCCTGGCCGATTCGACCTCGCCGCCGGTGCCGCGGCCCTACGACCCCGACGCCCCCAACGTGCTGGTCATCGTGATGGACGACCTCGGCTTCGCCCAGCTCGGTTGCTATGGCTCAGACATCGACACCCCCAACTTGGACCGACTGGCGGCTCGGGGGCTGCGGTTCACCAACTTCCACACCACCGCAGTCTGCTCGCCCACCCGGGCCTGTCTGCTCACCGGGCGAAATCACCATCGGGTCGGGGTAGGCATGCTCACCGACATGCCCATCAACTTCCCCGGCTATAACGGTCAGATTCCCGATTCCGCGGGAACCTTGGCCCAATACCTGGGCGCCGAGGGTTGGGCCACCTTCGCGGTGGGGAAGTGGCATCTCACGCCGCGCGATCAGCGGGCTGCGGGGCCGTATCACACCTGGCCGACCGGGGTCGGGTTCGACCACTACTACGGGTTCCTCAACGGGGAGACCAACCAGTGGACCCCCCAGCTCATACGCAACCAGACCTACATCGAGCCCCCCTCCACCCCGGAGGAGGGATACCACCTTGATGCCGATCTGGCTGCGCAGGCCATCAACTACCTGCGGGGATTGCGGCTGGCCGATCCCGATCGGCCGTTCATGATGTGGTACGCCACCGGTACTCCCCATGCCCCCCACCAGGCGCCTCCAGAGTGGATCGACCGCTACGCCAGGCAATTCGACCAGGGGTGGGATGTTTGGCGAGGGGAAGTACTGGCCCGTCAAAAGGAGATGGGGGTCATCGCTGCTGATGTGGAATTGTCGGCTCGACCCGAGTGGGTCGAGCCTTGGGATGAGATCGACCCCGAGCGCCAGCGTCTGTATTCCCGCATGATGGAGGTGTACGCCGGGTTCTTGAGCCATGCCGACCACCACATCGGCCGACTACTGGACTATCTCGAGCAGTCGGGCGAGGCCGACAACACCGTGGTGGCGTTGATCTCCGACAACGGCTCTTCAGCCGAAGGTGGGCCCAACGGCAGTTGGAACCAGATCCGTCACTACATAAGCGACGAAGAAGACGATCTAGAACTGGAGCTGGCCCACTACGACGACCTCGGCGGGTTCCGCTCCTCTGGCCACTATCCCTGGGGATGGGCCCTGGCAGGCAACACCCCTTTCCGCCGGTGGAAGCGGTACACCTTCGAAGGGGGAGTGCGCGACCCCTTGATCCTGTCTTGGCCGGCTGGAATCGCTGCGCAGGGCGAACTCCGCCATCAGTACAGCCACGTCACTGATGTGATGCCCACGATCCTGGATTTGGCCGGGGTACAGGCACCGACTGTGTTCGGCGGGGTGGAGCAGATGTCGTTCGACGGCGTCAGCATGCGGCCGATAATCGGCGATGATGATCCCGGCGCCGCCCGTACCAGCCAGTACTACGAGTGCTGGGGCAGCCGGGCCATGTACAACGACGGTTGGAAGGCGGTCACCAACCACGTCAACCAGCTCACCGCCGCCGAGCGGGACGCCATCGTGGGCAGCCACGATTTCGCCGACGACGAATGGGAGTTGTTCGACACCGTGGCCGATCCCACCGAGTCGCACAATCTGGCCGAACAGCACCCCGAAAAGCTGGCCGAACTTGTGGAGTTGTGGAACGCCGAGGCCGATCGCAATGGGGTGCTGCCTCTCGACGACACCGCCATGAACCGCATTGCCCACATGTACGCCCCTTGGATGTCGCTGCGATCCCGCTACGAACTGGTCCCCGGCGACAAGGTGCACGAGGCCGCGGGGCCGATGCAGTTCGGCGGCTACCGGGCGCTGGCCGCCTTTCCCGATGGTCTCCCCGAAGGCGCCACCGGAATCATCTGCGAGCAAGGGGATTGGATTGCAGGTTGGGCACTCTTCTTGGCTGACGGTGAGCTCCGCTGGGTGGCGGTCGTGCACGGACGGGAGCACCGGGCCGCCGCTGCCGTTCCGACCGGAGCGCGCTTTGTGGGTGCGGTGCTGGACCCGACCGACGACGGGCTGTTCACCGTCACGCTCACTGCCGACGAGGCCGAGATCGGCCAGGGTGCAAAGCCGGTGCCCCTGCCCACCAACTGGGCGCCCGACGGGGCCTTTCTCACCGTGGGCTTTGGCCGCCCCTTCCCAGTGTGCGACGACTACGAGCCACCGTTTGAGGCTCCCAAAGCCCTGGCCTCATTGGTCATTGAGACAGGACCGCTGCCCCCATTCGACTTCGACGCCGAGATGGCCCACGCCATGCGCCACCAATAGCCATGTCCTCCGAGCACCGCATCGGGCTCACCCTGGCCGAATCGACCTCGCCGCCGGTGCCGCGGCCCTACGACCCCCACGCCCCCAACGTGCTGGTCATCGTGATGGACGACCTCGGTTTCTCTCAACTGGGGTGTTATGGCTCCGACATCGACACCCCCAACTTGGACCGCCTAGCGGCCCGGGGGTTGCGGTTCACCAACTTCCACACCACCGCGGTTTGCTCGCCGACCCGGGCCTGCCTGCTCACCGGGCGCAATCACCATCGGGTCGGGGTGGGCATGCTCACCGACATGCCCATCAACTTCCCCGGCTATAACGGGCAGATCCCCGATTCTGCCGGGACGTTGGCCCACTACCTGGGAGCTGAGGGCTGGGCCACCTTCGCGGTGGGGAAGTGGCACCTCACCCCCCGCGACCAGCGGGCCGCCGGGCCGTATCACACCTGGCCCACCGGGGTTGGGTTCGATCATTACTACGGGTTCCTCAACGGGCTGACCAATCAATGGACCCCCCAGCTCATCCGCGACAAGACGTATATCGAGCCACCGGCCACCCCGGAGGAGGGATACCACGTCGAAGGCGACCTGGCCGACCAAGCCATCAACTACATGCGCAACCTGCGGCTGGCCGACCCCGATCGGCCGTTCATGCTGTGGTACGCCACCGGTGCCCCCCACGCTCCCCACCAAGCCCCCCCGGAGTGGATCGATCGCTATGCCGGGCAATTCGACCGCGGTTGGGACGTGTGGCGAGAAGGGGTGCTGATCCGCCAAAAGGAAATGGGGGTCATCGCCGCCGATGTGGGGTTGTCGGCTCGACCCGAGTGGGTCGAGCCTTGGGATGAGATCGACCCCGAGCGCCAGCGTCTGTATGCCCGCATGATGGAGGTGTACGCCGGGTTCTTGAGTCACGCCGACCACCACATCGGCCGAATTCTGGACTATCTCGAGCAATCGGGTGATGCCGACAACACTGTGGTCGCTCTCATCTCCGATAACGGTGCCTCGGCCGAAGGGGGTCCCAACGGAAGCTGGAACCACAACCGTCACGTCATCAGCGACGATCCCGACGACCTGGAGTTGGAGTTGTCCCACTTAGACGACCTTGGCGGGTTCCGTTCCTCCGGGCACTATCCCTGGGGATGGGCGCTGGCCGGCAACACCCCCTTTCGCCGGTGGAAGCGGTACACCTTCGAGGGCGGAGTGCGCGACCCCCTGATCTTGTCGTGGCCGGCCGGGATGACTGCTCGGGGAGAGTTGCGCCACCAGTACTGCCACGTGACCGACGTGATGCCCACGATTCTGGATCTGGCCGGAGTGCAGCCCCCGACCGTGTTCGGCGGGGTGGAGCAGATGTCGTTCGACGGCGTCAGCATGCGGACCGTGCTCGACAACGCTGGCTCCCCCGACCACCGCACCAGCCAGTACTACGAGTGCTGGGGCAGCCGAGCCATGTACCACCAGGGTTGGAAGGCGGTCACCAATCACGTCAACCAGCTCACCGCAGCCGAGCGAGACGCCATCGTGGGCAGCCACGACTTCGCCGAAGACGAGTGGGAGCTGTTCGACACCGAGGCCGATCCAACCGAATCGCACAACCTGGCCGACCAACACCCTGAGAAGCTGGCCGATCTGGTGGAGTTGTGGGACGCCGAGGCTGACCGCAATGGGGTGCTACCCATTGACGACACCGCGGTCAACCGGATCGCCCACATGTACGCCCCCTGGATGTCGCTGCGGTCTCGTTACGAACTGGTCCCGGGCGACCAGGTGCATGAAGCCTCAGGACCGTTGCAATTCGGCGGCTACCGGGCCGTGGCCGCATTTCCTGGCGGCTTGCCCCAGGGTGCTGCTGGCATCATCTGCGAGCAGGGCGATTGGATCTCCGGTTGGGTGATGTTTCTGGCTGACGGCGAGCTCCGCTGGGTGGCGGTGGTGCACGGGAGGGAATACCGGGTAATCGCCCCTGTCCCGGTTGGGGCGCGCTTTGTTGGCACCGAGCTGGCCCCGACCGAAGACGGTCTATTCACGATGACGCTCACCGCCGATGAAGCCGAAATCGGCCAGGGTGCCGAGCCGGTGCCCCTTCCCACCACCTGGGCTCCTGACGGAGCCTTCCTTACCGTGGGATTTGGCCGTCCCTTTCCGGTGTGCGACGACTACCAGCCCCCGTTCGAAGCCCCTGGGGGCTTGGCCTCATTGGTCATTGAGACAGGACCGCTGCCCCCATTCGATTTCGACGCCGAGATGGCCCACGCCATGCGCCACCAGTAGCCGTGTCCTCCGAGCACCGCATCGGGCTCACCCTGGCCGAATCAACGTCACCGCCAGTGCCTCGGCCCTACGATCCCGAAGCCCCCAATGTGATGGTCATCGTGTTGGACGACCTCGGGTTCGCTCAGCTCGGGTGTTATGGCTCCGACATCGACACGCCCAACCTCGACCGCCTGGCTGGCCGGGGTCTGCGGTTCACCAATTTCCACACCACCGCGATCTGCTCTCCCACCCGTGCCTGCTTGCTCACCGGGCGCAATCACCATCGGGTGGGGATTGGGATGGTCACCGACCTACCCGTCAACTTTCCCGGCTACAACGGACAGATCCCCGATTCTGCTGGGACGTTGGCGCAATACCTGGCAGCCGAGGGTTGGGCCACCTTCGCGGTGGGGAAGTGGCACCTCACGCCCCGGGACCAGCGGGCCGCCGGGCCATATAACACGTGGCCCACCGGAGTCGGGTTCGACCACTACTACGGGTTCATAGACGCGGAGACCAGCCAGTGGACCCCCAAGCTCATTCGCGACCAGACCTATATCGAACCACCCGCCACCCCAGAGGAGGGTTACCACCTCGACGGCGACCTTGCCGACCAAGCCATCAACTACCTGCGCAACCTTCGACTGGCCGACCCCAATCGGCCGTTCATGATGTGGTACGCCACCGGCACACCCCACGCCCCCCACCATGCACCCCTGGAGTGGATCGATCGCTATGCCGGGCAGTTCGACCAAGGTTGGGACGTGTGGCGAGAAGAGGTGCTGGCCCGTCAGAAGGAGATGGGAATCATTCCTGGCGACGTCGCACTATCCGAGCGACCCGAATGGGTCGAGCCCTGGGACAATGTCGACCCCGTCCGCCAACGGCTGTATGCCCGCATGATGGAGGTGTACGCCGGAACCGTGAGCCACGCCGACCACCACATCGGCCGAGTGCTCGACCATTTGGAGTCGACCGGCGAGGCCGAAAACACCGTAGTGGCCTTGATCTCCGACAATGGCAGCTCGCCCGAGGGCGGGCCCGACGGCACCTGGAACCAGATCCGCCACTACATCAGCGAGGGAGAAGACGACCTGGAGCTGGAGCTGTCCCACTACGACGACCTCGGCGGGATCCGCTCCTATGGGCACTATCCCTGGGGGTGGGCCCTGGCCGGCAACACCCCCTTCCGCCGGTGGAAGCGGTACACATTTGAAGGGGGAGTGCGCGACCCCTTGATCTTGTCGTGGCCAGCCGGTATCGCCACGGCGGGCGAACTTCGCCATCAGTATTCCCACGTGACTGATGTGATGCCCACGATTCTGGATTTGGCCGGGGTACAGCCCCCGACAATGTTCGACGGGGTGGAGCAGATGTCATTCGATGGCGCCAGCATGCGGCGAATCGTCGTCGACGATGATCCCGGCGCCGCCCGCACCAGCCAGTACTACGAGTGTTGGGGCAGCCGGGCCATGTACCACCAGGGCTGGAAGGCGGTCACCAACCACGTCAACCAGTTCACCGCCGCTGATAGAGACGCCATCGTGGGCAGCCATGACTTCGCCGAAGACGAGTGGGAGCTGTTCGATACCCTGGCCGATCCCATCGAGTCTCGGAATCTGGCCGACCAGCACCCCGAAAAGCTTTCCGAAATGATCGAATTGTGGGACGCCGAGGCCGACCGCAACGGGGTGCTCCCCCTCGATGACACGCAGAACAACCGCATCGCCCACATGTACGCCCCCTGGATGTCGCTGCGATCGCGATACGAACTGGTCCCCGGCGACAAGGTGCATGAAACCACTGGTCCGTTGCAGTTCGGAGGCTACCGAGCTGTGGCCGCTTTCCCCAAAGGCTTGCCCGAGGGTGCCGTTGGCATCATCTGTGAGCAGGGCGATTGGATCTCCGGCTGGGCGATGTTCTTGGCCGATGGCCAGCTCCGTTGGGTGGCGGTGGTACACGGGCGGGAGCGCCGGGCCGTCGCCCCCATCCCATCTGGTGCCCGGTTGGTGGGTGCTGAGTTGGCCCCAACCGAGGATGGCTCGTTCAAGGTGACGCTCACTGCTGACGGAGTTGAGATCGGCCTGGGGGCGCAACCGGTACCCCTGCCTACCAGCTGGTCCCCCGATGGAGCCTTTCTAACCGTGGGCTATGGCCGCCCTTTCCCGGTGTGCGACGACTACCAACCGCCGTTCGAAGCCCCCGAGGGCCTGGCATCATTGGTCATCGAGACCGGCCCGCTGCCCCCATTTGATTTCGACGCCGAGATGGCCCACGCCATGCGCCACCAATAGCCATGTATCCCTCACGGCGCTTCGGCTACAGCGACGACCCCTGGTTCCGCATCGGAACATTCCCGGTTTCCACCACCGCGTTTGTAGTCGGCCTGGGCATCATTTCGATGGTTGTCACCGCAGCTGAAGGCCAATACGGACCGCTCTACCGGAATCTGGTGCTGCTGTCAGAGGACCTCACCTTTCGGGGCATGCCCCTTGGCAGTGTTCTGGAAGGGGAGGTCTGGAGGCTGGTCACCTGGCCCATTCCCAATGAGATCAGTTTCTGGACGATCATCCTGTTCGCCATCTTTTACATGCTGGGCTCCCAGATCGAGTCCCTCCTTGGACGGTGGCGATTCGCGTTCTTCCTTGTCGCCCTAACCGTCATCCCTGCCGTTGTGGTCACCGCGCTGGAGGTCCTAACGGGGGTCAGCGGAGGCGTAGCTGGCCTACGGATGGTGGAGGTCGGCGTCTTGGTGGCCTTCGCCGCCCAGTACGCCCACGCCCGGTTCTGGCCCGGCATCCCGGGCTGGGTGATCGCGATAGTCATAGTGGGACTTGATGTTCTGCAATACACCAGCAACCGCAATTGGTTTGCGCTGATCGTGCTGGCCTGCACCGTAGCCGTGGCACTGCTCGGCATCAGAGCATTCGGCTACGCCACCAACCTCACGTGGATTCCGAAGCTGTCGCTCGCGTCAAGCTCGGGTCAGACTGCGACCGAACCTCGGCATTCGAGGTCTCGTCGACGGTCCCGGAGTCGAGACCATTTGCGGGCGGTTCCGACCCGTGACGAGTCGGTCACCCCCGAGATGGATGCTCTGCTTGACCAGGTAGCCAGCCAAGGTCTGGAAAGCCTGACCCGCAAGCAGCGTAAGCAACTCGAAGCCCACGCCCGCCGCCTCCGCCGTCGCCGGTGACCCGCTAGGGGATCCCGAAGCCAACGACACCGCCAGACGGGACGTACTACGGTTACGGAGCGTTGGCTGGCGGGAGGAGTCCTATGGCACAGGTGGGCGATGACATCATCGTCCTGGACGGCGTCTACAAGATTTTCGGTCCTCAGCCCGGCGGCCGAGCTTTTGAACTGGCCAGCTCAGGGATGGGCAAAGACGAAGTTCAGGCCGAGACCGGACATGTGGTCGGCCTCGACAACGTGTCTTTCTCGGTGCCCAGGGGCGAGATTTTCGTCGTAATGGGCTTGTCCGGATCGGGCAAGTCCACCGCCATTCGCACCGTCAACAAGCTTCACGACATCACTGCGGGCACCGTCACAGTCGAGGGCATCGACGTGCAGTCTCTCGAAGGTTCAGAGCTTCAGGCTTTCCGCAGGAGCCAGATGGGGATGGTGTTCCAGCACTTCGCACTGTTCCCGCACCGCAACGTCATCGACAACGTGAGCTACGGCCTCAAAGTCCAGGGCGTGGACAAGGCCGTCCGCAACGAATCGGCCATGCGGGCTTTGGCGTTGGTCGGCCTAGACGCCTATTCGCAGAACAGGCCGGCCGAGCTCTCCGGCGGGATGCAGCAGCGGGTCGGCCTGGCCCGAGCGCTGGCCTCGGACCCTGAAATACTGCTGATGGACGAAGCCTTCAGTGCTCTCGACCCGTTGATCCGCCGTCAGATGCAGGACGAGCTTCTGGAGATCCAGAGCGAGCTTCACAAAACCATCCTGTTCATCACCCACGACCTCAACGAAGCATTGCGCATTGGCGATCGGGTGTGCATCATGAAGGACGGTGCCGTCGTGCAGATCGGCACGCCCGAGGAGATCCTCACTGAGCCGGCCACCGGGTATGTGGCTGAGTTTGTGCAGGATGTCGACCAAGGCCGCGTCATCCAGGTACACGAGGTCATGCAAGTGCCGGCACCCGTTGCCGCCAGTGCCACCATCGCCGAGGCCCTCAGTGCTATGGGTGACCGCATCGGTGCGTTCGTGCTAGATGCCGCAGGTGCGCCCACCCATCTGTTGACAGTCGAAGACGCGGCCCGGGCTGCCAGCAT
The DNA here is from genome assembly GCA_965208545.1 of Candidatus Poriferisocius sp. Classification (GTDB taxonomy): domain Bacteria; phylum Actinomycetota; class Acidimicrobiia; order Acidimicrobiales; family Bin134; genus Poriferisocius. The sequence goes on along the minus strand of OZ242341.1, from coordinate 3,508,442 downwards.
GGGTACCACTGATCTGGCTCGTGCGCTTCGCACCGACTTCGAGCGCTGCGGCCCCGACGACCGCCTCAACGAGGTATACGCCGCCGCTGGCCGCGGCCTTTCAATCGCGGTGTGCGACGAGTCGGGTGTGCTGGTCGGGAATCTCGACCCCCGTCACATCATGGAAGAAATGGGCCGGGTCGAGAACCTGATCGATGGTTTCGAGAGAGAGGTATTCCTGTGAGCCTGCTGGCCCAGTCGGAGTCCCCCGGTATTGCCGACAACGAGGTCCTCGACCAGTGGACGATTCCGTTCGGCGAATGGGTCAAGCAGATGGTCAACTGGATCGACCTCAACCTCGGCTGGCTGCTCGACATCATCGAGTGGCCATTTACTTTCCTGTTCCGCAACTTTGTCGATAGCCCAGATCACCATCCTTGGTGGGAGATCACCGACATGCCGTGGATCGCGGTTTGCCTCATCTTTTTCGTGATCGGCACGCTGGCCCGCAACGTGAAGGTCGGCGGGTTCGTCGCGTTGGCGTTGGCTGGCTGCGGACTGCTCGGCATTGAATACTGGGATGACACAGCGCTGACAGTGGGCATGATCATTGTCGCCGTCGCACTCTGCGCCCTTATCGGCATTCCCCTCGGTGTCCTTTGTGGCCGATTCGATGGAGTGTGGAATGCCGTGCGACCTGTGCTCGACGCGATGCAGGTTGTCCATGCGTTTGTGTACATGCTGCCGGTCATCTTCTTCTTCGGTATCGGTACCGAACCGGCCACGATGGTCACCATGGTGTTTGCCCTCCCGCCGCTAATTCGTCTCACCAACCTTGGAGTCAGACAGGTTCCCGCGGATGTAGTGGAGGCCAGTCGGGCCTACGGGGCCCCCGAGTGGCGCGTGCTGCTAGATGTCCAGCTTCCACTGGCGCGTCCCGCGATCATGACCGGACTAAACCAGACGTTGCTTTTGTCTATCTCCATGCTGGGCATCGCGGCCATCATGGGTGCGGGCGGATTGGGCTTGCAGGTTTTTCGGGCGGTGCAGGCACTAGACGTTGCTCTAGCCGCTTCAAGCGGTCTGGCTCTGTTCATGGTTGCAGTGGTGCTCGACCGCATCTCTCAAACTGAGGAGAGTGATGGCCAAAACCTCTTAACACGCATCCGCCGGGCCTGGGCCCATCGTCGCGATCCCGAGGCACTGCTTCCTCAGGCATCGTCGATCGGCGTCGTGGCCAAGACGAGAAGCCACCCGGCTCCACTGTCGGCCGCCGAGCGCCGCTTCTTGGCAATCGTCGCCGCCGGCGCACTCGTTGCTGTTGTTGCCGTGTTCTTGCCATGGGGGAGTGACTCGGGAAGGATTTCCGGTTATGCCAGGTTGATTGACACCGGGCGATACGAGTACGTCGAGGTTGACCCCGTGAGGTCCCCTGGGATGGTCGAGCTTCAGGAAGCGAGTGTCGACCCGCCCGTCGAACATGCCCAAGAGATTGCCGTGCTCGATGCCCAGATAAATGCCGTGATCGTCGCGGCGGGGGCTGAGGGGGTGACGGACGAAGAGACACTCGCGGTCATTGCAGAAATTGGGGATGAGATCGCGCTGCTTTCCAATCCTCTAGCAGGCCGTAGCTTCCGTGGTTTGGATGCAACCGGTGGATCCTTCTACGGCATCATGGTGCTCGGCTTCGCCTTGTTGATCCTTGCTGCGGTTGTGACCAATCTGAGACGACCAGGCGGAGATATTCGCCTGTTTGGGTCAAATGGTGTCGCAGTGCTTGCCGTTGGGTCCCTGGCTGCGGCGATCGCCTATGTCTGGGCGCCGGCAGCATCGGCCAACGTCACACATAGCATGGGAGTCGGTCCTTGGGTCGCCATTGTGGGCGGGGTGGTAGCGACCCTGGGCGCACTGGCCTGGCTTAGGGAGGCACCCTATGCAGCCCGCACCCCGCTGAGAGCTGGCGTTTCGTACCGTCAAATCGGTGTGGTTGCTCTTGTTGCGGCGCTGATTGTCATAGCTGGGTTCTCGGGATGGTCCTTCGATCAGCGCGTCGAGTCCGTTGTCTCACCAGAGCTTCAGGCACAAGTTTCGGCTCTGGAGCAGCAAGCAGAGAATACCGATGATCCAGCAGTCGAAGCTCGTATAGCTCAAGAGATCATCGCACTGTACAGCGAGGCTCAACGGACCGAGAAGATCGTCATTGACGGCTTTGCTGGCGACAGCAGCAAGTATGGATATCTCGCTATCGCCTTCGGCATCGTCGGCATCGCCTGTGTGCTACCTGCTGCCGGGGTCTTCGGTGGCAATGAGCAAAGGCGACGGCGCTGGAACGCAGTGGTTGCAGGCGTCGGCGTCAGTCTGATGGTTGTGGCGTCGGCGTGGATCGCGTCGCTGCTCAGGGTGGCCGATCTCAAGTTCGCTAGCGGCGCAGGAGCGTTCATTTGCCTGGTCGCGGGGTTCCTCCTCATGGCGAGCACGGCCGGTGTGCTGACGAAATTCGGTCGATCACAGGTGTATGTCTCTGTCGATGAGCCGGAAGGAGCAACGGCCGACATCGGGTAAACCGGGGCGGCTCTTGTGACCTTGGGACCATTCAACTAGCGTTCTGATTGCCAGCTTCAGGCATTTCTCCGTTGGCGGGAGAAAACAACTATGGAGGGAAAAATGCTTATGAAGAAGCATTGGAAGGTTTGGTTTGCACTGTTTGCAGCAATTGCTTTGGTTGTTGCTGCTTGTGGCAATGATGACGATGACGAGCCGGGGGCTGCGCCGGCGGAGGATGCTCCGGCGGCTGATGACGCCCCGGCGGAGGATGCTCCGGCGGCTGATGATGCTCCGGCGGCTGATGAGGTGAATATGACGCCTGGTGAGGGTGTCAGTGTGACGATGGCTCGGGCGAACTGGAGCACTGGCTATTTCCAGGCGGCTATCTATCACCATCTGTTGGAGGAGCTGGGCTATGACGTGAGCGAGCCTGCGGATATTGAGCTTGCGCCTTCGAACGCGTACGTGGCTATGGCTGAGCGCGAGTTCGATTTCTGGGCCAATTCTTGGTATCCGAACCACGACCCGTTCATTGCGGGCGAGATGCCCGATGGCTCTTTGGTGAGCGATCACGTGTCGAAGGTGGGCCTTGAGGCTGAGCGCGGCGGCATCGAGGGCTTGTTGACCAACAAGTCGCTGGTGGAAGAGCACGGCATCAGAACTCTTGATCAGCTCGTGGGTGACGAGGATCTGTTCGAGCTGTACGAGGCGGCCGACATTGAGCCCGGTGATGGGGTGCTCCAGATTTATGGGTGCCCCGACGGTTGGGGATGCAACCTGTTCATTGCGGGCCTGATTGAAGACAAGGGTTGGACCGGCAGGGTCCAGCAGGTCGAGGTGGGCGGCTACGACGCCACTTTCGCCGACGCAGTCGACCGCGCTGGCAGCGGCACCCCGTTCATCGCGTACACGTGGAGCCCGAGCTTCTATACGAACCACATCGGGCCTGGTGACCAGGCCATGTGGCTGTCGATAGACGGGGGTGCGCCCACCCTGCTCGGCACCGATGTCTGCACAGATGATCCGTGCAACCTCCTCATTACCGCTGACATCCAGGTGACGGCCAACAACGACTTCCTTGTCGAGAACCCGGCGGCGGCGACGCTGCTGGAGCAGGTGAAGATCAGCGTGGTTGACATCGCACTGCAGAACGCGCGCTACGACACCGGCGGTGAGAACACCACCGCTGATGTCAACCGCCACGCCGCCGAGTGGATCGCCGACAACCGCGACACCGTCGACGCATGGCTCGCCGAAGCCCGCGTCGCCGGACCCTGGGTGCCTCCCGAGGCTGTCGAGGTGAATATGACGCCTGGTGAGGGTGTCAGTGTGACGATGGCTCGGGCGAACTGGAGCACTGGCTATTTCCAGGCGGCTATCTATCACCATCTGTTGGAGGAGCTGGGCTATGACGTGAGCGAGCCTGCGGATATTGAGCTTGCGCCTTCGAACGCGTACGTGGCTATGGCTGAGCGCGAGTTCGATTTCTGGGCCAATTCTTGGTATCCGAACCACGACCCGTTCATTGCGGGCGAGATGCCCGATGGCTCTTTGGTGAGCGATCACGTGTCGAAGGTGGGCCTTGAGGCTGAGCGCGGCGGCATCGAGGGCTTGTTGACCAACAAGTCGCTGGTGGAAGAGCACGGCATCAGAACTCTTGATCAGCTCGTGGGTGACGAGGATCTGTTCGAGCTGTACGAGGCGGCCGACATTGAGCCCGGTGATGGGGTGCTCCAGATTTATGGGTGCCCCGACGGTTGGGGATGCAACCTGTTCATTGCGGGCCTGATTGAAGACAAGGGTTGGACCGGCAGGGTCCAGCAGGTCGAGGTGGGCGGCTACGACGCCACTTTCGCCGACGCAGTCGACCGCGCTGGCAGCGGCACCCCGTTCATCGCGTACACGTGGAGCCCGAGCTTCTATACGAACCACATCGGGCCTGGTGACCAGGCCATGTGGCTGTCGATAGACGGGGGTGCGCCCACCCTGCTCGGCACCGATGTCTGCACAGATGATCCGTGCAACCTCCTCATTACCGCTGACATCCAGGTGACGGCCAACAACGACTTCCTTGTCGAGAACCCGGCGGCGGCGACGCTGCTGGAGCAGGTGAAGATCAGCGTGGTTGACATCGCACTGCAGAACGCGCGCTACGACACCGGCGGTGAGAACACCACCGCTGATGTCAACCGCCACGCCGCCGAGTGGATCGCCGACAACCGCGACACCGTCGACGCATGGCTCGCCGAAGCCCGGGCCGCAGGCTGACGTTTCAAGCGCTCGAAATCAGGCCTTAGGGCTTGAAGGACGAAGGAGGGGCGGGGCTTTGGCCCCGCCCCTCACCGCGTGCGGAAGCGTGGGATTGGTAGGCACGCCTGCGGGAGTGAATGCGGAAGCTTAAGGACGGTTGAAGTTTCGGTCGGCAATCAGGCTGAGGATCTCAAACATCACCGACATCGAGCGGTAGCTGGTGATCTGGTTGGGTGAGTCCACCGTCGGCATCAGGCATACCACGTCGCCGCCGATCACGTTGCGGCCCCGCATCGAGCGGATGAGCTCCATGGCCTGGTCCATCCCGAAGCCGTCGATGCCGGCCTCGATATTGGCCACGCCCGGTGCCACCGTCGGGTCGAGGCAGTCGAGATCGAATGTGATGTACACCGGCCGGTCGCCGATGCGTTCGTGGATGGTCTCGATCACCCTCTCGGCGCCCATTTGGTCGTAGTCGGACTTCTTGATCACCTCGTAACCGAGCGCGTAGCTGGGCTCGAGCCAGTCGAGGCTGCGAGTGTTGCCCCGAATGCCGACCTGCACGCTGTGCTCGGCGTCGACGTGGCCGTCGGTAACCAGATAGCTGGCCCAGTGGGCGGCCGACTTGATGGCTCCCATGAAGTGGGGGATGTTGTGAAAGGCGTCGGTGTGGGCGTCGAAGTGCAGCAGGCAGGCCCGCTCGCCTCCGGTGAGGTTGGCCTCATGGCCACCGATGGCCTGCAGGATGCCCCCGGTGATGGAATGGTCGCCGCCGATGGACACCGGCCGCGCCCCGGCTTCGTCGATCGACCGGTAGAAATCGGTGATCATCTCGATGGAGCGCTCGTTGTTGTTGCCCTCCGACAACGGCACATCGCCCAGATCGTTGATGCGGCACATCTCCCACGGATCGATGCCGAACTGGCCGTGGACCCGCCTGCCGATGGCTGAGACGTCCCGCACGGCCCGGGGGCCAAGATGTTGGTCGCGCTGGGTCGTGCCGTTGCCGGTGCTATGGGGCACGCCCACAAGGGCGATGTCGGCGTTTTGGGGGTCGGGGTCGTACTCGCAGCGGAACAGCGTCGGAATGCCATACCAGTAGATCCCGTCCATGAGCCGCTGCTCGTCTGACCGGGAGGAGGTGCGGGCGGCAGCTTGTTCGGAAGCGATCGTCATGAACGACTTCTACCACAAAAGGCCCAGTCGGCCGTTCAGGAATTGGTCGCGCTCCCCTAACGAGGAGCAGGAACGGACCCCGTATCAGTCTGGAACGTTCTTCTTGGAGTCTCTAGCGTTCAAGCCTGGTTTGGTTTAGGGTGTGGCCCCTAGGCGGGTTGGCGCGCGCTGAGGCGGGCCAAGCTTGACTTAAATTGGAGGGTTACCAATGAGAGAGCGAAACCTTTGGAGAGTTTTGCTAGCTATTTTTCTGGTCTTCGGGCTGGTTGTTGCTGCTTGTGGCAATGATGACGATGACGAGCCGGGGGCTGCGCCGGCGGAGGATGCTCCGGCGGCTGATGACGCCCCGGCGGAGGATGCTCCGGCGGCTGATGATGCTCCGGCGGCTGATGAGGTGAATATGACGCCTGGTGAGGGTGTCAGTGTGACGATGGCTCGGGCGAACTGGAGCACTGGCTATTTCCAGGCGGCTATCTATCACCATCTGTTGGAGGAGCTGGGCTATGACGTGAGCGAGCCTGCGGATATTGAGCTTGCGCCTTCGAACGCGTACGTGGCTATGGCTGAGCGCGAGTTCGATTTCTGGGCCAATTCTTGGTATCCGAACCACGACCCGTTCATTGCGGGCGAGATGCCCGATGGCTCTTTGGTGAGCGATCACGTGTCGAAGGTGGGCCTTGAGGCTGAGCGCGGCGGCATCGAGGGCTTGTTGACCAACAAGTCGCTGGTGGAAGAGCACGGCATCAGAACTCTTGATCAGCTCGTGGGTGACGAGGATCTGTTCGAGCTGTACGAGGCGGCCGACATTGAGCCCGGTGATGGGGTGCTCCAGATTTATGGGTGCCCCGACGGTTGGGGATGCAACCTGTTCATTGCGGGCCTGATTGAAGACAAGGGTTGGACCGGCAGGGTCCAGCAGGTCGAGGTGGGCGGCTACGACGCCACTTTCGCCGACGCAGTCGACCGCGCTGGCAGCGGCACCCCGTTCATCGCGTACACGTGGAGCCCGAGCTTCTATACGAACCACATCGGGCCTGGTGACCAGGCCATGTGGCTGTCGATAGACGGGGGTGCGCCCACCCTGCTCGGCACCGATGTCTGCACAGATGATCCGTGCAACCTCCTCATTACCGCTGACATCCAGGTGACGGCCAACAACGACTTCCTTGTCGAGAACCCGGCGGCGGCGACGCTGCTGGAGCAGGTGAAGATCAGCGTGGTTGACATCGCACTGCAGAACGCGCGCTACGACACCGGCGGTGAGAACACCACCGCTGATGTCAACCGCCACGCCGCCGAGTGGATCGCCGACAACCGCGACACCGTCGACGCATGGCTCGCCGAAGCCCGGGCCGCGACCAGTTACACGCCCCCGCCCCCGCCGGCACCGCCGGCACCGTTCCGTGTGGCGGTAGTGGCACCGAGCGCGAGCAACGACCTGGCATTCACCCAGAGCATGTTCGACGCGGTGAATGCCCTATTGGCTTCTGGGGACATCAGCGAATTTGCCATCACCGACGGCACATTCATCGTGGAAGATGCGGGCGCAGCAATTCGGGGCTATGCCGAAGATGGCTACGACCTGGTCATCGCCCACGGCTCCCAGTACGGCGGCCCGCTCCAGGAGATCGCTCCGGACTTCCCCGATGTATCGTTCGCTTGGGGGACCGCGGTCGACACCTTCGGTCTTCCCAACGTGAACTCCTACTCGGTTCGCTCCGATCTCGGTGGCTACGTCAACGGCGTAGTGGCCGCTCAGCTCACAGAGAGCAACGTGATCGGCGTGATCGGCCCGATAGAGGTGGGCGACGCCAAGCTCTATGTCGACGGGTTCGCCGCCGGTGCCACGGCGCAGAATCCCGACGTCGAGGTCAACATCGTCTACACCGGTTCATTTGCCGACGTAGCGCTGGCCGCGGAAGCTGCCCAATCGCACATCTCCGCCGGCGCCGACGTGCTGACCGGTTCGGCCCAGATGGTGGTGGGCGCCACCGGAGTGGCTCAGGAGAACGGCGTGCTGTGGTTCGGCACCCAGGCCAACCAGACCGCACTTGGCGATGACATCGTGGTGGCCTCGCAGGTGTACCGCTGGGAGGTCATCCTCTCTGAGGTGGTCGACCAGGTGAAGGGCGGAACCTTGGGTGGCACTACCTTCATCATGACCTTCGATGGCGGAGGACTGGAGATCCAGTTCAACGACGCCATGGACATCCCCGCCGACGTGCTGGCCTCAGCCGAGGCGACGATCGCCGGCCTGTCCGACGGGTCAATCTCCACTGGGCAGTAACGCTCAGCCGAATAGCAAGGTATGAATACTGACTCGGCAGCGCCGAGGCCAGCACCGATGCTGGAGATGCGCGGTATTACCAAGCGCTTCCCCGGCGTGGTGGCCAACGAAGACGTTGACTTCACGGTGCTGCCGGGTCAGGTTCATACCCTTCTGGGGGAGAACGGAGCGGGCAAGAGCACGCTGGTGAAGATCCTCTATGGGCTCTACCAGCCCGACGAGGGATCGATCGCCTTCGACGGCACGCCGGTGAACATTGATTCACCTTCAGTGGCGATTCAGACCGGCATCGGCATGATTCACCAGCATTTCATGTTGGTGGACACCCTGACCGTGGCCGAGAACGTGGCCCTGGGGCTGGGCACTCCGCTCAGTCTGACCAACCTCCAGCCGATTCGTAGACGCATCCGAGAAGTATCTGAGGAGTTCGGCCTGCACGTCGATCCCGATGCCTATATCTGGCAGATGGCGGTCGGAGAGCGGCAGCGGGCCGAGATCGTTAAGGCGTTGTACCGAAACGTGAGACTGCTGGTGCTGGACGAGCCCACCGCGGTGCTGACCCCGCCCGAGGTTTCCGATTTATTCGTCACCCTCCGACAGCTCAGCTCCGATGGAAGAGGACTGGTGTTCATCTCCCACAAGCTGAACGAGGTGATGGAGATCTCTGACGAGATCACGGTGCTGCGTGACGGCAAGGTCTCGGGGCGCACCACCCCGGCAGAATCCAGCAGGGAGTCGCTGGCCATGATGATGGTGGGACGCCCGGTGGAATTCACCCGCACCCTTGCCGAACAGGAACCGGGCGATCCCAAACTGGAGGTGAAGAATCTCCGGGTTAGGGGCGACCGGGAGGAGCTGGCGGTACGCGATGTGAACATCGACGTGCGGGCCGGTGAGATCGTGGGCATCGTAGGAGTGTCGGGCAACGGGCAGCGAGAATTGGCCGAGGCCATCGTCGGGCTGCGGGAGATCGAGTCGGGCGAAGTCTCTATCGACGGCCATCCGGTGAAAACCCCCACTCCCAAGCAGGTGCGGTCGATGGGCCTGGCCTATGTACCCGAAGAGCGCATGAAGTACGGCAGCATCGGCGACTTCACTGTGGCCGAGAACCTGATCTTGGCGGACTACGACCAGCAGCCTTATGCGCGGTACGGACTGTTGAGCCTTAGCTCCATCGAGACCCGCGGCAAGCAACTGGTGAGCGATTATTCGATTCGCACGCCAAACACCAGCACCCTCACCCGCAAGCTGTCGGGGGGCAACATCCAGAAGGTGGTGATCGCTCGGGAGTTCAGCGGCAATGCCGAGATGCTGCTGGTGGCCCAGCCCACCCGGGGCATCGACATCGGCGCAGCCGAGTACATCCACGAGCAGCTGATCACCCAGCGTACGCAAGGCAAGGCCATCTTGTTGATCAGTGAAGATCTAGACGAAGTGATGGCCCTGTCGGACCGACTGGTAGTTATGTATGAGGGATCGGTGATGGGCCGAGTAGACCGGGCCGATGCCACCGTAGAGCAGGTGGGCCTGCTGATGAGCGGCGTGGGCGAGCCGGAGGGCGCGGCGGTAGTGGGCTAGGCAAGCCTGGGCCGACCAAGTCGAACGGCAGTAGGCTGACCACTTCCTGGGAGGTGTCTGAGTACCTGGTGGGCTCCCCCGCCTTCAAAGCGGGTGGGACGGGCGATCCCCGTCCGGCGGGTTCGATTCCCGTCCACCTCCGCCACGTAAAGGCTTGTGACCTGGACTTATATATGTCTGTTGGCTTTCTGTTACCACTTTTGTTACCACTGTTGTTATGCTATGAGAAATCTGTGGGCGCGCTCGCGCCGCGGTGACCAGGGTTATGAATGGCACCACTGGTCGGCTATAGCACCCACGCCAGGCCCTAGGCGCAGGCTAGTAGTCAAGTTCCGGCAGGCGGCTCGGCTCATCGAGTTGACCGGCAAATGGAGAGATTCTCGCTTCGGCGTGCCTTGGGGCACCAAATCTGCAGATGGCTTGGCGCTCTTGCAATGACGCTGCGCTGGTGCGGGAGGTTTCCGAAGAAATTCGGCCGATGCCCGAGCCCTGTTGAGTCAGGCGCTTGCGCCATGGCGGGACTTGAACGGCGCTGATGGCCCGAAGGGCGCGTTAAGATAAACCTCTCTGAGGGGGCAGAGCTTGGCCTGAGCGTCTTGAACCTGCCTTCTGGCAATCGAGGGCCAATGGGCCGGGGGCGGTTGCGGTGATGATAGTGATCCAGTCGGGGACGTGTTGGACAGTTTGTGGTTTTGTGAGGACGGCGATGACGGTGGCGTTGCTGCCGGGTGGTCTGGTGGGGGGCCAGGGGGTGTAGCCGTCGGTGATGACGATGACCACGGCGGGCTGGGGTCGTATGGCTGCGGCTGTGTGGATGGCGGCGGCCATGTCGGTGCCGCCTCCTCCGGCGAGTTCGATTCTGTTGGCGTTGATGATGTGTTGTGTGGTGTGGGTTTTGGTGTCGTGGGTGTGGACTGTGATGGGGTGCTGGCCGCCGGTGTGCTTTAGGACGGCTTGAGTCTCGGCGAGGGCTTGTTGGAGGTCCGTTCCGCGCATTGAGGCGGAGGTGTCGATAATAACGGCGATATCGGCTGCGGGCTGGTTGGTTCCGGGTGCGATGATGGGGCCGTTTTGGGGGCGGCGTGGCGGGCGGGTGTAGGTCCAGTGGCCTGTTCCGGGTTGGCGTTGGATGCCGCGTCGCAGTTCGGCGGCGAGGATGCGCCGCCAGTCGGCGGTCGGGACGGCGGTGTGTTCGGCCCACCGGGTGAGTCCACCGGGGGTCGACCCCCAGCCGTGCTGGTTTTGGTGGTCTAGGATCGCCTGGGCGGTCGTGCGGCGAAGGTGTTGTCTTCTGGCTGCGCTGAGGCCGGGCTGGGGGTGCGGCATGTCGTGGCCGGTGGTGGCCGAGTGGCAGCAGATGGCGGGGATTTCGATGGTTTCGGCGCTTTGGAGGAGGAGCCGGTAGTAGGTCTCGGTGATCTTTGATGGCGGCAGGCTGTAGTCCTCCGGATAGACGACTTTGAGTGGCAGGGGGAAGTCGTCGGCGCGAAGGTCGTTGTTGATCTCGCAGTCCGCCGCGAGGTTCCAGACCGTGTGCAGTTCGATGGGAACATCGGCGCGGCGGCCCCGCTCGAGATGGCCGCGAAGGGCGTGGTTCAGCTCGTGCGCGAGCGAGCCGGCGGCCTCTTCGACGCTGAGGGAGGCGGCGACGGACGGATTGACGTGAATGCGCCATTTTTCGTCGATGGCGAACGTGTCGGCCTGGTCGGTGAACAGCAGCGGGCAGGAGAACAGCGCGGCCGAATAGTAGGGGCGGTGCCGGGCGATCCACAGCCTCGCCGCTGCCACTTTCTGGCGGCCCTCCGTGTCCGTGCCGCTCCGTCCGAGTTGGGGGCCGAGATGAGGAGTCGGGGATTGGGCGGTCATGCTGCGAGGTCACTATCGACGGGGATTTGAGCCGCGATTTCGGCGAACACCTCGTATCCGGGGGGCAGACCCACTCCGGCGGGTTTGATTTCGACGAGGCGCATGGCCGCGGCTGCGGCGATGTCGGGCACTCCCTGGCGCGCCGCGGCGATGCACACCTTGAAAGCCTTCTTCCACAGCCTTGTGCTGGGTTGGGCGGCGGCGCGGGCAACGATCGCGCTGAGCGCGGCGTGCCGCTGGTCGGAGCGCTCCAAAGAGGCGAATAGGGCCGGGGCGGCGAGGAGCTGATCGGTGTCCGGCAGATCCAGATTGTGCTCATAGGCCAGGTACTCGGCCGCGGCCCCGGTTCCCAAAAGCGAGGCGGCGACCAGCAGCTCGGTCTCCTCATCGGCCGCTGCTTCGTGGGCGATGGCCAAACAGCGGGCTGTGCGCTCCCAGGTGCGCGGCGAGGGGAACCCCCCCACGGGGATCCCCTGGCGAGGAGGGGCGGACAGCAAATCGGGCCTGGCTGTGAGGAACGCGGCCTGGGTGGCTTTGTGCTCGGCGACTGCTATGGGGTCCGGCGCTGCGTCAATGGGAATGTCGAGCGGGCCGGTGTCGGGCCAGCCCGACAGGTAGCCGCGCTTCCACTCGTCCAATGAGACGGGCCAGCTCAAGTGGGCGAAGCGGCTGGCGAGGGGGGCGGACAGGTCCCACGCGCCGATGTTGTGCTCGGGCGGGTTTGCCGCCGCCACGAACCGCACGTCCTGGCCCAGCTCGAGTTGGCCGACCCGGCCTTCGAGAATGACCCGCATCAGCGCGTTCTGCACGCCGGGCGGAGCGGTGTTGACCTCGTCGAAGAACACCAACTGCGGTTCCCGGCTCTCAGCCACGCGGCGCGCCCAGGCGGGTGGCTCGAACACCACCCCTTCGTCTGTGCGGACGGGCAGTCCGCCGAAGTCGGTCGGCTCGTGCAGCGAGACGATCACGGTCGTCGTTGGCCACCCGGCTGTGGCCGCGTACCGCTCGATTGTCTCGGTCTTGCCCGTTCCTGGATCGCCCCACAAAAGCACCGGGACTTTCGCTGCCAGGAGCACCTGCATCGCGGCCAGCACCGCCTGTTGGGATTCGGCGATCAGCTCGCCTGCGGGCAGTTGCTCGTCTTGCTCGTCGCTCATGTCCTGTTCCTTTCCTCATCTGGTTGTCGTTCGTGTCCTGGCCCCGCTGCTGCGGGCAACAGCGTTCTGCGTCGTGTCATGCGACAGGTACCAGCGGTTCCGCTCTTTCGCGGGCAGCGTTTTGGGCGCGGCGTTCGCGGAGGGTGTAGGCGGCTGCTGAGAACACGACTGCGCATTCGTCCTCGCAAAGTTCTTCGAGGAGCCGGTCGGGCACCGACGGGTTCTCGACCACCGAGTGGCGGATGTACTTGTCGCGGTGCGCTGCGAGGCGCTCCAGCACGGCCTCGTCGATGTTCGGGTTGCGGGCCGCGGCGTCTTTGACTTGGCTGTCGGAGTCGCCGACCAGTGCTTCGAGCACGTCGGGCGGGGTGGAGGTGTTCGCTGCCGCGCCCCATCGCAGCCAGTCGTCCTCGGAACAGGCGAACCGCCCGATGGTGTCCTCGGGAACCTCGGGGCGCGCGCATACCGCCCTTCGCACCCCGAGGTCGGAGTCTTCGGCCAGGCAAGCGACCGCTTCGGGCGAGGCGGACGGGTTGTTCCCCAAGGCCTTCCGGACGGCGGGATCGGCGTCCTCAGTCAAAGCGGCCAGCACATCTTCAGGCGCGTCAGTCCGGCGGGCGATGGAGGCGCGCACCCTGGGATGGGGGTCTTCGGCCAGCCGCCGCACCATGTGTTCGCACAACTGGAGGTTGGCCGCCGCGGCGGCGCGCACCACAAGGCTGCGGTCGGCGGCCAGCTGCTCAAGCACATCTCCGGGCAGGCCGCGGCGCTCCGCGACCACGGCACGGACTCCGCGGTGCCTGTCGGCGGCGAGCCATGCGATGAGCCGGTCGGGGGCGGACGGGTTCCAGGCGATGGGGCGGCGCACAATCCATTGCGGGTGCCCGGCGAGGCGCTCAAGTGTGCGGCGACCGGCGTTGGGGTGGCAGGCCACCCAGCTCAACACGCCGCTGTCCTTAGAGCGCGACAGCCGCCCCAAAACGTCACGGGGCGTGTTCGGGTTCACCGCCAACAGCCACAGGACCCGATCCCCGACCAGCCCGGAGTTCCCCCGATACCGGCCCCTGAACAGCCACCGCAGCACCGCTGGGTCGGCCGAGGCGTTCTGCGCTGTGCGGTACACGGGCCGATGCTGGGTGTGAAACCGGCACAGGTGCTTCAACGCCCCTGCCGGGGTGCGCGGATGCGAGCACACCAGATCGGCGACCTCCCAAAGCGGCCATTTCGCCATCTCTTTCAACCGGGCCGGGGAGGTGTCGGGGTCGCTGGCCTCGGCCGACAGGCGCACGGCCTCGTCGCGGTGGCAGGCCAGCCGCTCCCAAAACCCTTCGCCGAGGCCCGCCAGCCACCCACACCCGTTCCACCAAGCCCTTCTCGGCCGAAGCCCCGCATTGATCTCCCAGCCCAGCCAGCCCGGCCCCACCCCCGTCTCGGCCGACAGGTTGCTCTCCAGGCGCGCCGACACCGCCCAGCCAAGCCACTCCGCCGCTGCGTAGTGGTCCCACCACGCGCACGCGACCGTAACCGCTGCTGCCAGATGCGGGGGCACCCTCGCCTCGAACACCTCTGTGCTCGCCGCCACACGCCGAAGGCAGCGGCCAAGCTCGGCGATGTCACCCGGACCCGCCACACCGGCCTCCAGCGCCGCCCCCATCCCCCGAAGGCGGCTAATCGGCTCCGACGGCCCGCCCAAACCCTCCAACACCGCCAACTCCGCCTCGTTCGCCAAGCTCCACAGGCCGTCCGTCCGGCGGGCGAACACGGCCCGCACTCCATCGCACACCAAAACCCGGCGATCCGCTTTGCGGGGCGCTGCTTCACCCTCCATGGCCGCAACTGCCCCGCTTTCCGGTGCCGAATGCGAACAGCGGTCTCCCGCACCTTAGGAGCCGCAGTCTGGTTTTGGGATAGGAGCGGCGAAGATCTTGGCGGAGAGGCCACATCCTTCGGATTGCCCGGGAGCACGCAGTCAGCGGAGTTGTCGGTTGCAAAGCCATGCGGATCCTCTCGTTTTCGGTCTTGCGATTTCAGCATTCGGGAACGGTCGCCCCGGTGAGCCGGCTGCGGTCTGGGCGCGGAAGTCGTCGTGGAACGGCTGTGGTGAGCGGCAGCGATGAGATTGCAGTTCCACGCGCCATCTTGAATTCCCGGTCCCCTCGCCAAAGGGCGCCTTAGTCTTAGGTAGGGATAGAGTTGATTCTCCTCGATCAATTGACACACCGATTGAGAGGAGGCCGCCAGGGGTGGTCCCACACCTGGCGGCCTCAGCGCTTACGCAGCGTCCAGCAAGCCGATCCAACGCTCCACATCAGCACGCCGCCAACCCACAGCCCGGCTGCGAGGCCCGCCTAGGCGCACCGGAGCGGGGAATTCTCCGGCACGCACACGCCTCCACAGCGTCGTCTTCGACAGGCCCGTCATGCACAGCACCTGGCCGATTCGCAGGATCTGAACTTCACCTTCCATTGATTCCTCCTGTTCCCTTGCTTCTCTTCTCAATCGCCGGCTCCGATTGCACCTGGGCCGGCGTGGGCCACCCTAGGACAGGTGCTGTCCTAGCCGGCCGGGTGTGAGGACAGTGGGCCAGCGTGGGCCACCGTGCATCCCGGTCCGGGCTCCGCTGTCGGCGAGCTTTGCGGGCCGGCATGCAGCCGGGCTCCCTTTCCGGAACCCGGCCAGCACGCCAGCCCCCCGATTTGCAGCCGAGAGGACGTCCCGATGCAGAGGTTCTAGAGACTGAAGGGAAGTCTCAGACCGGTGCGGCCTCCCGGCTTGCAAGTCTCCACCAGTATATTTTATAAATAAAAAAAGTCAACACCTGGGCGAAAGAAGGCATCCGAGCAAGGCCATTGTCTCTCCAGCCGCTATTCCAGCGGTATGGTTTGGCTGTGCCCAGACAGCGTGGCAGGAAGAAGCCGAACCACTGGGCCGAAGACGGCGGATGGCCCTACGCCTGCCTCAGCGACGACGCGCCGCCCACCGCCCACTTGATGCAGGCGGTCGCCCGGCGCCTCAGGGAAGCCCTCAGATACAAGTCCACGGGCGATCCTCATCGCATCACCGGATTGGAGGCCTCCCAGGCCTCAGGGGTTTCCCCCACCACCATCACCAACATCATCCATGGCATCACCTGGCCCGACGCCGACTCCATCGCCCGCCTCGAATGCGCTCTCGACGTCGACCTATGGGGCAGCGAGCACCGCAGGGCAAAAGGAGCCAGCCGCTCCGAGACTGATCCGACATGAACAGCGTCGAGTGACCTGGACACCAGCAATCTGACCGACGACCTAAAGGGGAAACAATCGCAATTGCCACCGACAATCGAATTCCCGATGCTGCACGATGACTCGCCTCCCCCCACACGTCACCACCCAACTCAACCCGGCCATCGACGAACCGGCCGGCGCTCTGGATGCCCTCCACGCAGCGCTCGGTACCCTGGCGGGAGCCGCGAGGGCCGACCTCGACCCTGACACTGCCGGGACCGCGTTCTTGGCCTCGGCTGCTGCGGCGGCCCGCACGGCGTTCAGGTCCGAGGCCGACACCGCCGAGGCGATGGGACACATGTCGGGACTGTGCGCTGACTTGTGGGAGTGGCGCACTCTCGCTGCGAGTTCGCTGCTGGCCGACCCCGGCTACCCCGACTCAGCTCCAGATCCAGAGCACATGGTGATTATGTGTTCAGACATTGACGACGGCACTGCCGGGTGGCTAGCAAAGCAGGGATGGTGCTCCGGCAACGACTGCGGCGACTGCCCTCCGCGCCCCCTTAGTGGTCATAGCCGAGCGCCTGAGAGCCGATCTGGGGCTGAGATGACTCCGGGTGAGCGGGCGCTATTGGGCTGGCCTGAGATGCACGGCCCCATCGGCCTCGCTTCCTGCACTTGTGGCACCACCGCCGAGCGCTTTCACCCTGGGCCTTGGAAACGCCACTTCTTCCCCTGCAATCGGGGTGATGCTGTGTACCGCGAGCACAGCTGTCAGGTCGCCTCAATGCTGACACAACGCATTTGGACGGGCGTGGAGCACGGCTCGGTGCGGACTGGTTTACAACGGCAGAATTGCGACTAGGGCTGGCCCATCGACCTAAGGGCAGGCCAAGGCGCCATCAAGGCCATGGAGGATGAGGTATGGATCGCAAAATGAGCGGCAACGGCACCAGCTGGCATGACGCCGTAGCAATTGGGTTGGCCAGCTTTTTCATCGCCATTATCTCCAATGAATTCGCCATACGCCTGATCCACACTTCAACCAGTACAGCCTCCTGGGGAGATGCCGTGGAGACCACCCCCACCGACAGCCTGCTCGCAGTGCTGGCCATATCAGCGGTCTTCTACAGCCTGCTCATAATGGTGCAGAAACAGTCCGGTCGGCTGGGGTCCGCTGCCGGTTGGTGTCTCATCACAGGGTCCGTGGGTGTCGTTAACTGGGCATTCGACAAAAGCAATGAAGTCCTTACCAGTAATGTGTATGTCACAGGAGGGGTCATCCTGGTCGTAGCGGGAGTAGTTTTCAGTGGGTTGTCAATACTGAATACGAGACAGCAGGAAGACGCCTTTCAGGCCAGATAGAGATGTACGCCTGTGGCGGACGGAACTTCGATAGCTCCGTTGACCGCCAAGGGGGCCGAACATGTAAGCAAGAGCACGGAAGGCTCTGAAGGACCGCTTTCGAGCGGTTGGTGCAAAGGGATCAGAGTTCCAGGCACCTTTGTGCTCTGTGTTGCACCATTTCCATCATGCGCACTACGACTTGGTGTTCCCGACAGAATTCTGGAAGTTCCCTTTGTGCGCTTTCGAATGCCTCAGTCAGTCCTGAAGCCAATTCGCGTTTCCTCTCGAATAGGGAATTCAAATTGATGTGGTTACGCTCGGCGAAGTCTTCCCACAGGCGAGGGTCGTCTAGATCGTACACGGTGGGGTCGCTGCCTGATTTCGAATCGTTGGAGCGAGGCCACATCGCCGGATACAAATTTCTCGCTGCTTCTGATTGTAAGGACTGATAGGGCATCGACGAGCTCATGTCGTAGAGCGGAGCGAGAGATATCGCACCGTTCTCTAGACATATGCTGAACCCTTCGGCATTGCCATCCGTGTTCCCGATGAGTTGGTGATAGAGAATCGCATCCATGAATTTCTTCACTTCCTGCTCTGGGCACAGCGCACTTGCTTGAAGAAAACCGACAACCTGGTCGAGATCGGGCCCTCCCCGATACTGATAGATGGCTCCGTGCCACCTTCCCATACCCTGGGTGAGCATCTCGTGGTGGCGCCGGTGCACCTCACCGGTTTTCGTCCTATCCCTGTCGAATCTCTCATACACGACTGTCTCTAATCGGCCGAATCGTTCGACTCTGCATGGTGCAGCATCTAGCCCTAGCTTCGATGCAGCTGTTTGGCACAATGCTTCAAGGGGACTGTCATCAGGGTGACTTCTAGGCGGGAGTTTGATGATATGAGTGCTGGGCGATTTCCCAATCGGTGTCTGCCAGGTGTCTCCAGTCAGGCGAACACCGATCTTGGGCTGGGCGCCACCCAAGGCCAAGGGCCGGAAACTCACATCCGCGTCAGGCCAGTAGGATCTTCCTGACGCGCAATTTAACCAAGCCTCGATTTGCTTGCCTGTGAGGTCTTCGGCCCCGGAAGGGAGTGAGTCCAGTCTCTCCTCTTCTCCAACTGCTGTGAACTGCACAGCGCCTGCGCAGTCCAGTCCTACTTCAGTTGCCAGCAGGCTGAAAGAGTATTCATCGGCTTCCATGTCCTGCGGCCGGCGCTTAACAATCGCCGAACTACCGGGCATGAATCCCATTATCCATCCTCGAATCTTACGGGGGTCAGGATCTGGTCCAATCAACGACAGGCTTAGAGGCGTTCGAGTCGAAAAAATCTTGCTTAGGTTATATCCGGAGGCGGAAAGAGTCTTCGGCTCTGGTGGGAGGTGCTCAATCTCTGCAACTTTGCTGCCATGCAATAGTACTGACAGCTCTAGTCCGCTCATCTACTGCGTCAGGATAACGAGCCTCCCCTAGTTTCACGCAGGCTCAGGGAATCTCTGTGATAAGTGAAGGCGTGATGTCGGAGTCACGCTGATCGTGATAGCCAAAGCCGGCATCACCCTCAACAGACAAGCCTCTAGGACCGGGAGCCCTCCGCGGACACCACTGCCCATTGCATCACAATCCACACCTAGCCCGACCCGCCTCCCGCGCACAAGGCCCCTGCAGGCTTTGAGGCTAGTATCGCATTTCATTTCGAAACCGGTTGCTTCGGTTGAGGCTTCTGTAGTGTCCGACGCGAGCTGATCTCCCGTCCACCAGGCATCGCGTGGCGGTCGCCGTCCCCTGGTCTTTGTAGGGCAGTTCCTGAGCGAAATAAGCAACAGAGTTGTAGATGAAGAACATGATCGTCGCGTACCAAACTGCAAACGTCACCGCTATTGCGGCGAGCAACAGAGCTGTATGGGGATCTGAGCCCCAGGCTGCCCCGAAGAGCAGCCACGATCCGGCAACAGACAATCCGATGAGCACCGCCTGCAGTGCGTAGCGATAGAGGCGTGTGCCTCGCCACGGGTCCCGGCCATTTGACGGTGGCCGCGGGGTCTGGCTGCCCCGGTCGTCTTGTGCCTCTTTCTGGTCAGCTATAGCCGCCTCTTCGTCGTGACGTTCTGCGGCGCTCACCTCAGCGTCCACTTGCTCTTGGTAGTTGTAGAGCAGCTGTAGAGCATCGTCACTTTGCTGCCGGTTTGAATCCGACAGGTCATTGGGATCATCGCTGCAATTCGGATCGGCTGTATACGCGATAACGCAGTCTTTCCTTTCACTTTCCAACCATGCGCGCTGCGGGGCGATGTTATATGTCGTAGGTTCGGCCTCTTCTGCCAGGTAATTCTGGAGGGTTCCGACTTTGACAGCGGCGGCGCCGCGACAACTGGCAGACCTAATGCTGTGCAGCAGGAGCCATGAGCTCTCCGTCGAATAAGGAGTCAGAATAAGACGCGATCCGCCCAGGAATTCCTGAGGGCTGCTTGGTTCTTGGACGATGGGAGGTCCGGCCAACAGCAGGATCGGTTTTGGCGAGCTGGGACGCAGCATGGCGAGACGAAGAAGATTCGATATCCCCAGTTGCCCTGAGCGCGTGACAACAGGGTCCAAGGGAAACCGGCCAATACCGAGGACCTCAGCGGCATCCACACAGTTTGACGCCCTGAGCCATCTAGTCGCCTTGGGGCGGCGACGCCTGGCGACAAGCCACGACATCACAGCATTCGGAACGATTGCTGCCAAGATTGGCCCGATCAACGACGCCAAGAGGCCGGCAAGCAGCAGCAAAATTTCCCAGACTTCGATCGCGTCAGAGGGGGCGGTGTGTTCAGCGGCGAGCGCGTTCCAATTGATCACATTGGCCGATTGTCAGTTTTGTACGCCGGAGCGGGGGAACACGCCGGTGCTGCGGTTGGAGAGCATCGCGCCATCGGCGGTGCAGATCGCTCCTGCGGCGGTCGCAGGCTGGGAGTGGCCGATTTGGCCTAGGGCGGGCCTGAGGCGGTGATCGTGAGCGGTGTGGAGAGCATCGTGCCATCGGCGGTGTGGAGAGCATCGTGCCATCGGCGGTGCAGATCGCCCCGGTGTCGTCGCAGTCTGTTGTCGCGGGGAGCTCGATTGTGACAGCGGCGCCGCCTGAGGCCTGGACGGTGATCTCCCAGAGCACGTTGCTCGGCGGGTGGAGGCGCCTCGCGTTGACGACCTCGCCGCCGGCGACGGTGAACGCGTGGTCTCGCAGCGTGACATAGCTCAGATCGAATTCCCCGCCGAACCTCAGCTTGAACTGGAACTGCGAGCCGCCGCCCCGGTGAGAGAGAGCGTCGGCGCCGACGAATTCGGCGGTTAGCGGTGTGGGCGGCGCCGTGTCGCCTTCGGCGACGCGCACGGTCACCTCGTCGCCGGTTTCCCAGCCTGGGGTGATGTCCTCCCACACCCAGTAGTTGCTGACGTTCGCCGTGTACCCGCCGGGGTTCACCGCATCGTTCGACGACAGCCGCACGTCGCCGAGCTGCTGCGTGAACGGTGTGTCCAGTTCGCTGGCATAGGCGAAGAACAGCGAATCGGTGACCTCCCCCACCAATTGCAGGATGAATTCTCCCGGTGTGCGGATCAAGCTACGCATGTCCCCGTTTGAGCCGATGTCGGCCGAATCCGCCCACGCGGCGACATCGAAGGATCCCATGCCCCCGCCGCGGGTCGCGTACCCACTCACCGCGTCTCCTTCGAAATCGGCCGTCTCGTAGGTGGCCGTGCCCACGGTCATGGTGCCCAATACGGCGCCGCCGTTGTAGGGCTCAGGTTCGGGTTCGAGCGTCGACTCGGGTTCCGGCGGCAGCAGCAGATCCGCTGCAGTCGACACGGGTTTGGCGAAGATGAACGAATACGGCCCCTGCGGCCCCGAGTAGCGGCTGCGGAGCGAGAACTTGTACACCCGCCCCTCGTTCAAACCTGTCAGATGCGCCCGCTCGGTTGAGGGGTAGAGCCTGCGATCGGCTGAGAACGACTGGTCGTTGCGGGTCCAAATGAACTCGTAGTCCAACGGGTCGGGCTTAGACCCCCGCCACGTCACCACAAGCTCGCCCGCGGCGTCGCTGGCCGCCCGCACCCGGCTGATGGCGCCACCGCCTGAGCCCACCGAGACCGATGCCGCGACTGAGACCGAGGGGCGGCAGAAGACGGTAGCCGCAAGGCTGTAGATCGCCCGCCACCGCCCCCATTACACCTCAGTGCTGTTCTCCTGCCCTGTCACCTTCACCAACCAGGTGGAGGGCTTCGGAATCGACCAGGTCTGGCGCATCCACGTCAACCCGCTCACAGCCGCCGCCCTCAGCGTAGGAAAGGTCGCCGGGAGCCTCCTCCACGAAATCAACCACTTTCTGCGCGACCACCACCATGACCGGGGCCGCAGAGCCGGTGTGTCCGACGAGCATCACTACATCTGGAATCTGGCAGGAGACTGCGAAGTCAACGACGACCTGCGCGCCGACGGCCTCTCCCGCCGCCCCGCATCGTCTATCCCGAGAACTACGATTAGCCGCCCGCACGATTAGCCGCCCACCCCGCAGCCCGTACCGGATCCGCCGACCCCCGACGGCGGCGAACCCGCCCAGCAACTGCTCACCCACCGCGAGACCCAAGTGCTCCAGATGACCGCGGCGGGCGCCCCACAGAGACGATCGCCGCAGACCTGGGCATCAGCGTCCACACCGTGCGCAACCACGTGCGGAACCTGCGCCGCAAGCTCAACGCCAGGACCAAGCCTGAAGCGGTGGCCAGTGCCTTCCGCCAATGGCTTCTCTGAACTGAATCCCGCCGGGCAGCGAGCAGCCGTCCGGACAGCCGGCATCCGGCTGGAAATGGGCTGCCGCCGCTGTCCTGCCCCAGATGGCACATGCGGGCCTCAAATGCTTGACCGGAATGTGCTGTATATGGTCTGATTGTGCCCGTGTTTTGTGGCCCATATGCATCAGTAGGAAGTAAATTGCGCCGGTCCGAACGTGTCGGCTCCGGCACCGGGGCAGGGCTGGAGCCGACAGGCAGGAATGCCCGACCCGTTGGTTCAAAACACTGAGCGGAAGCCGCTGGTGGCGATTGAGGCAATGAGGGTGTGCTCAATCGGGCGTCGCCTTTGGGCGGCCGACGGCGACGTCCCCGCCGCGGCGAAGTCGTCGTCGGCCTGGTCGCATGACTAGCCGGGCGGGCATTTCGACGGCAATGGCGGCGTCGGCGTGGGGAACGGCAAGGGCTGTACCGCCGAAGGGACCATAGGCGAGCCGGGCGACAGCGGAGGGGCCGGCAAAGAGCGGGACGCTCTTGACGGATCGTCGTCGTCGGCTTGCGGCTGCAGAGTGGCGGACATGGAGAACGAATGGGAGTAAGAGCGCGCAGATGTCTGCTGCTGGTCGCGGGTCTGCTGGCCGGAGGACTGGCCCCGGTCTCGCCTGCGGGCATCGCCCAGGCCCAAAACCAGCTTGAGCCCGTGGCCATCGCCGAGGTCGAAGTGGTAGACGACGCCACCGCAACAACCCCTGCGGTGGTGGAGTTGGACGGGTCCGACAGCTTCGACCCCGACTTCGGCGGGAGCATTGTGCGGTATCAGTGGGAGGTGGTCACCGAGGCCTACCAGTGGCTTGAGCTCGAACAGGACAGCATTAGATCGCCAATCGCCATTTTCGAGGTTCCGGCCGAGAAGCTGGTGGAGCGGCTCGGCTATTCCATCGAGTTCCGCTTGACCGTCACCGACAGCGGCCGTCCCCCGGCGACCGACAGCGACGTGGTGGTTTTCAGCATCAATCAGGCCCCGGTAGCCAACATCAAGGTGACGGCGAACCTGCTTGACCGCGACGACGAGCCGGGATACGACGACAACCGGAACGGCACGGTGGACGAAAACGAGGAGAGGTACAGCGTCGAGGGTGTGTTGGCCGCCCCCGGCGAGATGGGCAACGCCGCCAACGAGTGGGACATCCGGGCGTCCACCCTGTTGGTTTTGGACGGGTCGGGCAGTTTCGACCCGGACGGCGAACTGGGCTACGCCGGCTTCAGCTGGGAGCTGCTGGCCTACAGGGGTGCGCAGTCTGTGGCCGGGTCGCTTCCCATCGGCGACGAGGGCGACACAGTCGACGGCCAGATGGCGCTGAGCACCGACGAGGATCCCCTTGTACCGGGAAGCCCCCGCGCCGAGACGGTGGCCCGCTTGCCGTTCACGCCCGGGGTCGGGACGGAGCCGTTCTTGGTGTACTACCGGCTGACGGTGACCGACGAGGACGGCGCGAGCGCCAGCGAGATCGTCAAGATCGTGATCCAGGACTTCCACGACGACCCCGAGGTGGAAATCGGCCATCCGGAATCCGATCCCGACGCCGCGTCGGACGGTGAGCGCCGCGAAGGCGTGTTGGCCGCCGGCGAGGACCGCTATGTGGTGTCCAGCCAAGCGGCTGAAGATGGGGTGTTGCTCGCCGCTTCGGCAATGGGGGACGGGCGGGCCCGCACCGCGGGGCTGGTCCACACCTGGTCGGGCGACGGCGTCGACCCAGGCGAGCGGAACGAGCCGGGCCGCCGGTCCGAGGCTTTGTTCACCGCGCCGGAGGGAACCGAGGAGGGGGACTCCTTTTTGGTGGAGGTCGAGGTGGTCGATCCCGACGGCCTCACCGCTTCCGCCTCCGTCGAACTGGTGGTGGCCGACACGACCGCTCCGGTCGCGATTGTGCCCGACGACATCGACACGCCCGACGGCCTCGATGGCGGTTTCCCGGCCTCAGATCCCCCCACAGGGGTTGTGGTTCTGCGGGGAACAGGCTTCGACCCCGACGGCGACGAACTCGCCTACCGGTGGGAACAGGTCCGCAACAGGATGGGCGACGAGCTCAACAGAGCCTTCCGCGGTTCGCGGCTGTTTCTGGCAGAGGCGGACACTCAGACCGCGTCTTTCAAGCTGCCCGAAGTGACCCGGGGCAGCAGCGAGACGCTGTACGTGCAATTCACCGTCACCGACCGGTGGGGGGTCTCAGACTCCGAGGTTGTGGCCATCACAATCCGCGACGGCGACGACGACCTCGAAGCGAGGCCCGGTGTCGACCAGCTGGTGCAGCCGGGCAGCTTTGTCAGGCTCGTCGGAGGGTTCCGCTCCGGCCTGGTCAGCGCCGACGCGCTCAGCCAAGTCGAGCACCAGTGGGTCTACAAGGGCATCGAGACATACCCGCCCGCCTCTGATCGGCCACCGGCCACCCTTGCCGAGCAGGCCCGGGGCTTCGTCCCCGGAGGGTGGCTTCCCAACCCCGACGGCACCTATGACCCCACCGCCGGCGGCCGACTCCGAAATCTCGGCAGGGCGTTCGCCCACTTCGACGCCCCGGAACTGCACGGCTTCAACGCCGTGGAGCTCGTCTTCGAGTTGACGGTCCGCTACCGCGATGACCACGACACCGGCACCGTGGCCGTCACCGTCATGAATCAGGCGGGCCGCAAGTACTTCTCCGGGCCCGTCGGCGGGCTCGGCTACTGCGCCAACCGCAGCCTCGGGGGGCCCGCCACCTACCCGCTCGACAGCGACGGCGATGGCACGGCCGACACGTGCGCCCTCCGGGGCACCCGCCGAGGCGCTATCGCCCGCCAGATCGCCCTCGCCCAGCTGGCCATCTTGAACCCGCAAGACTTCTCCGACGCCCTCTTCGGCCTGGCCGACGACCCCCGCACCGAACACGACGAGACCGCTGCCGGGGCATGCGGCTCCGCCCCCGACGACCTCGGCGACACCGACGAGGAACTGGCTGGCGACGCCTGCAGCCGCTACCGCCGCAACCCCGACGCAGACCTCAACGTTTCGCCGGCGCCCGATCCGGTGGACCCCGCCAAGGCCCGGGCCTTCTACTCGGGGGCAATCGACGGCCCGACGTTCTGCGCCAACTGGAGCCTCGGCGGCCCCCCCACCTACCCGTTCGACGGCGACGGCGACGGCACAGCTGACACATGCGCCCTGCCCTACACCCGCCGGGAGGCCGCCGCCCGCCACAGCGCCTTAGAAGCCGCGTTCGCCCACCACCCCCAATTCCCCTCCGCGCTCGCCGCGGCCTGCGCCTCTCTCGGAACCCTCGACTTCGGCGACCACCCCCACGACCTCGCCCGAGACCACTGTGCCCGACCCACCTCAGACGGGGAAAAGGGCCGTCCCCTGCCCACACCCTCACAGCCATGACCGCCCAGCGCCCCCACACCAACGGGGCCTGGAATGGCGGAGGGGAGGGGCAGCGACGCCCACCTCTGGGCCCGCCATCGAAAAACGGAGAGGTGGCGGAACACCTCATTGGTCCGCCGACGCAGGCCGCACCGAGTCCTGCGGGGGCCCGGCTGCCCAGGGCGTCGCCCGCAAGCGCAACGAGAGGCCCCGTCGCAGCGGCCGGTCCTGCGAAATCCAGAAAGGAACGCGCAAATGGACAGCACCCAAAACGCGTCGCGCAACTCTGAGATCTTCCTGCACGAGGTTCGGGACCTGCGCCGCGCACAAGACGAGCAGCTCAGATCGCTGCGAACCCTGTCGAAGGGCATCCCGGCGGTGGCCGCATCGGTCGGGCACATCGCTATCGCAGCTGCCGGGGACTTCGCCGGCGTCGACTACATCCTCACCGTGCCCCGTGTCGGCTTCCGCCTGGCCCAACCCTGACAGCGAACAGCCGGCCCCCCATGAGCCCATGGAGCGGGTGCCGGCGCAGCACCCGGCAGCCCACGGCGCCCTGGGGGACCGGGCGGCGTTCAGCAGTTGAATCCCTCCAGCGCGGGCCCCTGCTCGCATCCCTCGCGCAGCCTTCGCCACTGGGCGCTGGCGAACTGAGCTGCCTCGTCCACTCCAGAGACCAGTCCCGGCGCGTACTCCCCGCAGCGCTCGCCGAACCGGAAGGCGAGTTCGGGAAGGCCGTCCGCGACCCGGGCTGTCTGGTCGTATGCGGCCTGCGCGGCGGCGGTGTCGCCCGTGTTGTACTGCTCGATGGCCAAGTAGGCGGACTCCTCGAGCCGCTGGCCAGCCCACACGATGAGCGCGTGTTCTGAGACGCAGAGCTGACGCTCAGAGTCTTCCTGTGACAGCGGGACGGCTGTTGGCGGCGCGGGCGCGTTCGTTCCGGAACCGCATGCCGCGGCTGTTGCCAGCAGGGCCGCCAGTGCCAGCAGCCCCCGCCCGCGCCGGACGCGGCGCCCGACTGGGCCGCTCCAAACGCCCCGCAACGCGGAGAGGGCACCGGAACTGGACGATGTCGCCGCGACGGCGACGGCTTGGTGGGCGTCTCCGCTCATATTGCTACTCCTCGCAGTTGACCGGGCCTCATTCGTATCCGCCTGCAAATCAGCCGTTGACGGCCATAGGGCGGATCTCGTCGAAGTGGCGCAGTTCTCGCTTTTCCTCATCGTTTTGCGCTTGGATTCTCATGCCATGATAAATCGTCCGGGCCGTTCGGCGCGACTGCCTGCAACTCGAGGCCCCAACCTGGGCGAACCGCGCCCTCGCAGGCATCCAGACCGGCTCCGACCGACCGACAGCCGCGGCGCCGCCGGACCCTGACACGGCTGCCCGCAGCCGCCACTTCGCGGAGTCCCGGGTCATCGGAGGCGTCGCTGCCCGCCCGGCCAGGCCTTGGTCCACATCCGGAGCCAGGCGAGGGTTTGAAGTGGATTGGCCGGGAGGCCGCCTTGGCGGCGATGTCCGGTGGGCCCGCCGCCCGCGGAAGACAGACAAGTCTCCGGATTCTTGGCTTGGCTGGGTTGGTCAGGGTGAATTGGAGGTTCGTTCGATTCGCACGAGCATGGCTGCTGAGGGGGTGACTTTGCCGCTCAGATAGGTGCTGAGACGGGAAGCGCTCGTGCCGACCTGCGACGCGAATTCGGCTTTGGTCATCCCGGACCGCTCGACGGCGGCCCTTACGCGCTCAGCCGCCGTGTCCCGGTCGGCGCGTTCGTGGTCTTGGCGGGCCCTTTCGATTGCCAGCGTGAACAGCGTGTTGACACCGTCTGGGTCGCGGAATTCGAGGTAGCGCTCAACCCGGCGGGCTGTCGGTCCCCACGGAGACCTCCTGATCTCGGCGAAAACAGGGCGCCAGTCGTCGACAAGGCCGCGGTCTAATACTGTGGCCAGCGCCTCAAAGGGCCAGGTGTCAACGGCGTCGCGAGGGCTGGCGTCAACGTTGCGGAAATACAGCGCGCTCATGTCGCGCCGCTCAAGCGCAGGGCAATGTCCTGGCAGGCGCGCACCACATCGGACCAGTGGTGCCATCGCCGATCAAGGCCCTTGTAGCGCGGGAGCTCGCCGACAACATCGGTGTCGCGCGGCGAGGGATCGGCGAGAGCGATTACCAGCGAGGTCAAAACTGAAGATGGCTCGTTTGACCGGTCGGCGTAGTAGGCGTCGATGTCCAACAGCACCGCCACTGCCGCATCGTCGCCCATGTGGGCGGCCAGGGCCACAACGTCTATGAAGTCGCGCACCGCGTTGCGCTGCACAACCAGAAAGGCCTTGACCCGCAAGGCCTCCGCTTCGGTGGGTGCGACGACCACGGAGCCGGTGCCGACCGCGACCTCAATCGTCTCAAGCGGTCGGATCCGACGCATCTGCCGAAGCCCTGCCTCAATCCCGTCGAGGCTTCCCATGATGGTGAACGGCGGCTTTGAGGCCCGCACTGACGTCGCCCATCCCTCAGTCGCCTCCACCGCGCTCAGGATCGCCTCGTAGCGATCGACCAGATCTGCGAGCACATGGTCGTGGTCAAAGGAGTCGCGGTGGCCCGCGTGCAGCGCTGCGGCCGACCCTCCAACCAGAACAGCGTCGGGAACGACCGACTGAAGGCGAGCCGCCGAGACCAGCACCCGTCGCATCGTCTCGCTCAACTCAACCACTTCCTTATCATATCCGATAAGTCTGACACCGTCCAATGTCAGGCTGTCACGCCTTCTGAGCAGAAATCCCTACAGCGTGCTCGTAGAGCTGACCGACGACGATGAGGTGACTGCTCGCACCTACACTTTGGAAATCACCCGCGCCGCCGGCTAGCTGCTCTGGACCGGGTCTGTCGGGAATCTTGTGCAACCGGCCGCTGACGCCGCCGGTGCATTACCGCTCTTGGGAATCGGACGCCGGGGCTCCAACCCGCCACCATCGCCAATTCTTCCCTTAGCCGAGGCCCGCCCTGCGGGGACGGGGGAATGCAGGGGGCGGCTAGTGGTTCACGTAGTGCCAGGCGTATTGCATCTTGTCGACGCCCGAGGGTGGGTTTTGGTTGTTCGCGGAGGAATTTGGGGTGGATTTGGCATTGGCCTCGGTTGTGCCGGTGTCCCACCAGACTTCAAAGTCCCCAACGACGTAGCAACGGCGCTGGATGCAATTGCAACAGGCGACCTGATCATCGTCGCGGTGTCGGTCCCAGATGGCGGATAAGCGCCTGCACGGCCCTTGCCAGCGCCACGGCCGATCCGATCGATCTGACCCCCGACAACGGCGGTCCCAATGGCATCTGTTCCAACGACACCAACCTATAGGTCCTCGACGACGGCAAAGACCGGATCAACATCTACAGCATTGCAGCCGGCCCCACCTGACACTTGAAGGGCGAACACTTGTCGCCTGCGCCACGCAATGGACCGAACAAGACCAACACACCTTTGGCCCGTGGACACACAAACGGTTACACGTCAGGAGTCTTTCGCCCCGCCATATTCCAGAAAGGACCAATTGTGAAAATGAAGCTCGTAGTGGTCGCTGAAACGGTGCTGTTGGCGTTGTCATGCAGCGGCGGCAGCGGACACGACCTAGAAACGGCACAGCCTGAGAACAACATCGCAATCGCGACGCAATCCCAGAAGGCACCGGCGCTTCCGGAAACAGGAGTGAAGGTGACCATGGCGAGGGGCAACTGGATAGAGACCAGCTTCCAGCACCACGTCGTTCAGCTGCTGCTGGAAGAACTCGGCTACGAGGTCAGCTATCCGGTCGGCGAAGGTGGCTCTTGTTCGCCTTGGCCTGCGTGTCTTTTGTTTTCGATGGCGGTTTTCGTATGATCTTTTCGGTGGTCATCGCGTTGATCTTTGAGCATCCGACCTGGTCTCAAGGCCTGCGCAGCCGCCTTGTGGAGCGGGGCCACGAGGTGCTCGAGATCGACGTCGGCGATTTCCGGTGGGAGGTGTCGGGCCGCCCGCCGGCGGTGGACGTGTGGGTGAACCGCATCAACACGATGCCGTCGCGGCCCGGATCGGCGGCCGCAGCGATGTCGTCGGCGCGGAACATTCTCGCTTGGCTGGAGCTGCACGAGTGCTGTGTTGTGAACGGGCTGCTGGCCTACCAGATCGGGGCGTCCAAGGCGGCCCAGGCGGCGCTGTTCTGTCGCGCTGGGGCCGAAGCGCCACAGACTATAGCCGTGCAGTGCGGAGCAGGCGCCGCCGCCGCGGCCGGGGGGCTGGGATTTCCCGTTGTGCTCAAGCCCAACGCCGGCGGGTCCGGACGCGGAGTCCAGCGCTACGAGAGCCGTCGGCAGCTGCACGAGGCCATCCACGCGGGGCGGCTGGACTTCGGCCCTGATGGCACGGCTGTGGTCCAAAAGGCGGTCGACAGCGCCGACGGCTATATCTACCGGATCGAGATCCTCGACTCGCAGGTGCTCTACTGCGCACGCCAGCGCCTCGTCGGCGGCGTCTTCAACTACTGCGCGATCGACGGGCTCGCCGCCGCCGGCGAGCCCGCCCTGGAGCTGGCGGACGCAGACGCCGGCGCGGCGGCGCGCGCGGTCTGCGCCGCGGGGCTCGCCGAAGCCGATTTCGCCAGCGCCGAGTATCTGCTTGACGCCGACACCGGCGCCCCGGTGTTCATCGATTTCAACCCGTACTCGAACCTGATCACAGGATTCGACGACGAACTCGGGTTCTGTCCGCTGGACAGGCTGGCGGACGCCATCGAGAGCAGAGCCGACCGCTAGCCCCCGAACAGAAAGCACCCACCGCACAGGGGCCCACCCCCGTCCGCAGCAGACACGGGCAACAGCCCGCCGCAACACCGCCAGCGGGCATAGGCAAACTTTAATCACCAGGCCGAGGGCCCCGGCAACCACAACAATGACACTCGGGGATTTTGTGTGTCGGGCGTGGTCGGGTCTGTCGGGGATTTTGTGTGTCGGGCGTGGTCTGAGGGTCCGCGGTTTGGTGTGGTGGGCTGGTTCGGGTGTGCTGTTGATGGCGGTTGTGGGTTGGTATAGTCGTGCCGGTTCAGCTTTGCGGGGAGTTGTGGAATGTTTGCTCGCGGTTGTGGGTGGCGGTTGTGGCCGGCGGTGTTGGTGTTGGTGTTGGCTGGGGTGTTGGTGCCGGTTGGGTTTGGTGGTGCTGGTGCGCAGGGGCTTGCGGCGTTTTCCCGGTTGGTGGATGCGGAGTTCGACTCGTTGGCTGGGGCGGGCAATGAGTATCCGGGGGCGTTGTGGTCGGACGGGTCGGTGTTGTGGGTGGCTGATCTGGTGGAGGACAAGGTGTTCGCGTACGATGCCGCGACTGGCGTGCGCCGGCCGGGCGATGATGTGGATTCGCTGCGGGGGGCGGGCAACACGTTTCCGACGGGGATGTGGTCGGACGGGTCGGTGTTGTGGGTGGCCGACGGCGCCGATTCCAAGGTGTATGCGTACGATCTGGCCACCGGTGCTCATCTGCCGCATCTGGGCATCGAGACGCTGGGCGGGGCGGGCAACGATTGGCCGCGGGGGCTGTGGTCGGACGGCTCGGTGCTGTGGGTGGCCGATTACTGGGATGGCAAGGTGTACGCGTACGATCTCGCGACCGGTGAGCGCCGGCCTGATGATGATGTGGGCTCGCTGGATGCGGCGGGCAACGACCGTCCTACGGGGTTGTGGTCGGACGGGTCGGTGCTGTGGGTGGCCGACATGGCCGACGACAAGGTGTACGCGTACGACTTCTCGACGGGCGCGCGGCGTCCTGCTGGGGATTTCGACACGTTGGCCGCCGCGGGCAATGGCCGTCCGGCGGCGCTGTGGTCGGACGGGTCGGTGCTGTGGGTGGCCGACAGCGGCAAGTCGAACGACGGCGGCGAGTCGAGGCTGTTCGCGTACCGGATGCCCGACAGCGCGCTGCTGCGGTCGCTGTCGCTGAGCGGCGCGGACTTCGGGGTGTTCTCCGCGGGCCGGTTCTCCTATTCGGTGCGGGTGCCGTCAGCGACGACGCAGACGACGGTAGCCGCGGAGGCGGCGGGCTCGGGAGCGTCGGTTGTCATCGCGCCCGCCGACGCCGACACCGGCGCCGAGGGCCATCAGGTCGACTTGTCGCCGGGCGCGAACGCGATCACGGTGACGGTCGCCAACGGGACGCTGGTCGAGACCTACACCGTGGCCGTGGAGCGCTCCTCGCTCGGCGCGGTCGACGACGACGCGTCGCTGGGCGCCTTGGGCCTGAGCGGCGTCGACATCGGCGCGTTCGACCCCTACGACCGCCGCTACGCGGCGGTGGTGCCGTCCACGGTCACTTCTGCCACGGTGACCGCCACTCCCACGAACGCGGACGCGTCGGTCGCCATCGCGCCCGCGGACGCGAACTCCGATCCCGACGACGGCCATCAGGTCGCGCTCGGCGCGGGCGCCAACACCGTCACCGTCACGGTGGCCTCGTCGGATCTGACCGCGTCGGCGGTGTACACGGTGCGCGTCACCCGGGTCGACGCTCCCGCCGTCACCGGCGACGCGTCGCTGAGCGCGCTCACCGTGGCCGAGACCGACACCGACGCCGCAGTCGGGATCGGCGCCTTCAGCGCCGACACCCGCTCATATGCCGCTGCGGTGGACAGCTCGGTCGGATCGGTCACCGTCGCGGCGACGCCCGCTGACCCGCACGCGTCGGTCACCATCGCGCCCGCCGACGCCGACACCGCGACCGACGGCCACCAGGTCAGCCTCGCCGCGGGCGCCACCACCGCCGTCACCGTCACGGTGGTCTCCTCCGACCTGTCCGCCACCGCCGAGTACACGATCAGCGTGGGACGCGCCTACACCGACGGCGTCATCCGCCTCGACCCCGACACCACGCCCGTCGCCTCCATGTGGTCCGACGGCGACGTCTTGTGGGTCGCCGGCCCCGACTGGGTCCACGCCTACGACCTCCAAACCGGCGCACGCCAGACCGACCGCGACTTCCGGCTCACCCACGTGCACGACATCCACGGCGACGACCTCAACGACGGCAGATTCGAAGGAGGAGGCCTGTGGAGCGACGGCGAGCACCTCTACGCCCTCGAAGGCCTCTACGGCGGGCTCTACGCCTACGACCCCGCCACCGGCCACCGCCGACCCGCCTACGACCGCAACGGAACCAGACCAAACCGGCCGGATCTGGTCGTGTTCCCGATCGCCGACTATGCGCCTGAGGGCATCTGGTCCGACGGGACCAACATGTGGATCGCCGACAGCGAGTTCTCGCAGATCTTGGTCGTCGACCTCACCACCGGCAACTACCGTCACGGCGGGCGGCCCTTCAGCACTATCGGCAGCATCGGCGGGCGCTTCGGCAACCGTTCCCCACGCGATGTGTGGTCAGACGGCGAGATCATGTGGGTGCTCGACGACGACGACGACAGGATCTACGCCTACGCCTACGACTGGGACTACGTCGACCGCCAGACCAGCTTCGAGATAGGCGCGCTGGCAAGAGTCGGCAACGACGATCCCGCTGCCATCTGGTCCGACGGCGACACCATGTGGGTGCTCGACAGCGAGGACCTCATCGTCTACCCCTACCCGATGGCACCGCGTGCGCGGCTGGCGAGCCTCTCGTTCACCGACGTCAGCTTCCGCGGACTGCGCCCGAGGGTCGACACCTACAAGGCCGCGGCCGACAACACCGTGAGCGCCACCACCGTCGCCGCAGCCGCCACGGAATCCGACGCGACGGTGACCGTCAGCCCCGCCGACGCCGACAGCAACACCGACGGCCACCAGGTCGACCTGTCGCTGGGCTCCAACACCGTCACCCTCACCGTCACGCTCGGCACCCAGGTCAGGACCTACACCGTGAACGTGGTCAAGCACGACGTCGCGACTCTTTCCTCGGACGCATCGCTCAGCACGCTCAGCTTCAGCGGCGCCTCCACGTTCAACCCCGATGAGTGTCCCTGCAACGCTCAAGTCGACAACGACGTCACTCAGACCACCATCACCGCTGCTGCGACGGACCCCAACGCGACAGTGACCGTTTGGCCCTATCACACCAAGAGCGATGCCGGCTACCAGATGGGCCTCGCAGAGGGCGGTAACCGCCGCTTCACGATCACCGTGGTGTCCTCGGACCTGTCGACGACACGGCTGTACACCGTGAACATACATCGCCCTCCTGCAGACAGATTGCCGAAGAAAAGCACTGGCCCGAGCCTGCGCGGCTTGTGGTCCGACGGCGAGGTCATATGGGCGGCCGAGCAGGAGTCGAACACGCTGTTCGCCTACGACTTGGAGACCCTCGCGCGCCTGCCTGACCGCGACTTCGGCGGATTGGAGAGCGGCCACGACACGGTGGTCGGGTTGTGGTCCGAGGGCGACATCATGTGGGTCGCCGTCACTCGCTACGGAATGGCCCGCGCCTACGAGTTGTCCACCTGGGAGTACACGTCAAGTCGCGACGTCACTATCTCGTGGTTCACCCCTGCGCGCCCGGCAGGCCTGTGGTCGGACGGAACGACCATGTGGTACACCGACCGGAAGCACCAGCGGATCTTCGCCGTCGATCCGGCCACCAATCAGCGGGTCGGGGCCAAGGACATCCTCGGTCTGGGAAGACACGGCAACGACACTCCCGGCGATCCGTGGTCCGACACGGTCACGATGTGGGTGCCCGACTTCTACGACTCGAAGCTGTACGCCTATGAGCTAGCCACCGGCGATCGCCAGCCGCAGCGCGATGTCGACGTCCGGGGGACGAACGGCGAGCTGACCCGCCCGCAGGGAGTGTGGTCTGACGGCCACACCATGTGGGTGACCGACCATCTCAGCGACAGCATCGTGACCGTGGATGCGCCGGTGAGCACGCTGTTGACGTCGTTGGCGCTGAGCGGCGTCGACTTCGGCACTTTTGACAAGGGGACGAGGGACTACTCGTCGACGGTGGCCGCCACGGTGAGCTCGGCCACGCTCACCTATGAGGTGTTCGACGACGAGGCCGAGGTCGTCGTCTCGCCCGCCGACGCCGACACCGGCGCCGACGGCCACCAGGTTGGTCTTGCGGAGGGCGCCAACACCATCACGGCGACGGTGACGGCGCCCGACGGCACAACCACGGTGTACACCGTCACCGTCGAGCGGGCCGCGGCGTCGCCGCCTCCGGATGTGCGATTCGTGCCCGGTGACGACCCCATTGAGAAGCATAAGGAGCCGGCCCAGCAGCAGTCCGAGGAACAGCAGTCCGAGGAGCAGCAGTCCGAGGAGCAGCAGTCCGAGGAGTCTCAGTCCGAGGAGTCTCAGTCCGAGGAGTCTCAGGAGTCGGCGGCTGATGAGGTCGGCGGGGTGGTGTTGTCGAGTGGTGCGCCTGGGGAGTTGAGCGTGTCGTGGTCGGCGCCGGGTTTGGTGCCGTTCGGGTATCGGGTGATGTGGGCTCGTGAGGATCAGGGGTATCTGTCGTATTGGCAGGCCGATGAGGCCCATCGGGGCAACGCGTGGCCTGGCGGCGACGCCACCTCGGTGACGCTGTCGGGCTTGGAGGAGGGCGCGACCTACAAGGTGCGGGTGCGGGCGCGGTTCCTCACCGAGGGGGGGAGGGTGTCGGCGTCGCCGTGGACCGATGAGGTCACGGCGGTGGTGTCGGCGTCGCCGGCCGCCCAGCAGCAGCAGGCCGACGAGCCCGAGACTGAAACGGACGAGTCTGGGTCTGTGGGGCCGGCGTTGACGGCGAGTTTTGAGGGGGTGCCTGATGCGCATTCGGGTGCGGGCAGCGATTTGGTGGTTCGGGTTCGGTTCAGCGAGCCGTTGGCGGTGAGCTATGTGACGATGCGCGACGGCGGTGGGGTGTTCGTGCAGTCCCCGCATCGGGTGGTCAGGGCCAAGCGGGTGGAGGGCCGCAGCGATCTGTGGGACATCACCATCAGGGTCGGCGGCGACCGGAGGCTGTCGGTGACGGTGTTCGAGGGCTCTGGCTGTGACGGCGAGCATGCGGTGTGCACCGCGGACGGGCGGCCGGTGTCGAGGTCGGCCCAGGTGTTCGTCGAGGGCCCCAGCGGCTAGCCAGGCGGCGCGGTCTCGACGCTGAGGAGGCAGCCCGGGCGCCTGACCAGCGCCAGCGGCTTTACCGCGGCTCCGTCTTGCCGATAGCAGGCTTCTGGCGGGCTGCTGCGGTTTTGGTGGCCGCGCGGTGTTCGTGCCGGTTCGTGGGTGCCGGTACGGATGTACTATGGCTGGGCGCAGGGCCGCGCTGGTGTGGCTCGCCGGGCACGGAAGGGGTGCGCTGTGGTGGATTGGGCAGCTTCAGGCGGCGGAGGCGGCGGGGCGGCGGCGCCGGATGCTCGTAGGCGGCGGCGCCGGCTGGTTCGCTGGGGTGCGCTGGCGGCGGTGGCGGTGCTGGCGGCTGGTGCGCTTCCTGCGGGGGCGCAGAACGCCGACCCGCCCATGGATTCGATGGCGGACCCGCCGCCGGCGGCTGATGATGCGTCGCTGAGCTCGTTGAGCCTCTCGGGTGTGGACTTCGGCGGCTTTTCGGGGGAGGTGCTGGTGTACGCGGCGAACGTGGCCGCGGATGTGTCGGTGACCACGGTGACCGCGACGGCGGCGAACCCCGCGGCGAGCGTGTCGGTCAGCCCCGCCGATGCGGACGCCGATACGGTGGGCCACCAGGTGAGCCTGGCGCCGGGCCGCAACTGGGTGCGGGTGAGCGTCGGCTCCGCTGACGGCAACGTGCAGCAGCAGTACACGGTGGTGGTGATGCGAGACCCCGGGCCGGCCATGACCCGCAACCCCGACAAGGACATCGGATACGCCTACGGCAGCGACGAATTCACGACCAATCCCGACTACGACTGGAGCGAGGGCGGTGGCCCGTTCACGGGGATGCTCTGGGGCGAGGGTACGACGCTGTGGATGAGCGACGGTCGTCATCTGCTCGCATATGACCTCGAGTCCGGTTTGCCTCAGGGCGACCTTCACTATCCCGTGGAGGGCATGCCCAGGGACATGATCAATGGGCTGTGGTCCGACGGGACCACGATGTGGGCGTCTCCCGGGCACTACTTCTCCGAGATCATCGCCCACGAGCTGGGGACGGGCAAGCGCACATGGGACGGGGACAAGCGCACATGGGAGGGGGACCTCGATACCGGGCTCTGCTGCGAACCGCAGCTTCGGGGACTGTGGTCGGACGGCGACACGATGTGGGTTGTGGAAAAGGACAGCCAGGATCTGCTCGCGATCGGTCTCGAAGACGGCGAGCGCCGCCACGACTCGGACATCGACCTGGGCGATATCTACCACGCCGTGGGCCTGTGGTCGGACGGCAAGACCATCTGGGTGACAGCCAGCAGGGGTCCGTTCGGCGAGGCTGAGTACGGGGAGATCCGCGCCTATGGCCTGGAGTCGGGTGAGCGTGTGCCGGAGCTGGACTTTGGTGAGTTGGACTACATGTGGCGCACGACGGGCATCTGGTCTGACGGCGCGACGATGTGGGCCGCCGAGGGCCGGTGGGGCACCCAGATCTGGGCGTTCAACATGCCGCAGAGCGGGCTGTTGTCGTGGCTCGATGTCAGCGACGCACACATTCCGTTTGCCGCGGACCGGTTCGACTACTCGGTGGAGATGCCTGATGGGGTGTCGCGGGTGACGCTGTCGGCTGCTGCGGCGTTCTCGTCGTCGGAGGTGTCGTTCTCGGTGGCGGACGCGGATGCGGCTGTGGGCGGCGTGCAGGTGGACTTGGCGGAGGGGCTGAACACGGTGGTGGTGACGTCGGTGAACGGCGACGACACGCGCACCTACACGCTGCGGATCAACCGCGCCGACCCGCCGCCACCCCCGCCGCCGCCGCTCAGCACGGCGCTGTCGTCGCTGGCGGTGAGCGGTGTGGAGCTGGCGTTCTCGGCGGATCGGCTGACCTATGCGTCCGAGGTGGGTGCAGATGTCGAGAGTGTGACGGTGTCGGCTGTGGCTGCTGATGAGCGGGCGTCGGTGACGGTGCTGCCCGCGGACGCCGATTCGGTTACTGATGCGCATGAGGTGGGCCTGGCGGTGGGCGCGAACGTGGTGACGGTCACGGTGGTGGCAGGCGAGGAGATGCGCACCTACACAGTGCTGTTGACCCGTCCCGCCGGCGACAGCGATGGCAGCGACGATGCTGTGGGCGGCGAGAGCGAGAGCAGCGACGATGCTGTGGGCGGCGAGAGCGAGGGCAGCGACGATGCTGTGGGCGGCGAGAGCGACGGTGACGGACCAGAATCGCTTCAGCAGGAGGAGTCTGATGAGTCGGAGTCTGGGTCTGAGCAGCGGTCTGATGAGCAGCGGTCTGATGAGCAGCGGTCGGAGTCGGAGTCTGATGTGTCGGAGTCTGGGTCTGTGGGGCCGGCGTTGACGGCGAGTTTCGAGGGGGTGCCTGATGCGCATTCGGGTGCGGGCAGCGATTTGGTGGTTCGGGTTCGGTTCAGCGAGCCGTTGGCGGTGAGCTATGTGACGATGCGCGACGGCGGTGGGGTGTTCGTGCAGTCCCCGCATCGGGTGGTCAGGGCCAAGCGGGTGGAGGGCCGCAGCGATCTGTGGGACATCACGGTGAGGGTCGGCGGCGACCGGAGGCTGTCGGTGACGGTGTTCGAGGGCTCTGGCTGTGACGGCGAGCATGCGGTGTGCACCGCGGACGGGCGGCCGGTGTCGAGGTCGGCCCAGGTGTTCGTCGAGGGCCCCAGCGGCTAGCCAGGCGGCGCGGTCTCGACGCTGAGGAGGCAGCCCGGGCGCCTGACCAGCGCCAGCGGCTTTACCGCGGCTCCGTCTTGCCGATAGCAGGCTTCTGGCGGGCTGCTGCGGTTTTGGTGGCCGCGCGGTGTTCGTGCCGGTTCGTGGGTGCCGGTACGGATGTACTATGGCTGGGCGCAGGGCCGCGCTGGTGTGGCTCGCCGGGCACGGAAGGGGTGCGCTGTGGTGGATTGGGCAGCTTCAGGCGGCGGAGGCGGCGGGGCGGCGGCGCCGGATGCTCGTAGGCGGCGGCGCCGGCTGGTTCGCTGGGGTGCGCTGGCGGCGGTGGCGGTGCTGGCGGCTGGTGCGCTTCCTGCGGGGGCGCAGAACGCCGACCCGCCCATGGATTCGATGGCGGACCCGCCGCCGGCGGCTGATGATGCGTCGCTGAGCTCGTTGAGCCTCTCGGGTGTGGACTTCGGCGGGTTCTCTCCGGATGTGGCCGACTATGCGGCGAACGTGGCCGCGGATGTGTCGGTGACCACGGTGACCGCGACGGCGGCCAATTCGGCGGCTGAGGTGTCGATCCTCGCTGACGACGCCGACCCCGATACCGACGGGCATCAGGTGGGGTTGAATCGGGGCCGCAACTGGGTGCGGGTGTCGGTGACGTCCGCCGACGGGATGGTGCAGCAGCAGTACGAGGTGATGGTGGTGCGCGATCCGGGGGAGGCGATGAGCCGCAATGCCGATGCCGACATCAGCATCCACGGCGACCCGCCGCAGGACGGATGGGCCTATTTCAAGGGCGTGTGGGGCATCAACGACCGGCTCATGCTGATCGGCCATGGCGGCAGCTCCCAAATCCGGGAGGCGTGCACGATCCAAAGCTATGACTTGGCGACGGGTCTGCAATTGGATCCTCGGCTGCTGGATGACCCGTTCCTGCCGGGGTGCAGTCCCTTTCCCACGCTGAACGCGGTCGTCAACGGCGCGTGGTCTGACGGGGAGATCTTGTGGGTCTCGTATCTGCATCAGAAGGTCATCAGGGCATATGACCTCGAGGCAGGCGCGTTCTTGCCTGAGCGGCACATCAGCACTCGGAGCGCGAAGTCCGGGTCGCAGCTGCTGCGCGGGGCGTGGTCCGACGGCGAGACGATCTGGGTCGCCGAGAACTATGCCTTGAAGGTGTTCGCGTTCGACCTCGCCAGCGGCGAGCGCCGGCCCGATGCCGACATCGCGCTGGAGACGGGTGCCGACAGAGCAGACGCCGGGCTGTCGGAGAGGTACAAGATCTTCGGGCTGTGGTCCGACGGGGAAACGATGTGGGTCGGCGAGGGCTGGGCCGCCTCCCAGATCTACCCGGGACCCAACCGCATCTGGGCCTACGACCTGGAGACAGGTGTGCGAAAGAGCGACCTGGACATTCCCGACCCGCTCGGCACCAACAGCACCGCATACGAGGGTGCCAACATGGCGGGGTTCTGGTCTGACGGAGCGACGATGTGGGTCAGCGAGACCCGGTATTCCGAGTCCATCAGGGCGTTCAACATGCCCGCCAACGCACTGTTGTCGTGGCTGAAGCTCAGCGACGCCGACATCCCGTTTGCCGCGGACCGGTTCGACTACTCGGTGCGGGTGCCGCTGGAGGTGTCGCGGGTGACGCTGTCGGCTGCTGCGGCGTTCTCGTCGTCGGAGGTGTCGTTCTCGGTGGCGGACGCGGATGCGGCTGTGGGCGGCGTGCAGGTGGACTTGGCGGAGGGGCTGAACACGGTGGTGGTGACGTCGGTGAACGGCGACGACACGCGCACCTACACGCTGCGGATCAACCGCGCCGACCCGCCGCCACCCCCGCCGCCGCCGCTCAGCACGGCGCTGTCGTCGCTGGCGGTGAGCGGTGTGGAGCTGGCGTTCTCGGCGGATCGGCTGACCTATGCGTCCGAGGTGGGTGCAGATGTCGAGAGTGTGACGGTGTCGGCTGTGGCTGCTGATGAGCGGGCGTCGGTGACGGTGCTGCCCGCGGACGCCGATTCGGTTACTGATGCGCATGAGGTGGGCCTGGCGGTGGGCGCGAACGTGGTGACGGTCACGGTGGTGGCAGGCGAGGAGATGCGCACCTACACAGTGCTGTTGACCCGTCCCGCCGGCGACAGCGATGGCAGCGACGATGCTGTGGGCGGCGAGAGCGAGAGCAGCGACGATGCTGTGGGCGGCGAGAGCGAGGGCAGCGACGATGCTGTGGGCGGCGAGAGCGACGGTGACGGACCAGAATCGCTTCAGCAGGAGGAGTCTGATGAGTCGGAGTCTGGGTCTGAGCAGCGGTCTGATGAGCAGCGGTCTGATGAGCAGCGGTCTGATGAGCAGCGGTCGGAGTCGGAGTCTGGGTCTGTGGGGCCGGCGTTGACGGCGAGTTTCGAGGGGGTGCCTGATGCGCATTCGGGTGCGGGCAGCGATTTGGTGGTTCGGGTTCGGTTCAGCGAGCCGTTGGCGGTGAGCTATGTGACGATGCGCGACGGCGGTGGGGTGTTCGTGCAGTCCCCGCATCGGGTGGTCAGGGCCAAGCGGGTGGAGGGCCGCAGCGATCTGTGGGACATCACGGTGAGGGTCGGCGACGACCGGAGGCTGTCGGTGACGGTGTTCGAGGGCTCTGGCTGTGACGGCGAGCATGCGGTGTGCACCGCCGACGGGCGGCCGGTGTCGAAGGCGGCCCAGGTGTTCGTCGAGGGCCCCAGCGGCTAGCCAGGCGGCGCGGTCTCGACGCTGAGGAGGCAGCCCGGGCGCCTGACCAGCGCCAGCGGCTTTACCGCGGCTCCGTCTTGCCGATAGCAGGCTTCTGGCGGGCTGCTGCGGTTTTGGTGGCCGCGCGGTGTTCGTGCCGGTTCGTGGGTGCCGGTACGGATGTACTATGGCTGGGCGCAGGGCCGCGCTGGTGTGGCTCGCCGGGCACGGAAGGGGTGCGCTGTGGTGGATTGGGCAGCTTCAGGCGGCGGAGGCGGCGGGGCGGCGGCGCCGGATGCTCGTAGGCGGCGGCGCCGGCTGGTTCGCTGGGGTGCGCTGGCGGCGGTGGCGGTGCTGGCGGCTGGTGCGCTTCCTGCGGGGGGGACCACGATGCCGCATGCGGCGCTGACGTCGCTAGAACTCTCGGGAATCAGCCTTCCCGGCGGTTACTCGGCGGACACCCATCACTACGAGGTTCGGTTGGAGAGCGCAGACTCGGTGTCGCCTACGACGGTGTCGACGGCGACGGTCTCCGGTGCCGAGGTTGCGATATTGCCCGGCGACGCCGACCCCGGCACCGACGGTCACCAGGTTGAGCTGTCCGCCGGGCCGAACACGATCGGCGTGATGGTGCTGTACGAGAACCAGGTCGATACCTACACGGTGGCGGTCTTCGTGGCCGGCACGGCTCTCAGCGACACGGCGACGCTGTCGGCGGTCTCGTTCAGCGGAGCGCAGCCGTTTGAGTTCGACGGCAGCGATCTCGACAATGCCGAATATGTGCTGGCGCTGCCGGCGTGGCAGGAGTACACCACGGTGAGCGCGTCTGCGGCCGATGCATCCGCCGAGCTCAGGTACCACCCGCGAGACGCGGACGTCACCACGGAGGGCCACCAGGTCCGCCTCGACCGCTGGCTGGCCACGACCGCGCGGGTGGAGGTGGTGTCGGGGGACGGCAGCACCCGCAACGAGTACGTCTTCCGCTTGGGCCGGGACACGGGCTCGGTCGGCGTCTATGGCGATCTCCATCCCGACAACGACTCGCCGAGGGGCATCTGGTCCGACGGCGAAGTCAT
The DNA here is from genome assembly GCA_965208545.1 of Candidatus Poriferisocius sp. Lineage (GTDB taxonomy): Bacteria > Actinomycetota > Acidimicrobiia > Acidimicrobiales > Bin134 > Poriferisocius. The sequence continues at coordinate 3,466,407 of OZ242341.1, read as the reverse complement.
GTGGGTCATGGACACCAAGGACGTTCGCGTCTACGCCTACGACCTCGAGACCATGGCGCGCCTGCCCGACCGCGACATCTCGGACCTGTCCCGTGTGCGCACCGGCGACTCGGCTGTGCCGCGACGACCCGCCGGCGGCCTCGCATCGGACGGCGAGGTGATGTGGGTTGCCGAGCGCCTTGTCGAGTCGGGGCTGAACCGGTCTCCGAGGCAGCCCAGCGCGGCCCGGGTCTCCGCTTACCGGCTGGACACCGGCGAGTACGCCGGATCTGAGTTCTGCCTCGGGAAACTGGGCAACTACGGGTATCACTACCAGAACGAGGAGGCCACGGGCCTGTGGGTGCACGACGGCATCTTGTGGTCCGCCGACCCCGAGGTTGCCTGGAACACCAGCCACGAGGCCTCGCTGTGGGCCTACGACATTTCCACCGCGAGCTGCAGCACCGACGTCAGAGCCATCGGCGACTACACCTCGCGCATACACCTCGAGCGTGCGCTGCTCGACACGCTGTACCTCGAAGGCAACACCGACCCCGCAGGCGTATGGTCTCCCGACGGAAGGCACATGTGGATCGTCGATCCCGCCGACGACCACATCTACGTGTACGACAACACCGCCGAGTCGTACCCCTACGCAGGGATATCGAGACCGTCGCTGGACACGCGCCTCGAGCACCTGGAGATCGACGCGTCGCTCATGCACGCGGTGGGCAACGACGACCCGTGGGGCATCTGGTCCGACGGGTGGCGGCTGTTCGTGTCGGACACGGTCGACCGCCGCGTCTATGTGTACGAAATGCCCACGGCGGCGCTCGAATCGCTCGAGCTCACGGGCATGGACATCGGCGAGTTCGACTCGCTCGAACCCGTCTACGACCTTGTTGCGCCCGCAGTCACGGCCTCCACCACGATCACCGCCGCGGCTCACATGGTGGAGACGGACGTGACGATCGTGCCCGAAGACGCTGACCCGGCCGACGGCCACCAGGTGGAGCTGGCGGAAGGCGCCAACGAGATCACGGTCACGGTTGCCAATGGCGGAATCGAGCGCACCTACACCATCAATGTCACCCGACTCGCCGAGAGCTCTGCCCAGCAGGAGGAGGAGTTGGAGCAGTCAGAGTCTGATGAGTCGGAGTCTGGGTCTGAGCAGCGGTCTGATGAGCAGCGGTCGGAGTCGGAGTCTGATGTGTCGGAGTCTGGGTCTGTGGGGCCGGCGTTGACGGCGAGTTTTGAGGGGGTGCCTGATGCGCATTCGGGTGCGGGCAGCGATTTGGTGGTTCGGGTTCGGTTCAGCGAGCCGTTGGCGGTGAGCTATGTGACGATGCGCGACGGCGGTGGGGTGTTCGTGCAGTCCCCGCATCGGGTGGTCAAGGCCAAGCGGGTGGAGGGCCGCAGCGATCTGTGGGACATCACCATCAGGGTCGGCGGCGACCGGAGGCTGTCGGTGACGGTGTTCAAGGGCTCTGGCTGTGACGGCGAGCATGCGGTGTGCACCGCGGACGGGCGGCCGGTGTCGAAGGCGGCCCAGGTGTTCGTCGAGGGCCCCAGCGGCTAGCCAGGCGGCGCGGTCTCGACGCTGAGGAGGCAGCCCGGGCGCCTGACCAGCGCCAGCGGCTTTACCGCGGCTCCGTCTTGCCGATAGCAGGCTTCTGGCGGGCTGCTGCGGTTTTGGTGGCCGCGCGGTGTTCGTGCCGGTTCGTGGGTGCCGGTACGGATGTACTATGGCTGGGCGCAGGGCCGCGCTGGTGTGGCTCGCCGGGCACGGAAGGGGTGCGCTGTGGTGGATTGGGCAGCTTCAGGCGGCGGAGGCGGCGGGGCGGCGGCGCCGGATGCTCGTAGGCGGCGGCGCCGGCTGGTTCGCTGGGGTGCGCTGGCGGCGGTGGCGGTGCTGGCGGCTGGTGCGCTTCCTGCGGGGGCGCAGAACGCCGACCCGCCCATGGATTCGATGGCGGACCCGCCGCCGGCGGCTGATGATGCGTCGCTGAGCTCGTTGAGCCTCTCGGGTGTGGACTTCGGCGGCTTTTCGGGGGAGGTGCTGGTGTACGCGGCGAACGTGGCCGCGGATGTTTCGGTGACCACGGTGACCGCGACGGCGGCGAACCCCGCGGCGAGCGTGTCGGTCAGCCCCGCCGATGCGGACGCCGATACGGTGGGCCACCAGGTGAGCCTGGCGCCGGGCCGCAACTGGGTGCGGGTGAGCGTCGGCTCCGCTGACGGCAACGTGCAGCAGCAGTACACGGTGGTGGTGATGCGAGACCCCGGGCCGGCCATGACCCGCAACCCCGACAAGGACATCAAATTCGACTTCGACAATGCCTCCGCACGTGACCCTGACAATCCCCAACTCCCGTCCGATCCCAGACTCCCGTACGTTCCCCTGACTACGGGGTTACAGGTAGGGCTGCTCTTTGGCCAGGGAACCACGTTGTGGGGGAGCGACGCTCGCACGCTGTTCGCGTATGACCTCGAATCCGGTCTGCCGTCGAGTGGCCGGCACCTCCGCCTGGCGAACGTTCCCAATTCGATCTACGGGCTGTGGTCCGACGGGACCACGATGTGGGCGTCTCCCGGGTACCACGAGTTCGTCATCCAAGCGTATGAGGCGAAAACGGGTGAGCGCACGCCGGACAGGGACATCGACACCGAACTCTGCTGCTACCCAGTGCTCAGGGGCATATGGTCTGACGGGGACACGATGTGGGTTGTGGACGACGACGTCCAAGATCTGCGCGCGTACGACCTCGCCACCGGCGACCGTCGGCCCAACTCGGACATAGAACTGGGTGAGATCTACAAAGCGATGGGCCTGTGGTCGGACGGCAAGACCATCTGGGTGACAGCCAGCAGGGGTGGGTTCGGCGAGGCTGAGTACGGGGAGATCCGCGCCTATGACCTGGAGTCGGGTGAGCGTGTGCCCGAGCTGGACTTTGGTGAGTTGGACTACATGTTCCGCACGACGGGCATCTGGTCTGACGGCGCGACGATGTGGGCTGGCGATGGCCGGTGGGGCACCCAGATCTGGGCGTTCAACATGCCGCAGAGCGGGCTGCTGTCGTGGCTCGATGTCAGCGACGCGCACATTCCGTTTGCCGCGGACCGGTTCGATTACCTGGTGCAGGCGCCTGATGGGGTGTCGCGGGTGACGTTGTCGGCTGCTGCGGCGTTCTCGTCGTCGGAGGTTTCGTTCTCCGTGGCGGACGCGGATGCCGCTGTGGGCGGCGTGCAGGTGGACTTGGCGGAAGGGCTGAACACGGTGGTGGTGACGTCGGCGAACGGCGACGACACCCGCACCTACACGCTGAGGATCAACGCCGGAGATCCACCGCCTCCGCTGCCGTCGCCGCCCAGCGCGGCGCTGTCGTCGCTGGCGGTGAGCGGTGTGGAGCTGGCGTTCTCGGCGGATCAGCTGACCTATGCGTCCGAGGTGGGTGCAGATGTCGAGAGCGTGACGGTGTCGGCTGTGGCTGCTGATGAGCGGGCATCGGTGACGGTGCTGCCCGCGGACGCCGATTCGGTTACTGATGTGCATGAGGTGAGCCTGTCGGTGGGCGCGAACGTGGTGACCATCACCGTGGTGGCGGGCGAGGACATACTCACCTACACGGTGGTGCTGACCCGTCCCGCCAACGACAGCGATGGCAGCGACGACGCTGTGGGCGGCGAGAGCGACGGTGACGGACCAGAATCGCTTCAGCAGGAGGAGTCTGATAAGTCGGAGTCTGGGTCTGAGCAGCGGTCTGATGAGTCGGAGTCTGAGTCGGAGTCTGGGTCTGAGCAGCGGTCTGATGAGTCGGAGTCGGAGTCGGATGTGTCGGAGTCTGGGTCTGTGGGGCCGCCGGTGACGGCGAGTTTCGAGGAGCTGCCTGCTGCTCATGGGGGCGCGGGCACTGATTTGGCGGTGCGGGTGCGGTTCAGCGAGCCGTTGGCGGTGGGCGTTGAGACGATGCGCGGCGGCTGGGCGCTGTTCGTGGGTTCCCCCCATGAGCTGGTCGGCGCGCGGCGCGTCGGGGGGGCGAGCGATGTGTGGGAGTTCACGGTCAGGGTCGGCGACGACGAGCGGCTGAGGCTGACGGTGTTCAAGGGCACCGGTTGCGATGGCCGTCACGCGGTGTGCACTGCTGATGGTCGGCCGGTGTCGAATTCGTTGGTGGTGTTCGTGGAAGGGCCCGACACCGGCGGCGATGATGGCGACAGCGGCGAGGCCGCCGACGACCAGCAGGCCGGCGACGAGCAGCAGGGCGACGAGCAGCAGGGCGACGAGCAGCAGGGCGACGAGCAAGAGCAGGTTGCGGTGGTGCGGGCTGAGGACGAGATCGGCGCGGTGGTGCTGTCGAGCGGGGCGGCGGGGGAGCTGACGGTGTCGTGGGAGGCGCCGGTGCTGGCGCCGTTCGAATACCGGGTGATGTGGGCCCGCGACGACCTGGACTACTTGTCGTACTGGCAGCCCGACGAGGCCCACCGCGGCAACGCGCGGCCCGCGGGCGACGCCGCCTCGGTGACCCTCGCCGGCCTCGAGGAGGGCGCTGTCTACAAGGTGCAGATCCGCGCCCGCTTCCGCGACGAGAAGGGCAAGGTCTCGGCCTCGCCGTGGACCGCCGAGCACACCGCGACGGTCACGGCCTCTTCGCAGCCCTAGGGGCCCGCGCCGGGGGAGCATGGCCCCCGCAGCGGGCGGCGCCGTGTTGGGGCGCGCCGCTTCCGCTGCTGGCGGCGCCATGCCGGCGGGGATCTGGTCCGACGGCGAGGTCGTTGTCACCAAGGTCGCTTGGTATCGCGGGATGTCGGAGACCGTGACCAGGACCGATCACGCCGACTACGAGCGCATCGTCTTCTACGCGCCGAACTGGTCGATACCGCAGGCCCACTACGGGGAGTCCTACACCCCCACTGAGGACGACGTCGGCAAGTACCTGATGGTCAACGTGTACTACTGGGATCGGCTGAACGGCGGCACGATATTGCATGACGTGCAGGCGGTTCGCACCCCGGGGCAGGTCGTGGCCGCGTCATAGAGCGCCAGGCCCCAGCGACACTGCCTCGGGAAAGCCCCCGGGGAAACAACCGCAAGACGCGAGCCCGTCCCGCCGCCGAGCTGCACCTCACCGATCACAGCAGGTGCCTGATCTCGTGCTGACGGATAGGTATTGACTCAATTATGTTGTAGATTAGACTTACCAGTGTCGGCAGCTATTCGGTGTCGGCAGTTCCCTGCGAGAGGCGTTTGGTGGAAGGTGCGATCAGGCGACCGGTGCAGAGAGGATCTGCGCGGTCGGTGCGACGACTCACGGCGACCTGTGTGGTCGCAGCCGCATTCTTGGCAGTCGGCTGCACCGAAGATGTCGAGCCGCAGGCCGACATTTCCGATGTGTCTGTCGAAGAGACCGTCGAGGTCACTACGGCGACGGCCACCCCGACATCGACGCCGGCGGTCGAAGATGTCGAGTCGCAGGCCGACATGTCCGATGTGTCTGTCGAAGAGACCGTCGAGGTCACTACGGCGACGGCCACCCCGACATCGGAGCCGGCGGTCGAAGATGTCGAGTCGGAGCCGGCGGGCGAAGATGTCGAGTCGGAGCCGGCGGGCGAAGATGTCGAGTCGGAGCCGGCGGGCGAAGATGTCGAGTCGGAGCCGGTAGGGGACGACGCCACGGCTCAGCCGGACCAGGCAGAGGCCAGCGACGAGCCGCCGCCGAAGTCGGATGCCGCGTCCTACACGCAGTTCGTCGTGAGCCAGGCCATCGACCTGTACGACAGCGCAGGGCGGGACGCGTTGCTCGCCGAGGTCAACAGCCCCGACAGCGTCGACGGCCAGTGGTATGTCTTCGTCGTCGACTCCGACGCCACGATCATCGGCCACTACGACAGCAACCGCTTGGGCGCTGACCTGAACGGCTGGATCGGCACCGACGTCAACGGGTACGTCTTCGGAGCCGAGATGCTGGCAGCCACCTCAGCCGGCAAGTGGGTGCCTTACGTGTTTTCGAATCCGGCGAGTGGCGCGCTCGGCGACGAAGACTCGTTCGAGCTGAAGAACGCCTGGGTGGTGCGCCACGACGGCTTGCTGTTCGGCTCGGGTTGGTACATCGACACCGATGAGTTCGCGCCCCAGCTCTTCTCGGCGGCGGCCGAGCGCTTTCGCAGCGGCGGAATGGACGCCTTCTTGGAGTTTTCAAACGATCCCAGCGGCATCAACGCTGGCCTGATACCGATCGCGGAGTACTACAACCGCACCGACGCGCTCGACGGATTCTTCACGGGAATCGCCGCTGATCCCGACGGCACGATCCTGGCCCATATCGATTCTGGGCTCATCGGCAGCGACATTGAAGATCTGCTGGGGCCCGCAGTGCGCAATGCCACCGCCGAGGGCGGCTGGATCACTGCCGATGAGAACCCCGAGGGCATCGGCCCCGAGACCATGCGCATGTGGCTGGTCGACGTCGACGGGACTCTCATCGGCGGCGGCTGGTACCGCCTCGCTGAAGGCGGCTGAGCCGCAAATGGGGGACAGCACTGCGCTCGCTCAATCGAGGCCGCTCGCTGTGCACACGCCGCAACTCGTCCTCGACTCCACCTGAGAGGGCAACCGTTATGAACAGGTCATTCAGTCAAGCTCGGCAGCGTCAGAGTTCTGCGGGATATGGCGGTCGCCGGCTGTCAACGCTGCTGTGGCTTCTTGCAGCATTCGTGCTCCTGGCGGCGACGACAGTGAGTCCCGCCGGCGCCCAAGAATCGACCGATTCGTCGCCCGAAGACTCAGCAGACGGCAGCTCCCAAGGCGACGGCTCAGCCGACGGCGACACTGCTGGCAGCGATTCAGAGACCCAGACAGAGTCGATGCCGCCGCTGGTGATCGGCGGGGCCAATTCCGCCGGAGTTCCCAGCGGGTTTTCTGGCGTCTTGGGGCGGTTCCACATCGTGGCGGATCGTGTCGTAGCGGATGGCGACTCCGCTGTCGGCGACTCTGCTGACAGCGACTCGGCGGATGGCTCTGACGCCGCGGATGACGACTCCGCTGACGCCTGTGCGGACGACGACAACGCTGACGATGAGGTTCAATGGTCGCTGTCCGGCCCCGACAGCGACCTCTTGCAGATCAGCAACAGCGGCGTGCTGTGCTTCGCGGCGCCGCAATATGCGCAATTCGTGGGCGGAAACGACGCCAATGGCGACGACGTGTTCGAGGTCACGGTAGAAGCCAGCACCAGCGCTGGCCGCTCCGGGTCCGCCGACACAAGTGTAGGCGTCTTCGGCGACGGACCCCGGGTGATCGACATCCATCTGGGTCCTGCGAACCCCGACGAACGCTTGATCCTCAAGGGCGAGCGTTCTGTCTACTATCCCGGCGACACCATCAGCGCCACGGTCACGTTCGGCTACGGCGACGCTCCGATATCAGTTCGTGTCGGGGGCTCACCTCAGCTGATGCTGAATGTCGGAGGCACAACCCGAGTCGCCGAGTACCGCTCCTCGCATCAGTCGCAGGTCTTCTTCGAATACACCGTTGCCGCCGACGATGAAGACGCTAATGGGGTTTCGATTGACAAGAATTCTCTGCGCCTCAATGGCGGTTCGATAGCCGGCGGCAGCGGAAGCAAGTCGCCCTTGACGAATTCCTTGCTGCCGAGCAGTCCCGATCACGTGGTGCGTCCGGTGCCCTTCGAGATAACGGGTCCGACATCGCTGACGAGGTACGGGGGGGCCAAATTCGTCGACAGGTTCACCACGGCTGAAACCAAATGGGTGAGGTGGATTCTGATTGGCCCAGACAGCCAGCACTTCCAAGCATCAGGCGAAGTCAACAACAGCGGCAAGGCAGTCGATCTGCTTTTTGCCAGCCCCCCAGATCACGCCACGCCGCTCGATGACGACGGCCAAAACGACTACGAAGTGACCATCATCGCCATTGCGGAAGAAGACATCCTCGAAGCGGAAGAAATCGGCTTCGACATCAGCAGAATTGGGGGATACGAGGCGTCTGTTGACCTCGTGGTGACTGTCGTCGCTCCTCCTCCCGAAATCGACAATATCTACTTCGGTCAGAGTCCTGGCAGGAACGTCTCATCGGGTACGAGTCTTGATGACGGCAACTACGCCGTCGGCGACGTCATCACGGTGAATGTCGAATTCGACACCAGCGTCACGGTCACGGGCACGCCTCAGATCGCGCTGGACATCGGCGGGGTCGAACGCCTGGCCGATTACCACAGCACTGACGGGGCGGTGGTCGTGTTCCGCTACACGGTCGTCGAAGGCGACGCCGACAGCGACGGCGTGACGATTCCTGCGAACTCCCTGCGGCTCAACGGCGGCACGATTGTCAACGCCGATGGAACCGCAGCCAAGTTGAAGCACACCGCGATCCAGGGCGGCTCCGGCCAGAGAGTCGCCACCCCAGGCGGGCTGTAGAGCCCCGATAGATCTGGTCCGCAAGCAAGGAAGTTGACATGAACCGGCCAAAGACCCAAGTTCAGAGTCCCCGGGGCGAAAGGACTGCCGGGCACAACAGCTCCCTGACTTCGGTATCCCGGCGGCTGATGTCGCTTCTTGCTGTGTTGGTGCTCGTGCTGGCAGCGGCGGTGAGTCCCGCCGGCGCCCAAGAATCGACCGAATCCCAGGCCGAAGACCCTGGCGGAGAAAGCGCCGTTGACGACCGTGCCCGCACGCTGACGCCATGGCTCCACAGGGTGAGCGAGTCGGGCACCGAGACGAACCGCACGACAGTGCGAGCTGACTTCATTGTTCGTGTCGCATTTCTTCGCGGCGGGTCAGCAGTGCAAGTGACGGATTTCGACTTGGACAGTGTCGAAGTGGTCAATGGAACCGTCTTGAGAGCCACCGATCATCATCGCGGCTCGCATATCAAGTTCTTCGAAATTCGACCCGACTTCGGCGCCGACTCTGAGACTTTGACGGTGTCGGTTCCGGCAGGGAGTGTGGAGTTTGAAGGCGAGACGAATGAGGCGGGCTCGATTGAGTTTACGATTGGCGCCCCGTTGACGGTTACTTGGGAATTGCAGTCTCCCGAGCCGATTACCGCTGCCGAATTCGACGTTCAACTGCGCCTTTCGCACCCGGTGGTCACTACCGCTGATGATGGTACGGCCTTTGAAGCATGGTCGGATATCGACGTCACGGGAGGCTGGATAAGCGATGTTCGGGGCCTAAGCGATCAGCTGTACCACCTCACGCTACGTCGGACTGATCTCGGCCGAGGGTCGGTAACGCTCCATGTGCCCGCGAAGCGGTTCGTGATACGTCAGGCGAGCCAGGTTCATGAGTGGAATCAGGAATCGGAAATCCTGACGGTGACGACGCACCCAGTGCCGCTGACGCTCCAAGGGCGCACGTCCTATGCGGTCCCCAGCGGGTTCAGCGGCGACGTGGGGTCTTTCAGTGCGACAGGTACCAGCGAGAACGTCGAATGGTCACTGTCCGGTCCTGACAGCGACATGTTGCAGATCAGCAGCGACGGCGACCTGGGCTTCGCCGCCGCGTACCAGTACTCAGGCGGCGACGACTCCGACGGCGACGATGTGTACGAGGTCACCGTGGAAGCCAGCACGAGCGGCGGCCGCTCCGGGTCCGCCGACGCAACCGTCACGGTCCAGGGCGACGGGCCTGCGGTGCTTGGCCTCGATTTCCGCCTAGCTGGAGGCCCTGTGTTCTACCCCGGTGACACCATCCGCGTCAGGGTCCACTTCGGCGACCCCGCGGCTCCGCAATGGGCTCAGCTCGAAGAGCCAGTGGTGGTCGATGGTGCACCTCAGTTGCTGCTCAACGTCGGTGGCACTGCACGAACCGCCGAATTTCTCTCCGCACGCGGGCCATATGTATTTTTCGAATACACCGTTGTCGACGGCGATGAGGACAACAACGGCGTCTCGATTGACTCCACTTCCCTGCGGCTCAACGGAGGCTCAATCACTGACAGACGGGGAAGGCACTCGCCGCTGACGCACGGCCCAGTGACGGACAGTGCCCCACACCTAGTTCAGCCGCCGCCTTTCGAGATACTGGGCTCGTCATCGGCGACGGTCTACACCGGAACCGACGAGTCAGTCGGCACCTTCAGCGTTACGAAGTACGGCGCGTATGTGTCTTGGTCCTTGGAAGGCGCAGACAAGGACGACTTTCGACTCACCGACGTCGATGATGGGGTTTCACTGGAGTTCGCCAGCCAGCCGCATCACGCCGAGCCACTCGATGCTGACGGTGACAGCGACTACGAGGTGACCATCGTTGCCAGCTCGCAAGTCTTCGAGGGTTACGAAGCGACGCTCGACGTTGTGGTGACCGTTTCGGCAGCTCCTCCCAGGATCCAGAGTGTCGAGTTCAGTTCGAGTCGCGCCGGCGGCAACTATTTCGTCGGCGATGTCATCACGGTGAATGTCCGATTCGATTCCGGTGTCACGGTGACGGGCACCCCGCAGATTGCGCTGGACATCGGCGGAGTCGAACGCTTGGCCGACTACGCAGGCAGCGACGGAGCAACGGCCGTGTTCCGCTACACGATCGTCGAAGGCGACTCCGACAGCGACGGCGTGACGATTCCCGCGAACTCTCTGCAGCTCAATGGCGGCACGATCGTCAACGCCGACGGAACCGCAGCCAAGTTGAAGCACAGCGCGGTCGAAGGCGGCTCCTCTCAGAGGGTCGCCGCTCCAGGCGGGCTGTAGGCCCCGACAGGTCACCGAGAACTACCGAGAAAGCGAAGTCGGCATGAACAAGAAAGGCATCCTTATGAATGGGTCAGAGAGCCGAGACAAGAAGTACAGGTTGACAGCCGCGAGCCGGCCGTCCCGACTGCTGATGTCGCTATTGGCTGTCTTCGCGCTCCTGGCGGCGACGGCAGTGAACCCCGCAGGCGCCCAAGACTCGACCGAGTCGACGCCCGAGGAGTCCAACCCAGACCGGGATCCCTCGCGCGATCTTCTGAACCTTGACGATGACGGCCGTCAGTCTCCGATATTGCACGGCATCTGGTCCGACGGCAGCACCGTGTGGGTGAGCGACGGGCATATTGCCGACAAGATATTTGCTTACGACTTCGATTCCGGCGAACGCATTGCCGACAAGGACAATGACGGGCTGCGAGTCGACTGGCACAGAAATGTTCGTGACATGTGGTCTGACGGGACCATCATGTGGGTGGCCATAGATGACAGCCGCGATTGGCTGTTCGCCTACGAGCTAGAGTCCGGCCAGCGCCGGAACGAGCGAGACATCGACCTCAAAGACCCCTACGATGGCGTGTCATCAGCGGAGTGGGCGGCGTACCGTAACGGTAAGCCGAGAGGGTTGTGGGGGGACGGCACCACCCTGTGGGTGTCGGACCACAACGGCGTCATTTTTGCCTACGACTTGGAGACCGGCGCCTTCTCAGACGAACGGTCCTTCAGCACCGGCTTTGGCTTGAAGGACTGGGTGAGGGGCATTTGGTCTGACGGACTCACCATGTGGCTCCTCGAGGGCAAGACCAAGCAGATCTTGGCCTACGAGTTGGCCACCGGCCGCCGTCAGCCACACTATGACATCGACGCCGACGTCGAGGCCTTCTCGCATTACAACTACGACGGCGAGTTCGGTCCTGCAGGCCTCTGGTCTGACGGAACCACGATGTGGGTGCCTATCGGAAAGTTCAGTTCCAACAAGGGAATATATGCCTTTCATATGCCCGAACGGCCGGCCCTGAAATCGCTCGGACTGAGCGACGCCGGCATGTCGCCCCGGTTCTCGACCGAGACCACCAGCTACGAGAGCGGCACTGTGCCCACCTGGCTCGACTCCGTCACGGTCACCGCCGAGGCGACGTCATTGACCGTCTCCGGCGATGCTCCTTCGGGCATTGTTTCCATCGAACCCGCCGACGCCGATCCGGACGAGGACGGCCACCAAGTAGACTTGAGTCCGGGAGCCAACACGATCACCGTCACCGTCACCGCTGCGGGCGGCACAGCCAAGGTATATTCGATCGAAGTCGAGCGAGACCATCCCGAGACCTTTGACCGGGTGCCAGAGCACGATGTCGAGTTCTCGCCAGAATTGGTCCAATCTCACGGGGGAAATATCAGTCCTGGCGGCCTGTGGTCGGATGGCACCACCATGTGGGTTGGCGATTATCATTCAAACAGTGTGTTTGCCGTGAACCCCAAGACCGGGGAGCATGAGCCCGCACGCGATATAGGTGTCAGCTACACGATATGGTCATCGGACGGCTTGTGGTCGGATGGCACTACTATGTGGATATCCGACCCGTCTAACCCGAATGAGAGGCGGTTGGCCGCTCACAATCTCGAGTCCGGAGACCACGAGCCTGAGCATGACATCGAACTGCCAGTCGAAAACGGGCGTCCGAGCGGATTGTGGTCTGACGGCACAACTATATGGGTAGCCAATAGTTCCAGCCAGAGGATCTTTGCCTATGACCTCGCGACCGGCGTTCTGGATGACACTTTGGGCTTTGAGACGGCCAGCGGCAATCGGAATCCGTCCGGGTTGTGGTCCAATGGAACCACGATGTGGGTGACCGATGACTACGACAAGACGACGGTCTATGCCTACGCGCTGGAGAGCGGCGCCGCGTTGACCAACTTCTGGTTCCACCCGGATGGCGATGGCGCCGACACGACGAAGCGCTCGCTGTGGTCTGACGGAGACTTCATGTGGCTGGGAGAATTCGCCGAACCCGAAGGCGACGACTTCTCTGGCACAGGCTCGCTCAAGGCCTACAAGATGCCCCCGAGTGCTGCGCTGGAATCACTCGAGATCGGCGTCGTCGTCGATGGCGGGAGCGGGAGCGGAAGCTCAACCAAGTCATCTACTGCCGCGACACCGGCAGAATCGCAAATTGAGTACATCGACTTCGGCACGTTCGCGCCGTTCACTCCGAACTACCGGGCGACCGTGAACAACCGCGTGAGCAATGTGTTCGTATCAGCGACCAGCGAGGAGAGCGACGCCACTGTCCAGATCGAGCCCGGCTCCGGCACTGGAAATCGGCACCAAGTGAACCTGGACGTGGGCGAGAACGAAATCACCATCTTGGTTCATTCCGCGGACGGCTCGAACTGGCAGACCTACACGGTCACGATTCACCGGAATCCCGTCGGGGGGCTCTAGGAGAGGCACTGTCAGACCGTCACCCCCCGGCATGACGGCCCCGGCAACCCCGACAGTGACACTCGTAAAGTTTGTGTAAGCGGCGTGGTCTGAGGGTCCGCAGCTGAGGTCTGAGGGGCGTTTTGTCGCGGCTGTGGCGGGCCGGTTTGGGTGTGTTGTTGGCGGGTGGTGGTTGTGGGCTGGCATGATGGTGTCAGTCCGGTTTGGCTGGGGGGTTCGGTTTGTCTGTTCGGGGTGTGGTGCGCCGGTGGTGGTCGGCGGTGTTGGTGTTGGTGTTGGTGGTGGGTGTGGCGGCGCCGGCGGGGGCTGGGAGCGGCTCGGGCGACGGCGGCGCGGCGTGGGGCCGGGTGGCGGGCGGCGATGTTTCGCTGGGCGCGGGTCATGTGCTGCCGTATTCGCTGTGGTCTGACGGTGCGACGCTGTGGGTGGCCGATCCGGTGGCGGGTGCGGTGCTGGCCTATGGCCTGGCGGCGGGGGAGCGCCGCGCGGGCCGCGACCTCGACGGGGCCGAGGTGGGGTTTTGGATGCCGATGGGCGTCGGCGGCGACGGGTCGGTGTTGTGGGTGAGCGATCTGGCCAGCGAGAGGGTGTTCGCGTTCGATCTGGTGTCGGGCGCGCTGTTGGCGGGGCGCACGGTCGTGCCGGGGTTCTCGCCGCGCGATGTGTGGTCCGACGGGGACACGCTGTGGGTGGTGGACCCCTCAGGGGGCGGGCTGGCCGCGTTCGACGCGGCGACCGGCGACGCGCTGGAGGGCCGGTCGCTGGCGGGGATAGCGGGGTCGGGCACGCGTGGGCTGTGGTCCGACGGGGCCACGATGTGGGTCGCCGACGGCCCCGCGGCGGCGATCCGGGCCTACGACCTGGCGACGGGCGAGCCGAGGCCGCAGTCGGGGTTCGCCGGCCTGGCCGACGCGGGCAACTCCGACCCGGCGGGGATCTGGTCAAACGGCGACACCATGTGGGTGCTGGACCACCTGCGCCACCGCGTGTTCGCCTACCGCATGGCCCCCAACAACGCACAACAACCCCAAACCCAACCCCCCCAAACCCAACAACCCCAAACCCAACAACAAGACCAAGCCGGCGAGCACCAAGAGGCGGAAGACCAACAACAGCAAGAGCAATCCCAAGGCCAGCAGGACCAACAACAGCAAGAACAGGCAGATCAGCAGGACGGCGAGCAGCAGAACGAGCAGGCAGATCAGCAGAGCGGCGAGCAACAGCAGGGCGAGCAGCAGGCAGATCAGCAGGGCGACGACCAGCACGAGCAGGCAGATCAGCAGGCCGGCGAGCAACAGCAGGACGAGCAGCAGCAGGACGCCGACGAGCAGCAGGGCGGGCAGGGCGGCGACGAGCAGCAGGGCGACGAGCAAGAGCAGGTTGCGGTGGTGCGGGCTGAGGACGAGATCGGCGAGGTGGTGCTGTCGAGCGGTGCTGCGGGCGAGCTGACCATTTCGTGGGAGGCGCCGGTGCTGGCGCCGTTCGAGTACCGGGTGAGCTGGGCGCGCGAGGACCTGGAGTTCTTGTCGTTCCGGTTCGAGAACGAGGCCCACCGGGGCAACGAGTGGCCCGCCGCAGACGCCACCTCGGTGACGCTGAGCGGCCTCGAGGAGGGCGCCGCCTACAAGGTGCAGATGAGGGCGCGCTTCCGCGACGCCCGGGGCAAGGTGTCGGCGTCGCCGTGGACCACCCAGGCCACCGCGGCGGTGCACTCGGCGGCGTCGCTGCTCGCCCAACAGCAGGCCGAACAGGACGACGTTCAGCAGGGCGCCGACGAGTCGCCTGAGCACCAAGAGCAGGGCACCCAGGACGATCAGGACGCCGAGGAGCCCCAGCTCGAGCTGCCGCCGCCGCAAGTCGAGTTCGTCGACCAAGACGACGACGAGGAAGAGCCCGTCGCCGCCCAGCAGAACACCGACGACGACGACATCGAAGTGAGGCTGGAGAGGGCGCGCCCGTACGCAGACGAGTGCCATGCGTTGAGATTTCAATCGCTGTGCAGGGCGAGGGTGCTCGCGACCGACTACGCGTACGAGGGCGGCGACGCCGTGGATGTCCGTGTGCGCCTCGACAGCCCGCCCGAAGAGGAGATCACGATTCCGCTGACAGCGGCGCTGCGGGGCGGCGCTGCCGCTGGAGACTTCACCTACTCGGTGGAGGACCTCAGCTTCGCCTTCGGCGTGGGCGAGACCGTCAAGACCTTCACCGTGACCGCCGTCGACGACGCCGAGCACGACGACGGCGAGCACCTGGTCTTCGCCTTGGGAGACCTTCCCCCCGGGTTGTTCGGAGAGTCCTCGGTCACGATCCACCTCATCGACGACGACGGACCGTTCTCGCGTCAGCCCGGCAAGGACCTCGATTCGCTGATCCCCGGGGAGACCCCGGACGATCTGTGGTCCGACGGGACCACTCTGTGGGTGCTGGACAACGATCACGGCATCCACGCGCTCGACATGGACACCCTGACAAGGCGGCCCGACGACGACATCACCGCGCCCAGGACGAACCAGATCAGCGGGCTGTGGTCTGACGGCGAGACCATGTGGCTGGCGAACGACCTCGGCCCCGACTGGAATGTCGTCGCTGTCGACGTCGATACCGGCGACAGGGTGCCCGACAGAGACTTCGCCCTCGCCTGGAACAAGTCGCGTTTTCCGCCCGATCCCGAATCGGTGTGGTCTGATGGCACCCTCATGTGGGTGCTTGACCAAGCGTTCCAGGTCGTGCGCGCCTACGACTTCGAGAGCGGCGACCACGTGAGCTCCCGCAGCATCAGTCTCAAACCGGATTTCTCGCGCCTCTTCGACGCCAAGGGCATCTGGTCAGACGGGATCACCATGTGGGTATCGCACATTGTCGACGAGAAGCTCTATGCATACGACCTCGCGAGCGGCGCCCGCCGCAGCCATCTGGACTTCAACAATCTCGGACGAACGCAGAACACGTGGCCGTCGGGAATCTGGTCAGACGGGCGCACCATGTGGGTGGCCGACCACAGGTCCGACAAGTTCTACGCCTACAACATGCCGACCTCGGCGGCGTTGAAGTCGCTGTCGGTGTCGGGCGCGGAGCTCGGGGTGTTCCAGACCGGCATCTTTGCCTATGAGGGCACCGCAGCAGCGGGCACCACGTCGGCGACGGTGACCGCGACAGCGGCGTTCGCGGACGAAGCGACGGTCACGGTCGCGTGGGAGGCTGCTGACGGCACGACCGGCACGGGTGCCTCGGCGACGCTGTCGGAGGGCGACAACACCATCACGGTCACCTCGTCCTATGACGCCGACGGCGATGCGGACACCGACAACGCCGACGTGCGCACCTACACCGTGACCGTGACCGTGCCCCCGGCTGCCGACGACAGCTGACCGGCTGGCGGCGACCGGTGGGCTCTTGGGGCTCGCTGTCGGGCTGAGAGCGTCAGCCTTGGGGGTTGGCGCTTGGGCGGGCGGCACCGGGCACGGCGCGTGCTGCTGGGTTCGAGATTACCGGTGCGGCGGCTGCGCTGCGTCGGTGCTGGCTCGTGAGTGCCGGTATGAGTGTGCTATTGGTGGGCGCAATGTCGGGCGGGTTCGGCTCGTCGGGCATCGATGAGCACGGGAGGGGTGTGCTGTGAGGGATGGCGCGGTTTCGGAGGGTCGAGACGGCACGGCTGTGGTGCCTGCTGCCGGTGTGTGGCGGTGTCGTGGCCGTTCGGGCCTCCTGGGTCCGTCGGGCCGCTTGGTTCGTTGGGTGGCGTTGGCGGCGGTCGCGGTGCTGGTGGCCGGTGCGGTTCCTGCGGGTGCGCAGAGCACGGACCCGCCTGACGATCCGCCGCCGGCGGCTGATGATGCATCGTTGAGCTCGTTGAGCCTCTCGGGTGTGGACTTCGGCGGCTTCTCTTCGGGCGTGGCCGGCTATGCGGCGAACGTGGCGGGCGATGTGTCGGTGACGACGGTGACTGCGACGGCGGCCAATTCGGCGGCTGAGGTGTCGATCTTGCCTGGTGACGCCGACGAGGAGACCGACGGGCATCAGGTGGGTCTGATTCGGGGCCGCAATTGGGTGCGGGTGTCGGTGACGTCTGCGGACGGCAACGTGCAGCAGCTCTACGAGGTGGTGGTGGTGCGCGATCCGGGGGAGGCGATGAGCCGCAATGCCGACGCGGACATCAGCATCCACGGCGACCCGCCGCGCCGCGCCATAGCCTATTTCAAGGGCGTGTGGGGCATCAACGACCGGCTCATGCTGATCAGCAATGGCGGCGACCTCTATGACGAGTGTTTGATTCAGAGCTACGACCTTGCGACCGGTCTGCCGCTTGACCCTCGGCTGTTGGATGACCCGTTCCTGCCGACCTGCAATCCCTTTCCCAAGAAGCTCGAGATCGAGAGCGGCGCGTGGTCTGACGGCGAGATCCTGTGGGTCTCGTATCTGCATCAGAAGGTCATCAGGGCCTACGACCTCAAGACAGGAGCGCTCTTGCCTGAGCGGCACATCAGCACTCGGAGCGCGAAGTCCGGGTCGCAGCTGCTGCGCGGGGTGTGGTCTGACGGCGAGACGATCTGGGTCGCCGAGAACTATGCCTTGAAGGTGTTCGCGTTCGATCTCGCCACCGGCGAGCGCCGACCCGATGCCGACATCGCGCTTGAGACGGGGGCTGACAGAGCAGAAGCCGGGCTGGCGGAGAGGTACAAGATCTTCGGCCTGTGGTCCGACGGGAAGACGATGTGGGTCGGCGAAGGCCACGGCGGCCCCGGGCTCTACCAGGGTCCCCGCCACATCTGGGCCTACGACCTGGCGACAGGCGAACGAAAGAGCGACCTGGACCTCCTCAACCCGCTCGGATCCACATATGTCGGCGACAACATGGCCGGCTTCTGGTCTGACGGCACCACGATGTGGGTCAGCGAGACCCGGTGGGCCGAGTCCATCAGGGCGTTCAACATGCCCGCCAGTGCGCTGCTGGCCTGGCTGCAGCTCAGCGACGCGGACATTCCGTTCTCCGCGGACCGGTTCGACTACGACGCAGTGGTGCCCTTGGAGACCTCTCAGGTGACGTTGTCGGCTGCGGCGGCGTTCTCGTCGTCGGAGGTGTCGTTCTCTGCGGCGGACGCCGACGCGGAGGTGGGCGGCGTTCAGGTGGATTTGGTCGAGGGGCTGAACACGGTGGTGGTGACGTCGGCGAACGGCGACGACACCCGCATCTACACGCTTCGGGTCTATCGCGGCGACCCGCCCCCGCCGCCGCCCCCGCCGGTGCCGTTCAGCGCGGAGCTGTCGTCGCTGGCGGTGAGCGGTGTGGAGCTGACGTTCTCGGCGGATCAGCTGATCTATGAGGCTCAGGTCGGCGCTGATGTCGAGAGCGTGACGGTGTCGGCTGTGGCTGCTGATGAGCGGGCGTCGGTGACGGTGCTGCCCGTGGACACCGATCCCGGCACGGATGCCCATGAGGTGAGCCTGTCGTCGGACGCGAACGTGGTGACCATCACCGTGAGGGCGGGCGAGGAGATCCTCACCTACACGGTGGTGCTGACCCGCCCCGCCGACGACAGCGCGGACGGCGACGACGCCGTGGGCGGCAAGAGCGACAGTGACGGTGACGGCGGTGAGGGACCGGTTTCGCTGCAGCAGGAGGAGCCTGAGGAGTTGGCGGATGCTGAACAGCGGTCCGAGTCTGAGTCTGACGGGTCCGAGTCGGTGGGGCCGCCCTTGACGGCGAGTTTCGAGGAACTGCCCGATGCTCACGGGGGTGCGGGCGCCGATCTGGTAGTGCGGGTGCGCTACAGCGAGCCGCTGGCGGTCAGCTACGTGACGATGCGCGACGGCTGGGCGCTGTTCGTGGGGTCCCCCCATGAGCTGATCGGCGCGCGGCGCGTGGACGGGGCGAGCGACCTGTGGGAGTTCACGGTCAGGGTCGGCGACGACGAGCGGCTGAGGCTGACCGTGTTCAAGGGCACCGGTTGCGATGGCCGTCACGCGGTGTGCACTGCTGATGGGCGGCCGGTGTCGAAGTCGGTTCTGGTGTTCGTGGAAGGGCCCGACACCGGCGACAGCGGCGACAGCGGCGACGCCGCCGGCGAGCAGCAGGCGCCCGAGCAGCAGGCGCCTGAGGCGCGGGCTGAGAACGAGATCGGCGCGGTGTCGCTGTCGAGCGGGGCGGCCGGGGAGCTGACCATTTCGTGGGAGGCGCCGGGGCTGGCGCCGTTCGAGTACCGGGTGATGTGGGCCCGCGACGACCTGGACCACCTGCCGTACTGGCAGCCCGACGAGGCCCACCGCGGCAACGCGTGGCCAACAGGAGACGCCACCTCGGTGACCCTCGCCGGCCTCGAGGAGGGCGCCGCCTACAAGGTGCAGATACGCGCACGCTTCCGCGACGAGAAGGGCGAGGTCTCGGCCTCGCCGTGGACCAACCAGACCACCGCGACGGTGACCGTCGCCCCACCGCCCTAGAACCCGTTCCCCAACCTAGAGCCCGCTGTCAGCGGGGGATGGGCTGCTAATATTTTTGGTGCATGATCGTCCCTAATATGCTGACATTCATGGGCCGACATACAAAGTCGACAATGCATTGACAGTGCTGCGTCGCTTCGGGTGGGCCGTCGCAACGTTCTTGATGGTGGCTGCGGTGCTCGTGTCGGTGCCGGCACAGACGGCCGCCCAGGATGACGACGCGGATGACGAGACGGCATCGTCGGTGCCCTTTGGCCGCGATCCCGCCAAGGACATCGACGTGAGTTCGGAGTACGACGGGGAGGGCTTCAATGCGCCGTTGTCGGTCTGGTCCGATGGGAGTCACTTCTTGGTCATGGGGCCGTTAGTGAGCGGCGTCTTCGCCTACGACGCGGCCAGCGGCGAGCGTTCACCCGACCACGACATCGACTGGCTTTCTGACGCCGGCGTCGAATTGCCGAAGGGGCTGTGGTCCGACGGCACCACCCTCTGGGTGGGCGATCTGAGCACCGACAAGGTGCTCGCCTTCGACATCGCCACCCGCCGACACCTGCCAGGACTGAGCTTCGAACCGCCGTTTCCGCCGGGGCACATGTGGGCTGACGGCGAGACGCTGTGGCTTGCTGACTCCAGAGGCGATGCCGTCCAGGCATTTGATCTCGCGACCGGCGAACCGCTCTCAGGCCAGCGCATCGAACTCGATCTAGTCGTCTCGGGGGTCTGGTCCGATGGCGAAACGATGTGGGTTTCCGATGTGCCAGCGGCCAGAATCCACCCGTACAACATAGCGACTGGCGAGCGCGTGCCCGATCTGGAGTTCGACGCACTGCAAGATGCCGGCAATCACAAGCCGGCGGGCTTGTGGTCCGACGGCAACACGATGTGGGTGGTCGATGCCGGCGAGCGCAAGTTGTTCGCGTACAACATGCCGGCGTCCGCGATGCTGGCGAGCCTGGAGTTCGGCGGCATCGACTTCACGACGTTTCACCCGGGCCGAAGGGACTACTCGCTGAGCGTGCCGACGAGCACGGCATCGGTGACCGTGAGCGCCGCGGCGGCGTCGCCGGATGCGCAGGTGTCGATCAGTCCAGCGGACGCCAACGGCGATCTCAGCGATGGCCACCAGGTCGCCGTCGGCACCGGCGATGTCGTGCTCACGGTCTCGGTGACCAACGGCGATGCGTCCTCCGAGTACACCATGACGCTGTCGCGCTCGGCGCATGACACGTTGTCGGGCGACACGTCGCTGGCAGCGCTGGAGCTGACCGACGTCGACATCGCCCGCAACGACGACGACGTGTCCCGCTACTCCGGGGCCGTCGGCAACAGCGTCTCGCGCACCACGGTCACCGCAACCTCCAGCGACATAGGGGCTACGGTGTCGATCAGCGAGCCCGACGCCGACGCCGACGCCGACGGCTACCAGGTCGATCTGGCCGAGGGTGTCAACGTCATCGCCATCACCGTCGAGTCCTCTGACGGCCAGCGCCGCCAGGTCCACCGTGTCACGGTCGAGCGGGCCTCGCTCGGCGACTTTGGCTGGAACCCCGTCCTCGACGTGGTCCTCGACGGTCCGACCGGCCACGCCGCCATCTGGTCCGACGGTTCGACCCTGTGGGTGCTGAATCTCCTCCTCGGCCAGATACTGGCCTATGACCGCGCCAGCGGCGCTCGACAGCCGGACCACGACATCACCAGTCTGGCGGCAGCGGGGAACAGCCACCCGAGGGGGATCTGGTCCGATGGCGACACGATGTGGGTCTCGGACCTGATCGACGACAAGGTCTATGCGTACGCCCTCGACGGCGGGGAGCGCAGTCCGGGTCACGAATTCGACCTGACCCGGGACAACTGGTCCGGCGAAGGCCTCTGGTCCGACGGCACCACGATGTGGGTCACCGACGGCCAGCGGGTGTTCGCATACGTTCTCGCCACGGGAGTGCGCGACTCCGCCAAGGACCTGCCTGCGCCGCACACCGTTCACGAGAACTGGTCCAATCTGCTGTGCACCGACGGGAACCTCATGTGGCTGAAGTACCTGTGGCGCGACACATTGTTCGCCTACAGCCGCGCCGACGGCACACGCGTGCCCGAAGCCGACGCCGTCGTGAGCCCGACGCCCGCCGAGGCGCTGTGGTGCGGGGCCAAGCACATGCTCACCGTCGACCACGCCACCGGACGCATCCGGACCTACAACATGCCGGAGTGGCCCGCTCTAGCGAGCCTGGAGCTCGATGGCGCGGACATCGGCCTCTTCCAGCCGGCGCGCTTCAGCTACGCCGCTGCGGTTACCACCACGACGACCAGCGTGACGGTCGCTGCTGAGGCGGCGTTCGCCGGCTCGACCGTGTCGGTCAGCCCCGCCGATGCCGATGCGGACACCGAAGCGCACGATGTGAGCCTGGTCTTGGGCGCCAACGAGATCATGGTGACGGTCACCCACGGCAGCGACACACGCACCTACGGCGTCACCGTCTACCGCACAGCGGCGGAAGCGGCCGACGATCTTAGCGACGACGCGACGCTCTCGAGCCTGACGCTGGGCGACCTCGACATCGGCACGTTCCATCCTGACATCACCGAGTACGAGGTGACAGCGGACGACGTCTCGGCCGCGACGCTGACCGCCACGGCGACCGACCCGAATGCGGTGGTGAGCATCCGTCCCGCCGACGCCGATGCGGACACCGACGTCCACGAGGTGAGCCTCCCCGCGGGCCGCAACGTCATCGTCGTCGACGTGACGTCGTCGGACCTCAGCCGCAGCCGGCAGTACCGCATCACGGTGTGGCGGCCGTCGGTGGGAGGCTTCGGCACGGGCGATCTGCCGGACTTTCGCAATATCCCCGAAGGACGCGTTACGGCGCGGGCGATCTGGTCGGACGGCACCACGATGTGGGTGGCGATCCTCGAGGGACCGGTTCTCGCGTACACGCTCGACACGATGCAGCGTGACCCGACACGGGACCTCAACGCCCCCGACATCTTCGACGAGCCGTACAAGTGGTGGAATCCCGGCATCAACGGTCTGTGGTCCGACGGCACCACGATGTGGACGTCCGACGACCACAGGGTCAATGTTGCCGCATACGACCTTGCGGACGATTCTTTCGTGCGGTCCAAGAGCATCGGAGGCCTCTGGCAGCTCGGGATCACCCGCCCAGCAGGCATGTGGTCCGACGGCACCACCCTGTGGGTGGGCGACGCCCTCGACGTCAAGCTGTACGCGTTTAATCTGGCCGACCGCCAGCGCCGCCCCTCACTGGACCTCAACGGTCTCGGCGCTGCGGGCAACAGCCGGCCGAGAGGTCTGTGGTCGGACGGAACCACGATGTGGGTAGCCGACGACGAGGACGACAAGGTGTACGCCTACCGCCTCTCGGACGGCCAGCGGACGCCGTCGCTGGACCTCGACATGCTGATCGAGAACGGCAACAACACCCCCAAGGGGATCTGGTCCGATGGCGAGACGATGTTCGTGTCAGATCCCGATGACGCACGCATCTACGCGTACCCGCTTCCGGTGAGCGCTCGGCTGTCGTCGCAGCAACAGGAAGAGCAGCAGCACCGCGAGGCCGACGAGTCAGAGACCGTCGAGATGCAGGCCGACGAGTCCGAAGGCGCCGAGCAGCGTTCCGAGGGGCCCGAGCCGGAGCCTGACGGGTCGAAGCTGCCGCCCTTGACGGCGAGTTTCGAGGAGCTGCCCGATGCCCATGGGGGCAGCGGCAGCGATCTTGTCGTGCGGGTGCGCTACAGCGAGCCGCTGGCGGTCAGCTACGTGACGATGCGCGACGGCGGGGCGGTGTGGGTGAGTTCACCGCACGAGGTGATCAAGGCCAAGCGCGTCGAGGGGGCCAGCGACCTGTGGGAGTTCACGATCAGGGTCGGCGGCGACGACCGGCTGACGCTCACGGTGTTCAAGAGCAGCTACTGCGACCGTCCGCACTCGGTGTGCACTGCCGACGGGCGACCGGTGTCCGAGTCGACCCAGGTGTTCATCGACGGCCCCGAGCCCAGCGGCGAGGACGCCGACGAGCAGCAGGGCGAGCAGCAGAACGGCGAGCAGCAGAACGGCGAGCAGCAGGGCGAGCAGCAGAACGGCGAGCAGCAGAACGGCGAGCAGGGCGAGCAGCAGCAGGGCGAGCAGCAGCAGGGCGAGCAGCAGCAGGGCGAGCAGCAGCAGGGCGAGCAGCAGCAGGGCGAGCAGCAGCAGGGCGAGCAGCAAGAGCAGGTTGTGGTGGTGCGGGCTGAGGACGAGATCGGCGAGGTGGTGCTGTCGAGCGATGCGGCAGGCGAGCTGACCATTTCGTGGGAGGCGCCGGCGCTGGCGCCGTTCGAGTACCGGGTGAGCTGGGCGCGCGAGGATCTGGAGTTCTTGTCGTTCCGGTTCGAGAACGAAGCCTACCGGGGCAACGAGTGGCCCGCCGCAGACGCCACGTCGGTGACGCTGAGCGGCCTCGAGGAGGGCGCGGTGTACAAGGTGCAGCTGCGGGCGCGGTTCCGCGACGCCCAAGGCAAGGTGTCGGCGTCGCCGTGGACCAACCAGACCACCGCGACCGTGCACTCGGCGGCGTCGCTGCCCGCCCAACAGCAGGCCGAACAGGACGACGGCGAATTGCAGCTCATCCAGCACGAAGAACAGAACACCGACGACGAGGAGACCAAGACGGCCGAGGTGAACATCTCGGCCCCCGCCCGGCCGACTGTCGCGGATGCGGGAATAAACTCGATATCGGTGCAGTGGTCGGCACCTGAGAATCCCTCGACTCCGATCACGGGCTACGACCTGCGGTACCGCGCCGTCGGTGCGACCGAGTGGTCGGAAGGGCCGCAGGACGTCACCGCCTCGCCGGCCGAGATCACGGGATTGCAGGCCGACACTGCGTACGAGGTCGCAGTGAAGTCCCAAGGCGTCGGCGCCGAGGGGGACTGGTCCGAACCCGGCCGGGGCTCCACTGCGTTTTGGGTCGCGACCCTGACCGTAGGCTCACTCGATCAATCGACGGATGGCTACTGGGGCTTCCAGAACAAGCTCAACCGCTTCGGTGACCTGACGCCGAGAACAGTCACTCGGGACGGGGTGAACTACGAGTTTTTCATACTGGCGTGGTACCGGGGCTACCGGGTCGACGCCGACGGGCGAACCCATACCGAGGCCCTGGACTTCTACGGCTACGACCATGTGATGCCAGCCGACTGGGTCCTGCGCATCGAGGATCGTAGGTTCTTCTTTCGAGACGCCACGCGCGGGTTCCTTCAGACGAGCAGGCCGCAGCAGACACGGCAATACAAGGTCTATTGGCGACACCCCGAGCTGTCCCTCGAGCTCGGATCCCAAATCGAGGTGTCGCTGTCCCAGGAGCCGACCGGCCCCTCGGGCGACACAGCACTGACACGCTTGAACTAGCGTAGTCTGGCCACTACATTCTTTGCCGCCTGGTCGCTGCAACACACAGGGTCGCGGGCTGCTGCTGAATGTCTGCGGCCAACCGGTCAGCGATCAGGCCCTTCTCAGCCAACCATCTCACGAAAAATGCGACACTTGACTCACTCCCCTGATCGACAGCGTGATTCGCGAGCGCGAGGACGCGGGCACCGCATTGCCATGCGCATACTTGCGGCGTGCGCTGTCGCTGCGGTGCTGGGCGGTCTGGTGCCGGTCGTGTACAGCCCGCCTGCGGCGGCCACCGCCAGCGACTCGGCGAAGTCGTTCGACCTCGACTCGGCCAACGCTTTGCCTCGTGCCATCTGGTCCGACGGGACGACGGCGTGGGTGACCGACCTCAGCGGCCGCCTGTTCGCATATGAGCTTGCCAGCGGCAATCGAGACGCCAGCAAGGACATCGACACGCTCGACGCAGCGGGCAACCACAACGCCAACGGCCTGTGGTCCGACGGCACCACCATCTGGGTATCTGACGACCGCGACCACAAGATCTACGCCTACAACCTCGCCACCGGCGCCCGCGACGCCTACAACGACATCAACAGGATCGGCCTTCTCGGAAATGACGATGCGAAGGGCCTGTGGTCAAACGGCGCCACCATGTGGGTCGCCGACCACGGTCGCGACAAGATCTACGCCTACAACCTCGGCACTGGTGACCGAGACGCCGACAAAGACATCAACACGTTGCACTCCGCCGGCAACAGCAGAGCCTCGGCATTGTGGTCGGACGGCGCAACCATGTGGGTCTCCGACGACCACGGTGCCAAGATCTACGCCTACGACCTCGACACCGGCGCCCGCCGAGCCGATCTGGACTTCGACACCCTCCGAAGCAACGGCAACTCGAGCCCCAAGGGCATCTGGTCCGACGGCATCACTATGTATGTCGTCGACAACCAAGACCGCAGGATCTACGCGTACGACATGCCCTCCGGTTCGGAGAGTCTCGAGCTGCGCTCATTGGAGCTGTCCGGCATCGACATCGACTTCACCCCGGCACGGCATGACTACGCGGTGCGGGTGCCCAACACCATCACCTCCACAACCGTCACCGCCACAGCAGTCAGCGACAGCGCCACGGTCACGATCGCGCCGACTGACGCCGACACCGATACCGACGACCACGACGTCGACCTCGACACCGGCGACAACACCGTCACCGTCACCGTCACCGACGGCAGCGACTCGACCGTCTACACCGTTGTGGTCACCCAGGTCGACATCGCCACGCCGAGCGCCAATGCGAACCTGAGCGCGCTCACGCTTAGCGGCATCAACTTCGGGGGGTTCAACCGCGAAGCTGACCGCTATTCCGTCAGTGTTGCCTATGACGTCACATCCACCGTCGTCTCCGCCACGCCCGCAGACGCATTCGCCACCTTGACCATCGCACCTGCCGACGCCGATGCCGTCACACCCGACACCCACGAAGTGAGTCTCGCTGTGGGCAAGAACACGATCACCGTCACCGTGCACTCCCCTGACGGCAACCGGTTTCGGGTCTACAGCGTCATAGTGAACCGGGTCCCCGCGCCAGGATTCGTGAGGAGTCCGGAGCGTGATATCCCTCTGCGGGGGCACTCAACCGACCCGAATCCCACCGGCGTGTGGTCTGACGGGGTCACCATGTGGATCGCCGATGAAGACGACGACGACAGGGTCTACGCCTACGAATTGGCCACTGGCGCCCGCGACCCTGACAAGGACATCGGCACCCCCAACGATGCCGTCTACGACACGCCGCAGGGCCTGTGGTCTGACGGGCTCACCATGTGGGTTGCAGATTCGTGGCATGCCAAGCTCTACGCCTACGAACTGGCGACCGGCAGGCGCGACGCCGACAAGGACATCGAAGCATCGCGCTCAGCGGGAAATCACGACATCGCCGGCATCTGGTCCGACGGGGTCACGATGTGGATCGCCGATGAAGACGACGAAACGGTCTACGCCTACGAATTGGCCACTGGCGCCCGCGACGCCGACAAGGACATCAGCACCCTACGCGCCGCCGGCAACCGCACGCCGCGGGGTCTGTGGTCTGACGGGCTCACCATGTGGGTCGCCGATGCGTATGAAGACAAGATCTACGCCTACGACCTCGCCACCGGCAACCGCCGGGCCGCACTGGATTTCGACACCCTGGCCGATGCCGGCAACACCTCCCCTCGCGGGCTGTGGTCGGACGGAACGACCATGTGGGTAGTCGATCTGAGGGACGACAAGACATACGCGTACGAAATGCCCGAAAACTCAGCGCTGCGATCGTTGGAGCTGTCCGGCATCGATTTCGGCTCGTCTTCCGCGGGCCGCCTCAGCTACGCCACCAAGGTGCCCCACACCGTCACTTCCACCACCGTCACCGCCAGGGCAGCCAGCACCAGCGCCACAGTGACTATCACGCCCGGCGACGCCAACGCCGACGCCGACGGCCACCAGGTCGACCTCGCCAGCGGCGAAAACACCATCACCGTCACCGTCACCGACGGGACCGCCACCACCGCTACCACCGTCGTCGTCACTCGGACGAGCCTCGCCAGCATTTCCGACATCACCTCGCTCAGGGCACTATCGCTCAGCGGCATCGACATCGGCACTTTCTCAAGCGCCACCGAGCACTACAGAGCTGCTGTCGCCAACAGCTTCACCTCGACGGTGATCACTGCGACTCCCACCGACGCCAACGCCACGGTCACCATCACGCCCGCCGACGCCGACCCTGACACCGCCATCGCCCACGACCTAGACCTCGCCGTGGGCAGAAGCACGATCACCATCACGGTGGAATCCACCGACGGCACCCGCCAGCAGACCTACACCGTCACCGTCAGCCGCGCATCGGCGTCCGGGTTCTATTCTGAGTCCGGCTGGGGCGTCCCAGGAGATGCCGCGCCGCTGTCGAGCAGTAACCGGCACCCGCGGGCGATCTGGTCCGACGGCACCACCATCTGGGTGACCGACCTCAGCGGCCGCCTTTTCGCCTACGACCTGGCCAACATGATGCCCGACGCCCCCAAAGACATCGACACGCTGCGTTCAGCGGGCAACCGCAACGCCAACGGCATCTGGTCAAACGGCACAACCGTGTGGGTCTCTGACGACGCTGACAACAGGATCTACGCGTACAGCCTCGCGACCCGCCAACCCGACTACGCCAAGGACATCGTCAAACTGCCCAACTTCGGCAACCTCAGCGCCAAGGGCCTGTGGTCCGACGGCACCACCATCTGGGTCGCCGACCACACGGACGACAAGGTCTACGCCTACGACCTCGCCACCGGCGCCCGACGCCCCGCCAATGACATCAACACCCTGCGCACCGCGGGCAATGGGCGGGCCGCGGCGCTGTGGTCTGACGGCACCACCATGTGGGTGTCCGACGACGCGGACGCCAAGATCTACGCCTACGACCTCGCCACCGGCGCCCGACGCGCCAACCTGGACTTCAACACTCTGCGAGACAACGGCAACCAGAGTCCCAAGGGCATCTGGTCCGACGGCACAACGATGTGGGTCTCCGACAACCACACCCGCAAGATCTACTCCTACAACATGCCCTCCAGCTAGGGCCCCTCCGCACTCGTCGCGAAGGTCGGCACCAATGAGCTAGCCAATTGGGGCTACTGTTTGGGGCCAACTATGCTGCCTTTCGACTGTCAGACGACAGGGGAAGCAGCTTGTGGCAACTCTCCTTGCACAACAGCACAGCAGGCCGATCCGAGGCGGCCGTCGCTTCACCGCCCGCCACATCGTGGCGGCGTGCGCCATCGCCGCCGTGCTGGGCGGCCTGGTGCCGGTCGTGCACAGCCCGCCTGCGGCGGCCACCGCCAGCGACTCGGCGAAGTCGTTCGACCTCGACTCGGCCAACGCCTCGCCTCGTGCCATCTGGTCCGACGGCACCACCGCGTGGGTGACCAACCTCAGCGGCCGCCTGTTCGCATATGAACTCGCCAGCGGCAATCGAGACGCCAGCAAGGACATCGACACGCTCGACGCAGCGGGCAACCACAACGCCAACGGCCTGTGGTCCGACGGCACCACCATCTGGGTGTCCGACGACGCTGACGACAAGATCTACGCCTACGACCTCGCCACCGGCGCCCGCCGGACCGGCAAAGACATCGACACGCTGGACGCAGCCAACAACAACACCCCGAAGGGCCTTTGGTCCGACGGCACCACCATGTGGGTCGTCGACTCGTTCCGCACCAGGATCTACGCCTACAACCTCAATACGGGCGAACGAGCCGGCAAGGAAATCGGCGGTCTCGACGACGCCGACAACGCCAGCCCCACTGCACTGTGGTCTGACGGCTCTACCATGTGGGTCGCCGACCAGCACGACGACAAGATCTACGCCTACGACTTGGACCCCAGCCACCGCTGGTCCACCGACGCCCGCCGGGCCGAGCTCGACTTCGACACCCTCCGCAGCAACGGCAACCGAAGCCCCAAGGGCATCTGGTCCGACGGCACCACCATGTGGGTCGTCGACAATGAGGATTCGAAGGTCTACGCGTACAACCTGCCGCAATCTTCGGAGCTGCGGTCCTTGGAGCTGACCGGCCTGAACATCGGCACCTTCGGCGCGAGGCGCCACAACTACACCGCGAGGGCGCCCAGCACGCTCACCTCCACCACCGTCACCGCCATGCCAGCCAGCGCCAACGCCACGGTGACCATCACACCCATCGACGCCGACGACACCACCGACGCCCACGAGGTCGACCTGAGCCCCAGCGACAACACCATCACGGTCACCGTCGCCAACGGCACCTCCACCACCACCTACACGATCGTGGTCACCCAGATCGATACGCCCGTGCTGTCCAGTGACGCCGCCCTGGGAGCGCTGACGCTCAGCGGCATCGACTTCGGGGCGTTCAACGGCGATGCCGACCGCTACAGGGTCAATGTCGACAACAGCGTCGCATCCACCGTAGTCACGGCCACGCCACGAGACCCCGACGCCACGGTCACCATCACACCCGCCGACGCGGACACCGACTCACCCGATGTCCACGACGTGATCCTCGCCTTGGGTCACAACGCGATCACCGTCACCGTGGAGTCGACCGACGGCACCCGCCAGCGCACCTACACCGTCACGGTGAACCGAGCCTCCGCGGCAGCATTCGGCCGCGATACCACGCGTGAACTCGAACTGCGCTGGATTTCCGAGTACCCGGTTGTCAGCGGCGTGTGGTCGGACGGCTCGACGATGTGGGTCGCGGAGTGGACCGCCAACGAGGTCTACGCCTACGACCTCGCCACCGGCGCCCGCCAGGCCGACAAGGACATCGACACTCTCGAAACCTCCGGCAACTCGGTGCCGATGGGGCTGTGGTCGGACGGGGCGACCATGTGGATCGGCGATTGGAACGACGACAAGGTCTACGCCTACGACTTGGCAACCGGCACCCGCCAGGCCGACAAGGACATCAGCACGTCGGCTGGCAACCATTCGTCTATGGGGCTGTGGTCCGACGGGTCGACCATGTGGATCTCCGATTGGAGCGAAAGCAAGGTTTACGCCTACGACTTGGCAACCGGCGCCCGCCAGGCCGACAAGGACATCGACACCGCGGGCGTCGTCGGCAGTCCATCGGGGCTGTGGTCGGACGGATCGACCATGTGGATCGCGAACAGCGGCGACGACATCTACGCCTACGACCTCGCCACGGGCGACCGCCGCGCCGATCTTGACTTCGCTGAATTGCCCGGTCTCCTGCTTGCGACAGGCATCTGGTCGGACGGCTCGACGATGTGGGTCGCGGGCTTGGTCTCCCCCCGGGTCCACGCGTACAACATGCCGGCCAGCACAGCGTTGAGCTCACTGGAGCTGTCGGGCATCGATCTGGCGTTCGCCCCCGGCCAGCACAGCTACACGCTGACGGTGCCCAGCACGGTCACCTCCACCACGGTGACCGCTGCGGCCGCCAGCGACAGCGCCACGGTGACCATCACGCCCGAAGATGCCGACGACAACACCGACGTCCACGAAGTCGACCTCGACAGCGGCGACAACACCATCACGGTCACCGTCACCAACGGCAGCGCCCCCACCACCTACACCGTGGTCGTCACCCGGTCGAGCCTCGCCAGCACCTCGAACGACGCCATGCTGAGCGCACTGTCGCTGTCCGGCATCGACATCGGCACGTTCTCGGACACCGCCACCAGCTACAGAGCCGACGTGGCCAACGGCGTGTCAGCGACCACCGTGACCGCCGCTGCTGCCGATGCCGGCGCCACGGTCACGATCGCGCCCGCCGACGCCGACACCGACACCGCCGATGTCCACGATGTGGACCTCGCCGTGGGCGCTAACACGATCACTGTCACGGTGGACTCCTCCGACGCCACTCGCCAGCGCACCTACACCGTCACGGTGAACCGGGCCTCCACGGCCCCGTTCGGATGGAACGTGCTGGCAGACATCGAGCCGCTGGACGCGGCCAACCAGGAACCGTGGGGCATCTGGTCTGACGGCACCACCATGTGGGTCGCCGAGGACTATTGGCTCGACGACGACTTTCCCGACAAGATCTTCGCCTACGACGCGGCGACCGGCGCGCGCCGGACCGGCGAGGACATCAACACGCTGGACGCGGCAGGCAACGCGTTTCCGCGTGGGCTGTGGTCTGACGGGGTCACGATGTGGGTCGCCGATTCGGGCTACAACGAGAAGCTCTACGCGTACGACTTGGACAGCGGCGCCCGCGATGCCGGCAAGGACATCGACACGCTCAGCGCCGCGGGCAACGCAGACCCGCGTGGGCTGTGGTCCGACGGGGTCACCATGTGGGTCGCCGACGCCGAGGATGACAAGATCTACGCCTACCGCCTCGACACCGGCGCCCGCGACGCCGACAAGGACATCGACACGCTCAGCGCCGCGGGCAACGCATCTCCGCGTGGGCTGTGGTCCGACGGGGTCACCATGTGGGTCGCCGATCCCGAGGATGACAAGATCTACGCCTATGGCCTCGCCACCGGCGAGCGCAAGGCCGATCTGGACTTCGACACCCTGCGGGCTGCGGGCAGCTCGTACCCGATCGGCATCTGGTCTGACGGCTCGATCATGTGGGTCCTCGACTGGGAAGACGACAAGATCTACTCCTTCAACATGCCCGCCATCTCGGGGCTGCGGTCCTTGGAACTGTCGGGCATCGACGTGAACTTCGCACCGGGCCGTCTCGACTACGCGGTGGAG
Organism: Candidatus Poriferisocius sp.; assembly: GCA_965208545.1. Lineage (GTDB taxonomy): Bacteria > Actinomycetota > Acidimicrobiia > Acidimicrobiales > Bin134 > Poriferisocius. The sequence continues at coordinate 3,434,185 of OZ242341.1, read as the reverse complement.
GTGGCCGACTCGGTCACCTCCACGACGGTCACCGCCACGCCGGCCAGCACCAGCGCCACGGTGGCCATCACGCCCGCCGACGCCGACACCGACACCGCCGACGTCCACGATGTCGACCTCGCCAGCGGCGAGAACACGATCACCGTCACCGTCGCCAACGGCGACGAGGAGACCGTCTACACCGTGGTGGTCACCCGGCTCGAGCCGCCGGCCTTGACCAATGTGACGACGCTGAGCGCGCTGTCGCTGGGCGGCATCGACATCGGCGCCTTCTCCAGCACCGGCACGAGCTACCGCGCGGACGTCGACAACGACATCGCCGCCGCCACCGTCACCGCCACGCCGACCGACCCCAACGCCACGGTGACCATCACGCCTGCCGACGCCGACACCGACACCGCCCACGTCCACGACGTGGATCTCGCCGAGGGCGCCAACACGATCACCGTCACGGTGGACTCCGCCGACGGCAACCATCACCAGACCTACACCGTCACCGTCAACCGCGCCGCGTCGGAGGAGTTCGGCTGGGGCGTGCTGGCCGACATCGTGCCGCTGGCCAGCGGCAACCGGCATCTGCGGGCGATCTGGTCAAACGGCACCACCATGTGGGTGACCGACCTCAGCGGCCAGCTGTTCGCCTACGACCTCGCCACCATGTCACGTGACGGCTCCAAGGATCTCGGCGCGCTGCGCTCAGCGGGCAACCGCAACCCCAACGGCATCTGGTCCGACGGCACAACCGTGTGGGTGTCCGACGACGCGGACGGCTGGATCTACGCCTACAGCCTTGCCGCCCGGCGACGCGACCCTGCCAGAGACCTCAACTCGCTGACGAGCGCTGGCAATCGGAACCCCAAGGGGCTGTGGTCTGACGGGGTCATCATGTGGGTCGCCGACCCCGGACGCGACAAGATCTACGCCTACGACCTCGCCACCGGCGCCCGCCGAGCCTCCCGCGACATCAACACCCTGCGTGCCGCGGGCAACAACCGGCCCGCGGCGCTGTGGTCCGACGGCACCACCATGTGGGTCGCCGACGACCAGGACGCCAAGATCTACGCCTACGACCTCGCCACCGGTGCCCGCCGCGCCGACCTCGACTTCGAGACGCTCGCCGATGCGGGCAACAGCAGCCCCAAGGGCATCTGGTCCGATGGCATCACCATGTGGGTATCCGACAACCACGACCGCAGGATCTACTCCTACCTCATGCCCACCAACTCCGCACTGGAGTCGCTGGAGCTGACGGGCATCGACATCGACTTCGCCCCCGCGCAGCACCGCTATGTGGTGAAGGTGCCCAACACGGTCACCTCCACCACGGTGACCGCCGTGGCGGCCAGCGCCTTCGCCACAGTGACCGTCTCCCCCGCCGACGCCGACAGCACCACCGACGGCGATCAGGTCGAGCTGAGCAGCGGCGAGAACATCATCACCGTCACCGTCACCAACGGGAGCGCCCCCACCGTCTACACCGTCGTGGTCACCCAGACCGGCACGGCCACGCTGTCCAGCGACGCCACCCTAAGCGCGCTGTCGCTCAGCGGCATCGACATCGGCGCCTTCGCGAGCACCACCACCGACTACAGCACGAACGTCCTGCACCCGGTCACCGAGACCACGCTCACCGTCACCCCTGCCGACCCCGACGCGTTCGTGACTATCACCCCAGCCGACCGCGACCCCGCCACCGATGACCACGAGATCAGGCTGAGCACCGGCGTCAATCTCATCACGGTGAGCATCACCTCGGCCGACCGCAGCCAGCAGACCACCTACACCATCACAATCAACCGCGCCCACCGCTAGACGACCCTGGCTCCCCTCAAGCGGGGCCTTCGCGGGAACACCGAACCGCCGCGAAGGCCCTGCCTGGGCGATCGGCCCTTGACACGTGACTGCCACATATGAGCTAGCTGATTGAGGCTGCTGATTAGGGCTAACTATGCTGGCCCGCGACTGTCAGACGACAAGGGGAAACTGCCCGTGGCAACTCTCACTGCACAACAGCACAGCCGACGGGCTCGAGGCGGCCGTCGCCTCACCGCCCGCCACATCGTGGCGGCGTGCGCGATCGCCGCCGTGCTGGGCGGCCTGGTGCCGATCGTGCACAGCCCGCCCGCCGCGGCCACCGCCAGCGACTCGGCGAAATCGTTCGACCTGGACTCCGCCAACGCCACGCCGCGAGCCCTGTGGTCCGACGGCACCACCGCATGGGTGACCAACCTCAGCGGCCGCCTGTACGCCTACGAGCTCGCCAGCGGCAACCGCGACGAGGACAAGGACATCGGCACGCTGCGCGCGGCGGGCAACCACAACGCCAACGGCCTGTGGTCCGACGGCACCACCATCTGGGTGTCCGACGACGAGGACGCCAAGATCTACGCCTACAACTTCGCCACCGGCGCCCGCCGCGCCGACCTCGACTTCGACACCCTGCGCGACAACGGCAACTGGAGCCCCAAGGGCATCTGGTCAGACGGCACCACCATGTGGGTCGCCGACCACTACGACGACAAGATCTACGCCTACAACGTGCTCACCGGCGCCCGCGACGCCGCCAAGGACATCGACGGCCTGCACGACGCCGGGAACGGCCGGGCCTCGGCACTGTGGTCCGACGGCACCACCATGTGGGTGTCCGACGACCAGGACGCCAAGATCTACGCGTACGACCTCGCCACCGGCGCCCGCCGCGCCGACCTCGACTTCGACACCCTGGCGGACAACGCCAACCAGAGCCCCAAGGGCATCTGGTCGAACGGCACCACCATGTACGTCGTCGACAACGACGCAGGGAAGGTCTTCGCGTACGACATGCCCGCCGGCGCGCTGCTGCGGTCGCTGGAGCTGACGGGCGTCGACTTCGGCGCCTTGGCCGCGGGGCGTCGCAGCTACACCGCGAACGTGCCCAACACGGTCACCTCCACCACCGTCACCGCCACCGCAGCCACCGGCGGCGCCACCGTCGCCATCACCCCCGCCGACGCCGACACGACGACCGACGGCCACCAGGTCGACCTCGACAGCGGCGACACCACCATCACCGTCACCGTCACCAACGGCACCGCCACCACCGCCTACACCGTCGTGGTCACCCAGCTCGACACCGCCACGCTGTCCGATGACGCCACCCTCAGCGCGCTCACCCTCAGCGGCATCGACATCGAGGCCTTCAACAGCGACTTCGGCCGCTATTCGGCCGAAGTCGCCAACGCGCTCGGCTCCACCGTGGTCACCGCCACTCCCTCCGACGCCCAGGCCACGGTGACCATCATTCCCGGCGACGCCGACACCGACACCGGCGCCGACCACGACGTGAATCTCGCCGTGGGCGCCAACACGATCGCCGTCGCCGTGAGGTCCGCCGACGGCACCCAGGTTCGGGCCTACGTGGTCACGGTGAACCGGGCTTCCGCAGCAGCGTTCGGCCGGAATCCGGTGCATGACCTCCCCTTGCGGTGGCTGCCCACCGACACGGCCTTCACCGGCGTGTGGTCGGACGGCTCGACGATGTGGGTCGCCGACCGGACCCATGACGTCATCTACGCCTACGACCTCGACACCGGCGCCCGAGACTCCGACAATGACATCAACACGCTGCGCAGCGCCGGAAACGGCGCCCCTGGAGGACTGTGGTCCGACGGCACCACCATCTGGGTTGCCGATTGGAACAAGTCGAAGATCTTCGCGTACGACCTCGCGACAGGGACCCGAGACGCCGACAGAGACTTCGACACCCTGACCGATGCAGGCAACACGTCTCCGTTCGGGATGTGGTCCGACGACACCACCATGTGGATAGCCGACGTCTGGGACGAGAAGGTGTACGCCTACAGCCTCGCCACCGGCGCCCGAGACGCCGGCAAGGACATCAACACCCTCTCCGACGCCGGCAACACGTTCCCGTTCGGGATGTGGTCCGACGGCACCACCATGTGGATCATCGACGCGCTGGACGACAAGGTGTACGCCTACGACCTCGCCACCGGCGCCCGAGACGCCGGCAAGGACATCAACACCCTCTCCGACGCCGGCAACAACTGGCCGCACGGGTTGTGGTCCGACGGCACCACCATGTGGGTCTCGGACCGGCGCGACGACGTGGTCTACGCGTACAACATGCCGGCCAGCAGCCTGCTGCACTCGTTGGAGATGTCGGGCATCGACATCGGCTTCGCCGCCGGGCAGCACGACTACGCGCTGCGGGTGCCCAGCACGGTCACCTCCACAACGGTCACCGCCACCGCAGCCAGCAGCAGCGCCACGGTGGCCGTCACGCCCGCCGACGCCGACGCCGACACCGACGGCCACCAAGTCGACCTCGACAGCGGCGACAACACCGTCACCGTCACCGTCACCAACGGCAGCGACACGACCGTCTACACCGTGGTCGTCACCCAGACGAGCCTGGCCAGCGTCTCCGACGACGCCACGCTCAGCTCGCTCACGCTCAGCGGCATCGACATCGGCGCGTTCTCACCCAGCACCGATCGCTACAACGCGGCAGTCGCGAGCACCGTCGCCTCCACCGAGGTGACCGCCACGCCGACCGACCCCGACGCCACGGTGACCATCACGCCCGCCGACGCCGACACCGACACCGCGGATGTCCACGATGTCGACCTCGCCGTGGGCGCCAACACGATCACCGTCACCGTGGAATCCACCGACGGGAGCCGCCGGCAGACCTACACCGTCAACGTCGGCCGCGCATCGGAAGCCGAGTTCAGCTGGGGCGTCCTTGGGGATATCGAAACGCTGGACAGACACAACCGGCATCTGCGGGCGATCTGGTCCGACGGCACCACGATGTGGGTGATCGACCTCAGCGGCCGCCTGTTCGCCTACGACCTGGCCACCATGGCCCGCGACTCCGCCAAGGATGTCAACACGCTGCGCTCGGCGGGCAACCTCAACGCCAACGGCATCTGGTCCAACGGCACCACCGTCTGGGTGTCCGACGACAGGGACGACAAGATCTACGCCTACGACCTCGACAGCGGCGCCCGCCGCTCCAGCAGCGACGTCAACGGCCTCGACGATGCCGGGAACGGCCGCCCGAAGGGACTGTGGTCCGACGGCGCCACCATCTGGGTCGCCGACCACTACGACGCCAAGGTCTACGCCTACGACCTCGCCAGCGGCGCCCGCCGGGCCGCACAGGACATCGACACGCTCGCCGACGCCGGCAACAACCGGCCCGCGGCGCTGTGGTCCGACGGCACCGTCATGTGGGTGTCCGACGACGAGGACGCCAAGATCTATGCCTACGACCTCGCCAGCGGCGCCCGCCGGGCCGATCTGGACTTCGACACGCTCGCCGACGCCGGCAACGTCAGCCCCAAGGGCATCTGGTCCGATGGCACCACCATGTGGGTCTCGGACAACACCACTATCAAGATCTACAGCTATCACATGGCAGCGAGCGCATTGCTGCGATCGCTGGCGCTGTCGGGCATCGACATCGGCGCCTTCGCCGCGGGCCGCCTCAGCTACACCGCACGGGTGCCCAACACGGTCGCCTCCACCACCGTCACCGCCATCGCAGCCAGCAGCGGCTCCACGGTCACCGTCACCCCCGCCGACGCCGACACCAGCACGGCCGACGTCCACGACGTCGACCTCGACACCGGCGAGAACACGATCACCGTCACGGTCACCCATGGCGACGAGCAGACCGTCTACACCGTGGTGGTCACCGTGGTCGACGCGGCGGTGCTGCCCGACGTCACGACGCTGAGCGCGCTGTCGCTGGGCGGCATCGACATCGGCGCGTTCTCGAACGCCGTCACGGGCTACAGCGCAGACGTCGCCAACGACGTGACCTCCGCCACCGTCACCGCCACGCCGACCGACGCCAACGCCACGGTGACCATCACGCCCGCCGACGCCGACCCCGGCACGCCCGACGTCCACGACGTGGATCTCGCCGAGGGAGCCAACACGATCACCGTCACCGTCGACTCCGCCGACGCCAACCATCGGCAGACCTACACCGTCACGGTCAACCGGGCCACCGCAGAAGTGTTCGGCTGGGGGGTGCTCGAGGACTTCGAGCCGCTGGCCGGCAACAACCGGCACCTGCGGGCGATCTGGTCGGACGGGTTCACGCTGTGGGTGACCGACCTCAGCGGCGGGCTGTTCGCCTACGACCTGGCCACCATGGCGCCTGACGCCTCCCAGGACATCGGCGCGCTGGCCGGCGCGGGCAATCGCAACCCCAACGGCATCTGGTCCGACGGCACCACCGTGTGGGTGTCCGACGACGCGGACGACAAGATCTACGCCTACAACCTGTCTGCGGGCACTCGCCGCCCCGCCGACGACATCAACGAGTTGGGCGCGGCGGGCAATCACCACTCGAAGGGGCTGTGGTCCGACGGGGTCACCATGTGGGTCGCCGACCACGGAGACGACAAGATCTACGCCTACGACCTCGACAGCGGCGCCCGCCGCTCCAGCAGCGACGTCAACGGCCTCGACGATGCCGGGAACCACCGGGCTTCGGGGCTGTGGTCCGACGGCACCACGCTGTGGGTCTCCGACGACGAGGACGCCAAGATCTACGCCTACGACCTCGCCACCGGCGCCCGGCAGGCCGACCTCGACTTCGACACCCTGGCAGCAGCAGGCAACCGCAGCCCCAAGGGCATCTGGTCCGACGGCGCCACCATGTGGGTCTCAGACAACCACGAACGCAGGATCTACTCCTACCGCATGCCCGCATCGGCGACACTGGCGACATTGGAGCTGTCGGGCATCGACTTCGACTTCGCGACGGGCAAGCGCCGCTACGCGCTGTGGGTGCCCAACACGGTGACTTCCACCACCGTCACCGCCACCGCCGCCGAAGCCGGCAACGGCGCCACGGTGGCCGTCACCCCCGCCGACGCCGACACGGCGACCGACGGCCACCAGGTCGATATCGCCAGCGGCCCCAACACCGTCACCGTCACCGTCACCAACGGCAGCCACAGCACCGCCTACACCGTCGTGGTCACCCAAATCGACTCGGCCACGCTGTCCAGCGACTCCAGCCTCAGCGCGCTGTCGCTCAGCGGCATCGACATCGGCACCTTCGCGAGCACCACCACCGGCTACAGCGCCAACGTCGTCCACGCCGTGACGTCGGCCACGCTCACCGTCACGCCCACCGATGCCAACGCTGAGGTGACGATCTCCCACGCCGACAGCGACCCCGGCACCGACGGCTACGAGATCGCGCTGAGCACCGGCGTCAACCGCATCGTCGTCGACGTCGTCTCCGCTGATCGCAGCCAGCAGACCGCCTACACCGTCACGATCAACCGCGCCCGGCGGTGACGGCTCGCCGGCGGCGGCGGGCGCCGAAACGGGCGGCTACTGGGACTCGGCCCACAGGCGCATGCGGAGCACGTTGTCGTCGGAGGTCCGCCATGAGGTCGCTCCTGCGCTCTTGATCTGGATGCCGTCTGCGATGGTCCAGCCCTGCCCGTTCGGCGACCACTGAGCGGTGCCCGAGTCGCCGGTGGCGATCTCGAGCTCCTTGTTGTCGTAGAGGTTGCCGAAGACCAGGAAGTACTCGGTGCCGGGATTGAGGAAGCAGCCGAATGAGGCAATGAAGGTGTGCTTCTTGGGGATCACGCTGTCGTCGTTGTGCGGCTGGTTGCCGAAGTACAGGCCCGGGGCGAACTTGTCGGTCTCGAAGGTGCACGTGGCCGTCTGGGCCGGTTTGCCCTCTGAGGCCGCGTTGATTGAGAGGCTGATGCTGCCGGTGGTGTTGGCGTGGTGGAACTGGACCTCGACGCGGTCGATGCGGTGTACGTCGACAGCGTTGCTGCCCGTCCTGAAGCCCTGTGCGGCCTGGTAGGCGGGCTGGTGGCCGGTATCGGTGCTCCTGCGCTCGGTGGAGGTGAGGATCTGCTCGACGCCATTGTTGCCCTGTTTGGGGGTGTTGGCCACGTGGAGGTTCTCCACGACGGCCACGGTCTTGCCGATGTCGGTGACGGTGATGGTGTAGGGGCCGGTGTAGGTGTTGCTCTTCCCGTCGGGGCGGAAGTCTCTGGAGGCGACGGCGGCGTAGTGGGTGGCCCCGCTGTGGGCGAGGTGCACGAACGTGCGGCCGTCTTCGCGGTTGTCGTCGAAAATCGAGCTGAGGCCGGTGAGGAAGTCGTCGCCGCCGCGGCGGAAGCTCACGTTCAGCCTGCCGCCGGTGCCCGTGTTGGGGCTGTTCCCGAAGACGGCCTCGATGCGATAGGTGCGGCCCGCCGGCACGTCGAGCCGCCACAGATCGCGGTCGCCGGCGGCCAGGGTGCCCGTGCCGGTCTCGCCCAAGCGCAGCACGCCGACGGCCTTCTCGGGTCGGTCGGGTCGGTGATAGCTGCCATAGAAGTCGGCGCCTGCGCGCTCGGTCAGCTCCTTCGGGCGCGGCGCAGGCATATGCACGGCGAGCAGCTCCGATTCGTCGCCTCGTCGCGAGTCGAACATCCACATGGTGACCCCGTCTGACCACATGCCTCGCGTGGCGAACGAAGACTTGGGCGTTGGGCGGTGGGCGCGCACGGCGAAGTCCATGGTTCGCAGGCGCATTCCCGTGACCAGCGAGACTGCGAACACGTGGATGTCTCCATTGGCGAGTGAGTTCGAGACCCACCACAGCACGTCCCCGTCGGACCAGATATCCCCTGGTAAGGCATGACTGTTGATGTCGGTCGCAGCCAGCTCGTCGAACACGCCCGCCAGCGCCGTGATGTCGCGCTCAGGCAGATGCGTGCGGCTGGCGATGTCCCAAGCCTCGATGGTCTGGTCCTCGAACGCTACCCACATGATCACACCGTCGGACCACAGCCCCACCACGGCTGATTCGCCGAGTTCGAAACCAACGGGGAGGTCCAGGTCGGGCCGCGGGTGCCCGCTGGCCAGCTCGTAGGCCAGCACCGCTGTCGAAAACGAAGCCACCCAGACGATCTGCTCGCCGTGCCACTCGCCGGACCACATCGCAGTGCGGATGTCGTAGTCCCCGCTGGACGTCCCGCCAAAGCCGCGCTGAGCGAAGGCTTCCCCCGGGGCGAGAACGATCTCGTGCTCGCGGCTGCGCACGCCGGTCTCGGCTTCGAACGCCCACAGCAGCAGGTCGCCCGGGTCGACGGCCCACCAGTAGTCGCCGTCGGACCAGACGCCCGACACGCCGGAAAGCCCCGTGAACACGCTGATCGGGGCGCGCAGCAGAACGTCGCGGGACGGGTCCACGCTGCCGGGATGTCCGCGGTGGACGTCCACGGTGTACCGAAGCGAGTGCTCCCCTGCGGTCACGGCGACGGTGATCGTGTTGTCGCCCGGAGCCAGCGGCACCCGCCACTCACCGCCGCCAGGCTCGCCTGCGATCGTGCGGGCGGCACCTGAGCCGGCGGCCACTGTGACCCTCACCACCTCGGCGTCGGTTGCGGCCGCCTCCGCGGTGATCGTGACCGTCTCGACCCGGGCGGGCACCGTGTAGCGATAGCCCGACCGGTGAGGCAGGAAGCCGATGTCGGCCTCGATCGTCGCGCCGGGCTCGGCGCCGATGCGCAGATCCGCATACGACACCTTCAGCTCGCGCAGCCGCGCCGCCATGGCATGCCGGTTGTAGGCGAACGCAGTGCCGAAGTGGTCCATTACGTACAGCGTCGTCTCGTCGCCCCACATTCCTCCCGGAAAGCTGTTTGCTGGCAATAGCTCGATGTCGCGGCCCGGCCGGCGCGACCCATCCGCCAACCCATACGCATACAGCTTCATCTCGAAGAAATCGACAACCCACACGGTGTCCCCGTCCGACCAGATACCGATCGGGTTGTCGTTGTCGTCATCGAGTTCGATGTCGCGGCCCGGCCGGCGCGACCCATCCGCCAACCCATACGCATACAGCCTGTTGGAACCATGCCCTCGATCTGCTACCCAGATGAGGTTCCCGTCTGACCAGACACCCTCTGGGTGGTCATGGTCGAGTTCGATGTCGCGGCCCGGCCGGCGCGACCCATCCGCCAACCCATACGCATACAGCTTGTCGTTCCCGGAATCGACAGCCCACATGGTGTCCCCGTCCGACCAGATGCCCTTGAGTAGTGCGTTGTCCTCATCGAGTTCGATGTCGCGGCCCGGCCGGCGCGACCCTTCAGTTCGCGCTATGGCGAACAGCCTGTCGCCATGAGTATCCCCAATCCACATGGTGGTCCCATCGGACCAGATACTCCAGTTGGAGCCTTCGGTGCGCGCTGCAAGCGGTGCAAAGATGTCGGCTGCGGGGTTCGGGGCGGCCGGTGTGTCCGAGGCGCGCCGGACTGAGATCCGGTGCGTTGCCGCGCTGGTGCCGTCGGCCGAGGTCACCACCACTGTCGCCTCGTCGACCAGCGCATCGGCCGCCAGCGCCACCTCCATCTCCTCGGCGCCTTCGGCACAGGTTCGTTCGCTGCTCGACTTGATGCACATCCACGCGTCGGGATCACGCGCCTCAGCCTCGATGCGCACCGCGGCCGTGTCCGGCGGCGCTCTCACCAGCCACCGGCCGCTCGTGAACTGCGTCAGCCCCAATGGGTCATTGGCCTTGGTGTCGAACACGCGCAGACGCGCGAGCTCGGCGCGGCTGCTGGAGCGATTCGGGCTGCCGCGTGACACCTCCACGGTGTAGCGGCGCAACGCAGCAGCACGGTGGTTGTTGGCCTCGGTGGTCGCGGTGATCACGATGCACCTGTCGGATTGCTCGTCGCTGTTGGATTGCTCGTCGTCTTCGCTGCATTTCGGCAGCTCCGACAGGTCAACCTGGTGGCCGTTGGCGGGGTTGGCGTCGGCGTCGGGAGGCGAGATCTGCACGCTGACCACCCCGCCCGGCAGGAACGGCGCCGCCTCGACCGTCACCCAACTGGCACCAAGCGGGACCCGCGTCCGGTAGTCAAGCCGGTCCACGTCGAGCGCCAGGTCGAGGCCTGCCACCGACAGCGACCTCAGCAGCGGCGAGATCTGCGGCATCGCATACGCGTACACCTTCTGGTCGCCCTCGTCACCCACCCACATCGTGATCCCATCGGACCAGAGGCCGGAGGGATCGGTGTTTCTCTGCGCGATGAGGGTGTCGAACTCGAGGTCCTCACGGCGAGTGCGGCTGGCGATGTCGTAGGCGAAGATCTTGTCGCTTGCGGTGTCGGCGAACCACATCGTGACGCCATCGGACCAGATGCCAGTAGGGCTCCATTCGGACGGCGCGACGAAATCGAGATCGGCGCGGCGCGCGCCGGTCGCGAAGTCCCATGCTCTCAGGACATGCCACAGAATGTCCCCGTCGGACCAAAAGCCAACGCTAGTAGCAATTGTCGGCAACCTGAATGCGGCCGGTCTCAGTGTTGCGCTGGCCAGATCATAGCGTCGAACCTGGTTTTGGCTTGGTTCCACGATCCAGAGGGAGCCCATGCGGTCGCCCCACAGACCGCTTACTGGTCCGAAATCTTCATCTGGATCCCTTTCAATGTCGTGATGGGCCAACCGCTCCCCGGTCGCCAAGCGATACGCGCTCGCGACTGCGTCCGGGTCGTTCCACGACGCTACCCACATCGTCTCGCCGTCGGACCAGAGGTCGACCGGGGCATGATCCGGGTCGAACTCGTGCCATGGGGTGGGGGCGGTGGGTTCGGCCCAGTAGAGCTCGACGGTGTAGCGGCGGGTGACGGTGCCGTCGGCGGAGACCACGGCGACCGTCACCGTGTTGTCGCCCGGCGCCAGCGTCAGCTCGCAGCCCGCGGCGGGGTCGCAGGTACCGACGGCGTCGCCGTTGAGGGCGACGCTGACCTCGGCGCCTGAGCCGTCGGGCACCGTCGCGGTGAGCGTCACGGTTTCGGCGCACCAGTGCACGGTGCCGCTGTAGGCGAGCTGCTCGGCGCGGAACACCCCGATGCTCACATCGGGGTCGGCGGGGTCGGACTCGGGGCGGCAGTCGGGGCCGTGCACCCGCAGCGAGGCGAGCTCGGCGCTGTCGCCGGCGTCGGTGCGGTTCACCACGATCTCGAACACCCGGGTCCCGACCCCGGCGGGCGTCGCGGTGCCGCTGTAGGTGACGGTGACCGTAACCGTGTTCTCGCCGTTCTCGAGCGCCAGCGCGCAGCCGGCCGCCGCGTCGCAGGCCTGGACGACGTCGCCGAGGCGGACCTCGACGGCAGAGTCGGGCCACAGTGCTTGCGCGTGCAAGGTGACCGAGGCGACGCTCGCGGGCACCCGCACCTGCTGGCTGGGGCGCCGCGGCGCCAGCGGGGCGTCGACGCCGTCGCCGCTCAGCCGCAGCGACGCGAGCGCGGCGCTCGGCGGCATCGCGAACGCTCGCAGCCGCCGGCTCTGCAACTCCGACACCCACATGGTGACCCCGTCGGACCACAGGGCGGCCGGGTTGGTCACACCCGCCGCCGCCACGTCGAAGTCCAGCGCAGCGCGGCGCGACCCGTCTGCGAGCGAGTACGCAGTCACGGCCCCGTTGTCCCAATCGGAGATCCAGATCGTCTCGCCGTCAGACCACACACCCCAGATCGCGGGATCACCGGCCGACGACTGCGCCCGGATGTCGCGGTTCGAGATGCGCCCCGGTCGCGCCAGCGGATACGCACGCAAATCATCGCCGAGCGCCTCGGCGGCCCACAGGATGCTCCCGTCCGACCACAGGCCCGTGGAATTCCTGATCTGGTAACGATCCCTGCTGGGGCGGCGAGCGCCGTCGGGCCAGCGGTACCCGTAGAGTCTCCCGTCTTCGAGGTCGGCGACCCACAGGGTGTCGCCGTCGGACCAGATCGCTGTGGGGTCGTCGGACTCGGGAGCGACCGGCGCGATATCGCGGTCGGGGTCGCGTGCCCCGGTGGCCAGCGAGTACCCGTGCAGACGCGCAGCGGCGTCGCCCGCCAGGGCTGGATCGACGATCGCGCCGTTCTCGATCCGGGTCACGCCTCGGTCGAGCACCCACAGGGTTTCGCCGTCGGACCACAGCGACGACGCCCAGGCGCCCTCCAGCTCGATGTCGCGCGACGGCTCGGCCGCGAGCGCCGCGGTGCGGTGCACGACGACGGTGTAGCGGCGCTCGGCGACGCCGTCGGATGCCGACACGGTGACGGTCACCGTGTTGTCTCCCGGCGCGAGCGCCACCTCGCACGTCTGGGCGACGGTGCCCGTGCACGTCGCCGGCGGGTCGGCGGTCACCACGACCGATGCGGAACCGTCGGCGGGCTGCGCCGTCAGCGTCACCGAGGTGACCTCCGCCGTGACACGGGTGCGGTAGCTCAACTGGCTGGCAGCGAAACCCAGTGCGACCTCGCCGCCGTCGGGGTCCTGCACGCTCAGCGCGCTCAGCGACGCGTCGCTGCTCACGGCGGCCAGCGCCGAGCGGGTCAGCACGATCGTGTACACCTCAGACTCGGTGCCGAAGCTCACCGTGACCGTCACGGTCACCTCGTCGAGCCCGCCCAGGTCCACCACGTCGCCGGTGACCGTGGCGCCGGCCTCGGCGGCCGCCACCGTCACCGTCGCCGCGGAGTACTCCTTGGTGTAGCTCACCGTCACCGACGTGGACCCCGACGGCACCGTCGCCGCGTAGCTGTAGTCCTCGGTGTCCGAAGCGCCCCTCGGGCGCACAAACCCCAGGTCATCCACCCCCGACACACCCAACTCCACGAGCGCCGTGCGCCGCGGCATCACATAGGCGCGAACCGGCCCCGCAGAGCCACCGCCGAGGCTGTAACTGACCCACAAGGTCTCACCGTCCGACCAGATGTCCCAGGCATTGCCACCAATGCCTCCGATGTCCAGTTCGGGGTCGCGGGCGTGGGTGTCCTGCCGGTACGCATACACGAAGCCGTCGGCCTGGTCTGCGACCCATACCGTCGTGCCGTCGAGGTAGATGCCCCGCGGCCGGGCATTGTCCGCGTGCAGATCGATGTCCTCGCCGGCCAATCGCTCCCCATCGGCGACCGCGAACGCGTAGAGCCGGTTCGGGTTGTCTTCTCCGACCCACACGGTCGTACCGTCCGTCGCTATTCCTCCGGGACCGATAAGGAGGTCGTCTTTGCCCACGTCGAGAGTGCGGACGAGTGCACCAGTCTGCGAGTTCACGGCATGCACTGACAGGTCGTTTGAGCCTTCCTCGTACAGCCAGAGCGTCGTGCCGTCGCAATCGAGATGATACACATTCTCGGGTGCGATGTCCGTGAGCACGATGTCCTTGCTCGAGTCTCGACTCAGGTCGGAGCGGTCGAACGCCCGAATTACGTTGGGCGATCCTGAGAGCCCCCACTCGAGAATCCAGAATGTGTCCGCAGTCGCGCAGACCCCGAAAGTCCGGTCGAGGCCTGCTTCTTCGGTCTCGATGTAGCGCGAACGGTCACGATCGCCGGCGTCTTCCCACACAGATGCGTGGATGTCAATAATCTGATATCGGTCCCGCACGAAAACCAGATAGGGGTCCGAGCCTGCAGGCGGATCAGCCGTTAGAGGAGATCGTACCTTTAGAAAAAGTTGCGTACCGCCGGACGGCAGCGCTCCTGGGTATCGGGTCAAGTCGAGCGGCGGCGTCGGTTGCCCGTACTGGAAGAGGCCCTTACTTTCGTGCCCTATTTGTTCCAGCGTCCACCCCACGAGCGACAGGGGGTCGGCGGGCACTGCGGTGACGGTCAGCGAGCGCAGGCCTTCAGGCAGCACGAATGATTGATTTCTGAGGCGAGGGTCGAACTCGGACGTGTCGGCGCCTTCGATTCGGAACTCCTTGATCAGCTGGCTCGCCCGGGGCAGGTTGTAGGCGTAGAGCTTGTTCGTGTTGTTTCCACTGTCCGATGCGTGCCACAGCCAGGTGCCGTCGGACCAGATCCCCCGCGGCGACCGGTCTCCGTTGCCGAGGAGGGTGTCGATGTCCTTGGACGCGTCCCGGGCGCCGGTCTCCAGCGTGAACGCATAGATCCAGCCGCTGCCAGGTCCGCCAGTGGCACCGGTCGTGCTGCCCCACAAGGTGGTCCCGTCAGACCAGATGCCGACGATGGGGGTCCCGATCCAGTCGGGCATTTCGATGTCCTTGGACGCGTCTCGGGCGCCGGTCTCCAGCGTGAACGCATAGATCGTCGTAGGTGAGCCAAAGTTCTCCGCACCGGAATCGGCGACCCACATCGTGGTCCCGTCAGACCACAGCCCTGCGGGGCCGGCGGCATCGTCGCCGAGTGCGAATTCCTTGGACTCGTCTCTGTCGCCTGTCTCCAGGGTGTACGCGAACAGGTGAGCTTCCGAGCCGGCTGCTGTTGGGTTCGCCACCCACAT
Source organism: Candidatus Poriferisocius sp. (assembly GCA_965208545.1). Lineage (GTDB taxonomy): Bacteria > Actinomycetota > Acidimicrobiia > Acidimicrobiales > Bin134 > Poriferisocius. Next base: position 3,418,897 of record OZ242341.1, on the reverse strand, counting down.
GGTGGTCCCGTCGGACCAGATGCCTCGTGGAGAGGTGTTGGCCTCATCAAGCGTGACGTCCTTGGCGGCGTCACGCTCACCCGTCGCGGTGGTGTAGGCGACGACCTTGTCCCCAAGATAGTCGGAGATCCACATGGTGGTGCCGTCGGACCACAGATTGCCGGCAGGCAATCGGCTGTCGAATGTCAGGTCGTGGTCGGGTGCGCGGGCGTAGGGCACGATGGTGCGCCGATCGACCTCGAGCCGGTAGATGCGAGAGCGGTCGCCGACCGACACGGTGACGGTGATGTCGGTGGTGCCCCGCGCCAGGGGGATCTCGTAGCTGCCTGGGACACCCTCGTCTGCTGTCGCGGGGGCGGCGTCGCCGTGCCGGTACGCGACCTCGACCGTGGCCGCTTCGTCGGCTGTGTCGGCGCGCAGCGTCATGGTGGCCGGCTCGGACTCGCCCGCGCCGTAGGCGGGCACATGGACGCGGTAGTCGAGCCGGATGGGGTCGAACCCGAAGGGGAAGTCGTCGCCGTCTCGCTCGGTGCCGGTGCCGGAGCCGGTGAGGGTGAGGCGGTCGAGCGCGGTGCTGGGCGGCATCTGGTAGCCGTACACGGCGCGGTCCTCGGCGTCGAGCACCCACATGATGCCGGCGGCGGGGTCGGCCCAGATGCCTGCCGGTCGGCTGTTGCCGGCGGCGGCGAGCCCGGTGAAGTCGAGATCTGTCCGGCGGGCGCCGCCGGCGAGCTCGCGGGCACAGATCGCGTTGCCGCACAGCACCCAGATGATCTCGCCGTCGGACCACACGTCGGCCCGCTCGCTCAGATCGGCGATGTCGATGTCGGCATCGAGTCGGCGGCGGCCGGTGGCCAATTCGATCGCCTGCATCCGGTCGCCGCCGTGGTCGCCGATCCACATCGTGTCGCCGTCGGACCACAGCCCTACTGGGTCAAAATTGCGGTCGGAACGCGAAAGAAGCCCTACATCATAGAGTGTTGGCACCGGCTCATCGGCAATTCGGCGCTCGCCAGTGGCGAGATCGTACGCGTTCACATAGCCGGCATCCTCGTTGATGATCCACATGGTGTCGCCGTCGGACCACAGCCCGGTCCCGAGATCGGTATCCGCGTCGCTGATGATGTCTGAGCCGGGGGTACGGCGGCCGCTGGCGCGGTCCCACGCCCGCGCCGTGAGCTCGCGGGGGCCGCTGTCGAGGGCCCACAGCGTGACGCCGTCGGACCACAGCCAGCCCAGGTCGGCGTCGCCGGGGCCGCCCACGGGGTCGAGGTCGATGCGTCGCTGCAATGACCCCGCCCGGCTCGAGTCGGGGCGGTCGATCAGCACCGTGTAGATGCGCTCTGCCAGCTCGGGCGGATCGGCGGCGGCATCGGGGGTCGGGTCGGTGACGGTGATAATGACGGTGTTGGGCTCGGTGCCCTTCGTGAGCGGCACCGTGTAGTTGCCCGGGGTGTCGGGGCTCAGCGTCTGCGGGCTGGCGCCGGGCGCTGCCGCCGTGACGGTTACCGTCCAGTCCGAATGCGCTGCCGTCGCCGACAGCGTGACGGTGTCCTGCGCGGCCAGCACCGGCACCAGGTATCCGAGGCGTCCGGGCTTGAGATGCTGCGGGTCGCCGTCGATCGACAGCGACGCCAACGACGGCCGCACCGGCCCCCGCGGCAGGTTGTAGGCAAAGACTCGCCCCTCTGGCGAGCTTGTGAGGCTGGCCGCGATCCACATCGTCTCGCCGTCAGACCAGATCTCGTTCGGATCCTGGGCAATCCCGCTGATGTCCAACCCCGGCTTGCGTTCGCCCGTGGCCAACGAGTACGCGTACACGTGTGCATCGCGGGGGTCCTCATGCTCGCGGTGGTCCGCGACCCACAGCGTGGTCCCGTCGGACCAGATGCCACGCGGGCGATCGTTGTCTGCATCAAGCGTGATGTCGCGGTCGGGCGTACGCGAGCCGTCCGCGACATCGAAGGCGTACAGCGTGGTCCCGTCGGCTCCTGACCACAAGGTGAAGCCGTCAGTGAACAGGCCTCCCCAAAAGGCCGGACCCGCGAAGAACCCGCGGATCCGCTCGCCCGTCTCCGAATCGAGGACATGCACATGGGAGGCCTCCAATACGTGCGACTCCCACACCAAGATCGTGGTGTCGTAGCAGTCCATGCCCACGGCGTTGGCTTCAGCAGTTAATTCGAAGTCCTTGCTCGGATCCCGAACGAGCTCGGGATACTCGTACGCCCGGATCGCGTGCCGCATGCCTACCGGTGCAAACTCCAGGAGCCACAGCGTGTCGCCGGCTCTGCAGATGCCCGAGATGGCGCCGAGCCCTGCCTCGCCCACCAGGATGTCGCGGTGGGGGTTGCGGGCGCCGGGCAACGAGGGCGGCAGGCTGATCTCCACGGTGTAGGTGCGGGTGATGTGCCCGTCTTCGGGGGCGCCCTCGAAGCCGTCGGGTGAGGTGACGGTGATCTCCACGGTGTTGAGCCCCGGTTCGAGCTGCACCTGGTGCCCAGCGGCGTCGAGGTCGGCGTCGGTTGTCGAGAACGTCGGGATCCAGTCGGCGTACGCCTCCTCGGCTTCGATCGTGACGGTCTCGGCGGTCGCGGGCACGACGGTGCTGTAGCGGGTCGTGGCGGGCAGGAAACGGCCGATATCCGCTTCGACGAGGTTGCCGCCGGCATCGGCGTAGGACACCTTCAGCGAGCCCAGCCGCGGCCCCGCCGGCATCCGATATGCGAGCAGCCTGGTGCCGACTTGAGTCTGGTTCGTCTTGTGAGGGCGGACGGAGACCCACATGGTGACGCCGTCAGACCACACCCCGAATGGCTCCTCGTCGCTATCGTCCGCCGAAGCGAACGTCGCGCCCTCCAGGGTGAGACTGAAGCTGTTTGCTTCTTCGTGCTGTCCGTCGGACAAGCGGTGTGCGATGACTGCTCGAGCGAGGCCGTCGACAACCCATGCGGTGTGCCCGTCTGACCACATCCCATGGCGTTCATTGAGGTCTGCACGCCACCCCGTGTCCAGGTCGAACTCTTGTGTCTGTTGACGCTCGCCTCCCGCGAGCGCATACGCGAACACCTTTTGGTTGCTCGAATTTTCCTGGACGACCCACATGGTGGTGCCGTCGGACCAGATGCCGCGAGGATTTATGTGGTCGGCGTGCAGGTCGAATTCCTTGGCCGTGTCGCGTTCGCCTCCGGCGAGCGCGTACGCGTACACCTTGGTGTCATCGGTGTCGACGACCCACATGGTGATGCCGTCTGACCAGATGCCCCAGGGGGCGCCGTTGCCGGCGGCGGTGATCGAGCACAGGCACAAGGCGTCGTTGCGGGCACCGCTGGCGAGGTCGTACGCGGCGACTCTCACGGGGCGGCCCCCGTCGCGCATAGCCACCCACACCGTGTCACCGTCAGACCACACCCCGTGAGGTCTGGAGCTGTAGTCGCCGGCGAGCGGGACGTGGCGGTAGGCCAGCGGCGCCTTGGGCCCGGCCAGCTTCGCGACCACCACGGTGTAGCGGTGCTGCTCGGTGTTGCCCTCGTCGTCGGTCGACTCCAGGCGCACCTCGATGTCGGTGGAGCCCTCGAGCAGCTCGACGCGGCGGCAGATCGGCGGCGGGGGCTCCGACACCTCCTCCGACACCGACTCGGACCCGCAGTCGTCGTCGGCCGCGGTGCCGCTCGGCTCGAACACGCCGTCGACGAGGCGGCCGATCTCGACGGTCATGGGGTCGTCGGCCGGCACCGCGGTCACCCACACGTAGCGCGCATCGGCGGTGGTGGTCGTGGTGTAGGCCGCCCGGTCGGGATGGAACAGCTCGTCGAGCACCAGCTCGTAGCCCAGCACCGGGTCGTGGAGCGCCAGCGACCTCAGCACGACGCCCTCGAGATGATCGTGCTCGAAATGGGAGCGGGCGACCCGCGGCTCGTCCTCGAGGCCTGCGATAACGGCCTCGATCGGGAAGGCCAGCGCGCGCCCGTCCGCGGTGCACACGGCGAACTGGGCGTCGCAGCCGTCGCCGGCGGGAAGCGTGAGGGTCACCGCGCCGTCGTGTGTCACCTCCAAGGTGAGATCCCACAGGTCGCTGCGGCCCTCGACACGCTTGGCGCGGGTGATCCGCGCCCCGTCCACCTCGAACGCCTCGTCGCGCATCGTCGTAAAGCTCACCGCGAGCGGCTCGCTGAACCGCACCCGCACGGTCGCTTCGCTGCCCTGGCCCCCATGCGCCGCCGGCACCAGCTCGAACAGCGCCGCCAGCCCGGGGCCGTCGGGCTGCCCAGCCTCGTCGGCCTCTTCGGGCTCGTCGGCCTCGTCGTCTTCGTCGGGCTCGTCGGCCTCGCCGGGCTCGTCGGCCTCGCCGTCTTCGTCGGGCTCGTCGGCCTCGCCGTCATCGTCGGCCTCTTGAGATTCTTGAGACTGCGCGGTCAACGGCGGGCGCGAGACCACCGCGGTGATCTCGTCGGTCCACGGGCCCGCAGAGAACCGTCCCTGCTCGTCGCGCCAGCGGGCCCGCAGCATGATCTTGTAGGTGCCACCCTCGTCGAGGCCGCTCAGCGTCAGCGAGGTCGCATCGCCCGGCGGCCGCTCGTTGCCCCGCTGCTCTTCGTCGGGCTGCCAGTACGACAGATACTCCGCGTCCTGCGGGGCCCATCTCACCCGGTACTCGTGCGGCTCCTCGGCCGGCGGCACCCACGACACCGTCAGCTCGCCGGGCGCCTCGCTCGACACCTCCACCTCGCCGATCTCGTCCGCGCCGGGCCCCTGCGCGTCAGGATCGGCACTGGCGGGGATCGGCCCCAGCACGCCCGCGACCAGCGCCAACGCCAGCGCCGCTAACGCGAGCCGCACGCCGACCCGTCCGGTGAACCCCCCCCCCCCCCCTCGCGATCGGGTGGGTCGGCCGTTCGTCACAGGATCAGCTCGGCCCGGCACGCGCCTCCCGGCGTCGATGCGCTCGCCGCCGCCGAGGTGCCGGAAAGCTTCACCTGTGTCGCTACAGGAGTGTCACCAGCCACAGACACAAGTGTGCCGCATCACGGCGGCGCGGTAAAGCCCCTCAGTGCGACGGGGATCGTCGCTGCGGCGTTCGCGCTCAGCGTTGCATGCAGCAGCGCGGCGACGAGGCGTCGGCCGTTGGAGCCGGCAGTCGGCGTGATCCGAGCGGTGCCGGCAGATCCGGCGGCGCGGCGGTCAGCGGCTAGAGCAGCCCCTCGCGCATGGCGATGACCACGGCGTCGAGTTTCGTCCTCGCGCCGAGCTTGGTCCGCAGCCCGCGAATGTGGTTGCGCACGGTGTGGATGCTGATGTCGAGATCCTCGGCGATCTGCTCGGTCTGTGCCCCGGCGGCCATGTGCCGCAGGATCTCCTCCTCGCGTGGGGACAGCCTGCTGACCCCGGCGGCGGTGTCAGGAGATGGGCGGCGCGCCGCGCGCAACGCGTCCGCGGCAAAGCCGGTCGAGCCGGATGCGACTGAGACAGACGAGGCGTCGAACAGGTAGGCGACAAGCGTATTGCGATCGGCGAGGTCGGTCAGCACCACGGGAACTAGCGCAAGCTGCATCGTGCCCGCGGCCCGCTCCTCAGCGACGGCCGGCGCCTCGCCGCTCGACGCCTCGCCGGGGTCCGGCGAGCTTGACGCCATGTCGGAAGCCAGCGCGCGGATGACGTCATGGCTGCGTCGCCCGAGGGCATCCGCAGCGCTGATGCCCGTGATCTCCTCCGCTCCACGATTCCAGTAGATGATCTCGCCGCCGACATCAGCGACGCACGCACCGAATCTCGCTATGTCCAGCAGGGACAGAAAGTCGTTGCGGGTCGTGTTTTCCACCAATTGTCCCTTTCCGCACCTGGCTTCCGCCTGTTTGACGCCTCACGGGGTGCAGGCCCACCGAGAAAGCTGTAAGCCCATCATACGAGTTTTCCGACCTGTTGCTGTCACATTCGCAACACCAACTTGTCGAAATGAGCATAATTGTGATGGATAGGTCAAACAAATGCTACAAAAGCTGCGACCATGCTGATAGAACTATGTCTAGCACGCTTGCAGCATCGACTTGCCACAGCGGTAGGATTCGTGGCGTTGTGACCGACCTGGAGCCAGATATGCGATCTGAAGCCGCCGACGCCGCGGCACTGTCGCCCCCCGCAGTCTTCGACCTTGACGGAGCGGATGCGGGACGCGACCGGATGCGAGAGCTCAGCGACGCCATTCGTCGCATCGGAGACGCGTTGAGTTTCGAGAGCGTCCTTCAGCTCGTGATCGACAGTGCGCGCGCTCTTGTCGGCGCCCACTTAGGTGTCATCACCGTCGTCGACAAGACTGGCGCCGCCGAGCTTTTTCTCAGCTCCGGCACCTCCCACGCCGAGCACGCACTGCTCTCTACCAGCCCCAATGGCGTTGATCTCTTCGAGCACTTCAGCAAGATCGAAGGGTCGCTGCAAATCGAGAACTTCGATTCCTACCGCGTGGAAAAGCGTCTTCCCGAATTCGAATTCCCCGTGCCCATCGAGTCGGTGATGCTCGCGCCCATCCGACGCAAGGACCACACCATCGGGGCCATCTACATGGCTAGCACAAAGGGCGGCTCGGGCCTCGGCGCTGAAGATCAAGCCGCACTGGACATCTTCGCCTCACAGGCTGCGCTCATCGTGGAGAACGCACGCAGGCGCCGCGACGCCGACAACGCGCACAACGCGCTGCGAGCGCTGATCGACACGTCCCCGGTCGGCGTGCTCGTCTTCGACCCCTCCGGCGATGCGGTCATGGTCAACCGGGAAGCGCTGCGGATCGTCAAAGACCTGCACTCCCCCGACGAGCCCCCGGCGCGCCTGCTCGAGATCATGACCATTCGGCGCGAGGACGGCCAGGAGATCTCCCTGCTCGAACTCCCCCTGGCCCAGATACTCCCGGCAGCCGAGATCGTGCGCGGCGAGCGCATCGAGATGACCCGCAGCGGCGGCAGGTCGCTGGCGGTGTCGATCAATGCCACGCCGATGACTGCCCCCGACGGCAGCCTCGAATCGGTCATCGTGACCATGGCGCCCCTCGGCGATCAAGGCCCCAACAACTCAGATCCGCTCACCGGGAGCGGCACACGCAATCTGGAACGCCTCAGGGAAGAGCTGCGATCCCGCATCATCTCTGTCAAGGGGTCCACCACCACGCTGCTCGAGTCGCTGCACCGCCTCGACCGGGCCGACACAGCGCTGCTGGTGCACCTGATTGACGCCCAGGCAACCCAGATGACCGAGCTGGTCGGCCGTATGGCGAGCGCCGGTCAGCCCGGCGCCTCTGACGGGGCCACCGGCCACAGCATGTCCCGCGAGCGCGTGCTGATAGTCCCCGCCGACGCACGCACCCGCCACGTGGCCTTCCAGGCCCTGACCTCGGCCGGATTCGAGGTCGTCGAGGCCGCAGACACCGCGGAGGCCGCTGAGCGAGCGGTCGACGTCTCGCCGAGAACCGTGCTGGTCGAGCTCGGCGCCGACCCCGGCGACAGCAACGGCTCGCTGGCAGCTCTGCGCGGCGCCACCGCTGCGCCCATCATCGTCATGGCAGACCACGCCCGCCCCGACGCCGTCCACCAGGCGCTAGACGCAGGAGCGACCGATTACATCGCCACGCCGTTCTCGGCCAGCGAGCTGCTCGCCCGGGTGCGGGTCGCCCGCAGCCGCACTTCTCCCGCACCGGTCGTGCATGCGACGAACACCGCCCGCGTCGGCGACTGCACGATCGACCTCGACAACGGCGCTGCGTGGGTGCGGGGCGAGCCGGTGCGGCTGTCGCGGCTCGAACGGCGCCTGCTGCGTGAGCTTGCCTCCGACCCCGACCGCACACTCAGCCACAGCGAGTTGGCGCAGCGGGTGTGGGGGGACGGTGCTGCGACCTCGAGCGCCGTCGTCCGCAGCACCGTCAAGCGGCTCCGCGGCAAGCTCGGCGACGCCTCGGCAGGCGCAGAAGTGGTTGTCACCGTGCCGCGCCGCGGCTACCGCATCGGCACCCTCAGCGCAGCCCGCTAGGCGCTCGCTGCGGCTTCCTCAGTCCACGGCGAGGTTGACGCCTTGCCTAGCACGCTGCGGACCGGGCCGTAACCCCCTGGCGTGAGAGTCCCGGCAACCCCGACAGTGACGCTTGTCTCCGGTGGGGCTACAGACCGCCGACCGGCGTGCCGTGAATCTGGAGCATCATGGAACGGCCTGGGTCTGGTTGGGCCGTGTAGGAGCCGACGGCGGATGCGCTGCGGCGCCACACTTCGTGCTCGATACTCCAGCCGGGATAGAAGCGGTCCTCTCCGTCGGACTCGGTGACCGTCCAATGGACGTGTTCGCCGCCGGTCGCGGCAGATTCGACAACGATCCAATAGCTGGTGGAAGCGTCAAGCCTGGTGCCCGACGGGGCGGTGTAGGTGTATTTCTTGGGAGCCGAGCTTGCATCGAGCGAGGCGGGAGCCGTGAGCGCGGTCGCGGTGCCGGTGCTGGGTGATGTGCCGCTGACGAGGCTCACCGTCGGGGCGGCGACACTGCTGCCGAGCTCGGTTTCGAGGCGGACATCGACGCTGGTCAAGTTGTAGCCGCCGGTGTTGCTGCCGGTTGTGAACCGCTGCGCGTAGTCATGGTCGACGAGAGCTTCGGCGGACTTCTCGGTTTGGCCGGTATTGCCGACCAGGACCGGGCCGTCGTTGTCCACAAAGCTCACCGTGGTGGACCCCGCGGCGGCGTAGCCCGACGGCGGGTCGCCGAAGCTGATCGTGACCGATTCGCCGTCGTCGTCGTCGCTGTCGTTGGTGGCCGAAACGGTGAAGGTCGCCGTGGTCGCAGCCACGTCGAAGGTCACCGACGCGGGGATCGCGGAGTGGTCTTCGGCTGTGGCGTCGCCGCCATAGGAGACGTTCAGCGGGATCGTCACCGCTGTCGTGGGAGCCTCGGAAACGACCACTTCCACGGTGACTGCGGTGCCGCCCTCCACAGCCGCATAGGCCGGCGAGCCGAACTTGATCGCCGTATCCCCGACCACCGAGACCGCGTAGGGGCCGTTGTCGGTGCCGTGCCCTGTGACGGCGACGAAGTAGTTCCCTGCCGAAGCAGGCTCGAACCTGACGATGGCCTCGTCGAAGTCGTAGTCGATTTCATTGGCCGGCTTTGCCGAGGTCCTCGCCTGCTTGGTGCCCGAGGAGTCGTAGATGCCGACGATCTCCGCCATCATGTGGGACCGCCCGAAGTGGTAACGCATAGCGGAGCTGAAAGGACGGGCGGTCATGGTCACGACGTAGTTGACGTCTTGCTCCAAGACAACCTTGATCCAGTCCACATCGAAGCTGAAGTCGACGTTCCCGTCAATGGAGCCGCCCACGGCCACCGTCCCGGTGGTCGCAGTGGTCGAGGTGAAGTCGTCGGTTAGCGTCTTGAGCTCCACGTAATACGAGTCATGGAACGAGAGGCCCCCTCTGTTCACCGAGATGTAGTGCGTACCGGTCTCGCTGACCGAGAAGCTCTGGTAGTTGCCAAGGCGGTCCCGCTCGTCGAACGCGTAGCTGATCTGGCCCAGGCCGCCATTCTGTTGGTACGGCCGGTTCGTGCCCGGCAGCAAATTGCCCGTGCTGTCATACACCCCGGTGAGGTACCGCTGCGACCCGAGGATCGCCAGATAGCTCTGTCCCGCTGTGGCCGAGAAAGAGAACCAGTCCACGTCGTCGTCAGACGTCTGCGTGCCGCTGACCTGAGCGCCGCCAACGGTCACCGAGCACGTAGTCGCCGTGCTCGCAGCGCAGTCGGTCTCCTCGTCCTGCGCGGAGACGGGTCCGACCGCCACGACCGCCACCAGCAGCCCTACTGCGAGCACTCCAACAGCTATTCGACGAGCGGACCGGCGTGGCGACCAGACGCTTCGCGATGACTTGTCCAAGGCTCCCATGAGCATCCCACCTACAATCCACTTCAGGCTGATTCTGAGCCGACTCTACAGGACCCGTGCCGATAGACCTGTGCCGACATTGAAATGCTGGTAGGAACGTGCTATTGACTGGCGCGGGTTCGGCCCGTCAGTCGCCCGAGCGCCCGCCGGCGGGTCACCGCTCGTTTCGGAGACGGCGTGTGCCCGGTGCCGCTCGTCAGCTGTTGTCGGCTGCCGGCGGAACGGTCACGGTGACGGTGTAGGTGCGCACGTCGGCGTTGTCGGTGTCCGCATCGCCGTCGGCGTCATAGGACGAGGTGACCGTGATGGTGTTGTCGCCCTCCGACAGCGTCGCCGAGGCACCCGTGCCGGTCGTGCCGTCAGCAGCCTCCCACGCGACCGTGACCGTCGCTTCGTCCGCGAACGCCGCCGCCGCGGTCACCGTCGCCGACGTCGCGCCCGCCGCTGCGGTGCCCGCATAGGCGAACGTGCCGGTCTGGAACACCCCGAAGTCCACATCGGAGATCGACAGCGACCTCAGCGCCGCCGAGACCGGCATGTTGTAGGCGAACACCTTGCCGTTGGAGCTGTTCGCGACCCACATGGTGACGCCGTCGGACCAGATTCCTTCGCTCCGGTACTTGCTCACTGTGAAATCCAGCTGGCTGCGGCGGACGCCGGTCGCCAAGTCCCAGGCGAACAGCTTGCCTTTGGAGCTGTTCGCGACCCACATGGTGACGCCGTCGGACCAGATGCCCTGAGCCACACGCTTCTGCGCGATCTGCGGGGCGAGAGTGATGGTGCGGGAACTCACCCGTTCGCCGCTGTCGACTTCGTAGGCATGTATGCGCATCGTCAATTGGTCGAGCACCCACATGAGGACTCCGTCAGACCACAGCGACTCGGGATCGGCCGGATAAGCCCACGGGTCAATAGGGAGCGCAAAGTCCTCGTCGGGCAGCAAGCTGCCAGTGTCGATGTCCATGGCGACGACTTTCGACCTGAGGCCGTAGTCGTCGGCAAGCCACAGGGTCTCACCGTCAGACCAGATCCCCTTGACGTTCGAGTTTCCCAGCAGTTGCTGGAGATTGAGTGTGCTGAGGAGCGTGCCGGTGTCCCAATCGAACGCATAGACCCTCTTGCGCCCCCCACTGAGCACCCAGACCGTCGTCCCGTCAGACCACAGGTCGGTCGGGACGTCCACCAACTGGCCGGCCGAACCGAGCCGCGGAAGCGCCGGAACGAAGTTCTTGTCGCGGTCAGAGGCGAATGGGACGTACTCCTCGGCATCGTCGTCGGTGTTCTGCTGGGCGGCGACGGGCTCTTCCTCGTCGTCCTCTGGTTCGACGAACTCAACCTGCGGCGGCGGCAGCTCGATCTGGGGCGCCTCGGCGTCCTGATCGTCCTGGGTGCCCTGCCCTTCCTGCTGGGAAGACTCGCCGTCGTCCTGTTCGTCGCGCTGTTCGGCTTGCTGGTGGGCGAGCAGTGTCGTCGCTGAGTGCACGGTCGCTGTGGTCTCGTTGGTCCACGGCGACGCTGACACCCTGCCCCGGGCGTCGCGGAACCGCGCCCGCAGCTGCACCTTGTAGGCGGCGCCCTCCTCGAGACCGGTGAGGGTCACCGAGGAGGCGTCTGCGGCGGGCCACTCGTTGCCGCGATGAGCCTCGTTCTCGAACCGGAACGACAAGAGCTCAAGATCCTCACGCGCCCAGCTCACCCGGTACTCGAACGGCACCAGCACCGGCGCCTCCCACGACACCGTCAGCTCCCCTGCCGCACCGCTCGACAGCACCACCTCGCCGATCTCGTCCTCAGCCCGCACCACCGCAACCTGCTCTTGCTGCTGCTCTTGCTGCTGCTCGCCGCCCTGCTGCTCGTCGCCGTTCTGCTGGCCGTCGGCCTGCCCATCAGCCTGACCCTGCCCATCAGCCTGACCCTGCTGCTGCTCGTCGCCGTTCTGCTGGCCGTCGGCCTGCCCATCAGCCTGACCCTGCTGCTCGTCGCCCGTCTCTTGCTCTTGGGCGTTGCCTTCGGCTTGGTCCTGCTGCTGATCGGCATTGTCCTCTTCGGCCTCTTGCCGCTGCTCGTCGCCGTTCTGCTCGGCGTCCTGCTGCTGACCTTGGTCCTGCTGGTCGGCGTTCTGCTGGTCGGCGTTCTGCTGGTCGGCGTTCTGCTGGTCGGCTTGGGCTTGGTGTTGGGTTTGGGGTTGTTGTGCGTTGTTGGGGGCCATGCGGTAGGCGAACACGCGGTGGCGCAGGTGGTCCAGCACCCACATGGTGTCGCCGTTTGACCAGATCCCCGCCGGGTCGGAGTTGCCCGCGTCGGCCAGGCCGGCGAACCCCGACTGCGGCCTCGGCTCGCCCGTCGCCAGGTCGTAGGCCCGGATCGCCGCCGCGGGGCCGTCGGCGACCCACATCGTGGCCCCGTCGGACCACAGCCCACGCGTGCCCGACCCCGCTATCCCCGCCAGCGACCGGCCCTCCAGCGCGTCGCCGGTCGCCGCGTCGAACGCGGCCAGCCCGCCCCCTGAGGGGTCCACCACCCACAGCGTGTCCCCGTCGGACCACACATCGCGCGGCGAGAAACCCGGCACGACCGTGCGCCCCGCCAACAGCGCGCCCGACACCAGATCGAACGCGAACACCCTCTCGCTGGCCAGATCGCTCACCCACAACACCGACCCGTCGCCGCCGACGCCCATCGGCATCCAAAACCCCACCTCGGCCCCGTCGAGGTCGCGGCCCGCGCGGCGCTCCCCCGCCGCCAGGCCATAGGCCAGCACCGCACCCGCCACCGGATCGGCCACCCACAGCGTCGCACCGTCAGACCACAGCGAATACGGCAGCACATGACCCGCGCCCAGCGAAACATCGCCGCCCGCCACCCGGCCCCACGCCGCGCCGCCGTCGCCCGAGCCGCTCCCAGCCCCCGCCGGCGCCGCCACACCCAACACCAACACCGCCAACACCAACACCGCCGACCACCACCGACGCACCCCACCGCGCACCACACCCCGAACAGACACTACGAACCCCCCAGCCAAACCGGACTGACACCATCATGCCAGCCCACACACACCACCCGCCAACAACACACCCAAACCGGCCCGCCACACCCGCGACAAAACGCCCCTCAGACCACGCCCGACACACAAAATTCCCGACAGGCCCCCTGACAGGCCGTGATGGCTTTTCGGGGCTCACCGAGGTGTCTTGGATCTCGGCGAGGTGCGCTTGGATCTCCCCGGTGGTGAGCCCCTGGCGGTCTGCCCAGAACATTGGGTCGTTGGCCGCTATGTGTTGGGCGGTCCGTGTCATCTGCGATCTGACGGTGCCTGCCGCCACTGACGAATCGAGTAGGGGCAGTCCGGCGCGGCAGCATTGTCGTGCTGATTGGGGTGTGTTATACAGCATTGCTATTGGCGGCAGGACAGTGTTGATGTCGGTTGTTTTATGGAGGCTGGTGCGGTGAGCGATTCGGTGAGGGTGGGCGTGTGGCGGGTGCGCGAGGTGACGGCTGGTTGCCCCCCCCCCCCCCGCCCGAGAAACCGCCGCGGGGTGAGGCGCTGGGCGGCGGCGCTTGCGGTGTTGGCGCTGGGCGCGTCGGTGGCGGTGCCGGTGGGTGCCAGCGAGTCGGTGCCTTCGTTGGCCGGGGTGGCGGTTGCCAGTGATGCTGCGGGTGAGCTGAGGGTTTCGTGGGAGGCGCCAGAGGTGGCGCCGTTCGAGTATCGGGTGCGGTGGGCGCGCGACGATTTGGAGTTTTTGTCGTGGCGGCAGGCCGATGAGGCCCATCGGGGCAATGAGTGGCCGGCTGGGGACGCGACGTCGGTGACGCTGAGCGGTCTTGATGAGGGCGCCGGCTACAAGGTGATGGTGCGGGCGCGGTTCCGCACCGCTGAGGGCAAGGTGGCCGCGTCGCCGTGGAGCGACGAGCTCACCGTCACCGTCGCCGCCGCGCCCCCGCCCGTCCAACAGCAGCAGCAGGAGCCCCACCAGGACGAGCAGGCCCAGCGGGACGAACGGTCCCAGCAGGGCGAGCAGGACGATCAAGAGCAGCAGCAGGCCCAGCAGAAGTCTGACCCGCAGCAGGATGAGGAGTCGTCGCAGGGCGAGGCCCAGCAGAAGTCTGACCCGCAGCAGGATGAGGAGTCATCGCAGGGCGAGGCCCAGCAGGAGGCCGAGGATCAGCAGCAGGAGGCCGGCCAGCAGGAGGCTGAGGAACAGCAGCAGGAGGCCGGCCAGCAGGAGGCTGAGCAGGGGTCTGAGGGGTCTGGGCTTGGCTGGGGCGAGATCGGCGGGTTCGAGGTGTCGAGTGGTGCGCCGGGGGAGTTGACGATTTCGTGGTCGGCGCCTGATCCGGTGCCGGATGATTATCGGGTGATGTGGGCGCAGGAGGATCTGGGGTGGCTGACCTATCGGCAGCTGGGCGACGGCGAGACCCGCGGGAACCTGTACCCGCAGGGCGATGTGACGTCGTTCACGCTGCGGAACCTGCCTGTGGGCGTCGCCTACAAGGTGCAGATGCGGGCCCGTTACGGGGTGAGCGGCTCGGGGCCGTTCGCTCGCACCGAGCGCAGCGGCCCGCTCACCGGTCTGGCCACCGTCGAGATCGCCGACACGGTGCCGCCGCCGGGCGCGCCGCGGCTGATGGGCACTGCGCTGGGCCCGTTCGGGGCGGTCACGCTGTGGTGGGCCGCGCTTGCCGGGGGCGGCCCCGTGGAGGGCTATCGGGTGTGGCGCGGCCCCCGGCCTGACGAGCTGGCGGTGATCGCGGACGGCCTCGCCCCTGAGGCGACCACTTACACCGACACGACCACGCCGCCGGGCCAGACGCTGCACTACGCCGTGCAGGCCTACAACGGCACCGGCGAGGGGCCCGCCTCTGGCGCCCTCAGCGCTGCCACGCCCGCGCTGCCCCAAGCACGCGCCGAGCCGGTGCTGATCGAACCGGTGCTGATCGAGTTCGTCGACCCCGAGCCGCTCATCGCCGCCCCCCAGAACGCAGAGACTCCCCTCGTCACCAACTACCCGTACCGAGGAGGCCGCACCCTAGGAGCCGCTGAGCGAAGTATTGCGCAGAGCTTCCGGACTCCTTATTCGGGCAGCTGGCGGCTGGACGCAATAGAGCTGCAGATGCGGAGACGCGCTGCATTTTCAATCAATACCCCAAGAGTGGCGGTGCACGCCGACAACAGCGGTGCGCCGGGCGAGCTCCTGTGGAATCTGACTCACCCCGACAGGATAATTGGACCTACAGGCACCGATTGGCGCGATCACCGGTACAGCGTGCCGCCGGGAGCCACTCTCAAGCCCGGAACACGCTACTGGGTCGTCATCTCGCGTAGCTCAGACTGTCCGGGAAGCGCTGTTTGCCATTTTGAGCTGCAATCAGCCAATCAGCCTGCCGAGGACGGACCCGGTTTCGCCATCGGGAACCGCCACTACCGCCTCAACAGCCATGGTAGCTGGGTCCAAGTTACTTCCGGTCAGCTTGTCGACTCTCGGGTCATGATGGCGGTCTGGGGCGCCCAGTTCGATGAGCCCCACGATGAGGCGTCGCGCAGTGTGGTGGCTGCGGGTGGTTCGGTGGGGGGTGCGTTTCATCGGTCTCGTGATGTGGACTGGTTCAAGATGACGGGTCTGGAGGCGGGCCGGGTGTATGTGGTTGATGTGCGCGGTGCGTACCGTGCGGCGATCGTGGGCATCTACAACGCCGACGCGACGCGGCTCGACAACGACGGCAGCGGTGGCGACGACGATTACCAGTTGCACAGCGTGGGGGGCGATGCGCGTCGTCGCGCCTATTTTTCGCCGCCGTCGGATGGGGATTATTTCGTGGGGGTGGAGCTGCCGCATCTGAGGGGCGGGGTGTGGGCGTTCTACAGCGATGTGGTGTCGGATCCGGCGTCGGCGCCCGCTGGTGCGCTGGTGGATCGCTGCCACAGATGCGGGCTCCGGGAGGCGTATGTGGTGCTGTCCACCTACACGGTGGCGGTGACCGATCTGCGCAGCACTGATGTGACGCATAATCTCGGTTCCAATGTCGCTGCCGACATTGCCACGGTGGCGGTGGGGTCGAGCGTCGAGGGGTTCTTGCACGACAGCTTCACGCTCGGCGCGCTCACGACCGGCGCGGGCGCGCAGCTGGTGCGGGTGGAGGGGCTCGAGGCGGGCCGCCGCAACCAGTTCACGCTCAGGATGCACGACATCGGCGGGTCGCTGCTCAACGACGTCAGGCCGCAGGTGAACCTTTTCACCCTCGACGGCTCCGATCCCGAGGGGCTGAGAGGCCTTGTCAACTTCGGGGTTTCGGGGGGCTTTTCCCGCACCGGCGGCTCCTGGGAGCACTATTTCAACCGGACCGCCGGGGATTATGTGCGCACGGCTGCCAATTTCGAGAACGAGGGGCTCGTCATAAGCGCCGTAGACGGCTTCGGCGGGGAGCCGCCGGCCAAGTATTTGGGGTCGCGTTACACGCTGTATGCGTGGGGGGAGGCCGAGGATCCCGTGGGGGAGGCCCCGGGCGAGGACCTGCCCGGCACCGACGGGTGGCGCTGGCAGCTGCGCCGGCATCTGTTCACGCCGGGGTTCGTGAGCGCCGACGCCGGAGAGGCGGCGGTGTCGGCGACGGTGGACCGTGACGGCGACAGCGACTGGTTCCGGGCGTGGATGAGCATGCACGACTACAACACCGCGACGGTCACCCAGACCGCGTCGGCGGGCTGTCTGCGGGTGCGCATGTACCAGTCTCCTAGGATCATCGACGTGGCGGTTCCGTGGGTCCGCGGCGAGAGCGAGTGGTCGAACGCGACGCGCATCACCGCCGCCTGGGACCCCTACTACGACCACGGCGGGCTGCGCGAGCAGTTCACCTTCGAGGGCATCCACTACATCGAAGTCGAGGCTGGCCCGCTGTACACCCACAACACCGACAGCACCACCCGCTGCACCCTGTCGGGCCTTACCAGCACCCAGCGAGCCGACTACACCGAGTCGAACCCCCGCACCGCCTACACCGTCTCCTTCGCCAACAACTAGCCTCCCACCCGGCACCGACCCCCTCACGGGGGTCTGTCAGGGGCCTGTCGGGGATTTTGTGTGTCGGGCGTGGTCGGGCCTGTCGGGGATTTTGTGTGTCGGGCGTGGTCGGGTCTGTCGGGGATTTTGTGTGTCGGGCGTGGTCTGAGGGTCCGCGGTTTGGTGTGGTGGGCTGGTTCGGGTGTGCTGTTGATGGCGGTTGTGGGTTGGTATAGTCGTGCCGGTTCAGCTTTGCGGGGAGTTGTGGAATGTTTGCTCGCGGTTGTGGGTGGCGGTTGTGGCCGGCGGTGTTGGTGTTGGTGTTGGCTGGGGTGTTGGTGCCGGTTGGGTTTGGTGGTGCTGGTGCGCAGGGGCTTGCGGCGTTTTCCCGGTTGGTGGATGCGGAGTTCGACTCGTTGGCTGGGGCGGGCAATGAGTATCCGGGGGCGTTGTGGTCGGACGGGTCGGTGTTGTGGGTGGCTGATCTGGTGGAGGACAAGGTGTTCGCGTACGATGCCGCGACTGGCGTGCGCCGGCCGGGCGATGATGTGGATTCGCTGCGGGGGGCGGGCAACACGTTTCCGACGGGGATGTGGTCGGACGGGTCGGTGTTGTGGGTGGCCGACGGCGCCGATTCCAAGGTGTATGCGTACGATCTGGCCACCGGTGCTCATCTGCCGCATCTGGGCATCGAGACGCTGGGCGGGGCGGGCAACGATTGGCCGCGGGGGCTGTGGTCGGACGGCTCGGTGCTGTGGGTGGCCGATTACTGGGATGGCAAGGTGTACGCGTACGATCTCGCGACCGGTGAGCGCCGGCCTGATGATGATGTGGGCTCGCTGGATGCGGCGGGCAACGACCGTCCTACGGGGTTGTGGTCGGACGGGTCGGTGCTGTGGGTGGCCGACATGGCCGACGACAAGGTGTACGCGTACGACTTCTCGACGGGCGCGCGGCGTCCTGCTGGGGATTTCGACACGTTGGCCGCCGCGGGCAATGGCCGTCCGGCGGCGCTGTGGTCGGACGGGTCGGTGCTGTGGGTGGCCGACAGCGGCAAGTCGAACGACGGCGGCGAGTCGAGGCTGTTCGCGTACCGGATGCCCGACAGCGCGCTGCTGCGGTCGCTGTCGCTGAGCGGCGCGGACTTCGGGGTGTTCTCCGCGGGCCGGTTCTCCTATTCGGTGCGGGTGCCGTCAGCGACGACGCAGACGACGGTAGCCGCGGAGGCGGCGGGCTCGGGAGCGTCGGTTGTCATCGCGCCCGCCGACGCCGACACCGGCGCCGAGGGCCATCAGGTCGACTTGTCGCCGGGCGCGAACGCGATCACGGTGACGGTCGCCAACGGGACGCTGGTCGAGACCTACACCGTGGCCGTGGAGCGCTCCTCGCTCGGCGCGGTCGACGACGACGCGTCGCTGGGCGCCTTGGGCCTGAGCGGCGTCGACATCGGCGCGTTCGACCCCTACGACCGCCGCTACGCGGCGGTGGTGCCGTCCACGGTCACTTCTGCCACGGTGACCGCCACTCCCACGAACGCGGACGCGTCGGTCGCCATCGCGCCCGCGGACGCGAACTCCGATCCCGACGACGGCCATCAGGTCGCGCTCGGCGCGGGCGCCAACACCGTCACCGTCACGGTGGCCTCGTCGGATCTGACCGCGTCGGCGGTGTACACGGTGCGCGTCACCCGGGTCGACGCTCCCGCCGTCACCGGCGACGCGTCGCTGAGCGCGCTCACCGTGGCCGAGACCGACACCGACGCCGCAGTCGGGATCGGCGCCTTCAGCGCCGACACCCGCTCATATGCCGCTGCGGTGGACAGCTCGGTCGGATCGGTCACCGTCGCGGCGACGCCCGCTGACCCGCACGCGTCGGTCACCATCGCGCCCGCCGACGCCGACACCGCGACCGACGGCCACCAGGTCAGCCTCGCCGCGGGCGCCACCACCGCCGTCACCGTCACGGTGGTCTCCTCCGACCTGTCCGCCACCGCCGAGTACACGATCAGCGTGGGACGCGCCTACACCGACGGCGTCATCCGCCTCGACCCCGACACCACGCCCGTCGCCTCCATGTGGTCCGACGGCGACGTCTTGTGGGTCGCCGGCCCCGACTGGGTCCACGCCTACGACCTCCAAACCGGCGCACGCCAGACCGACCGCGACTTCCGGCTCACCCACGTGCACGACATCCACGGCGACGACCTCAACGACGGCAGATTCGAAGGAGGAGGCCTGTGGAGCGACGGCGAGCACCTCTACGCCCTCGAAGGCCTCTACGGCGGGCTCTACGCCTACGACCCCGCCACCGGCCACCGCCGACCCGCCTACGACCGCAACGGAACCAGACCAAACCGGCCGTCGCTCAACATAGCGGAAATCGCCAATCCTCATCCTGAGGGCATCTGGTCCGACGGGACCACCATGTGGATCGCCGACAGCGATTTCAATCGCGTGGTGATCATCGACCTCGCCACCGGCAGCTATCAGAGCACGAAGATCAGGGGTGTCGGAAGGCGCCATGGCAACAGCAACCCCCGCGACGTGTGGTCCGACGGCGACGTTATGTGGATCCTCGACGACGAAGACGACAGGGTCTACGCTTACGACATCGACGACGCCGACCGGCACACCAGCCTGGAGATAGGCACGCTGGGCAGAGTCGGCAACGACGATCCCGCTGCAATCTGGTCCGACGGCGACACCATGTGGGTGCTCGACAGCGAGGACCTCATCGTCTACCCCTACCCGATGGCAGCGCGTGCGCGGCTGGCGAGCCTCTCGTTCACCGACGTCAGCTTCGGCGGTCTGCGCAGCGGCGTCGACAGCTACAATGCCGCAGCCGCCAACACCGTGAGCGCCACCACCGTCGCCGCAGCCGCCACGGAATCCGGCGCGACGGTGACCGTCAGCCCCGCCGACGCCGACAGCAACACCGACGGCCACCAGGTCGACCTGTCGCTGGGCTCCAACACCGTCACCGTCACCGTCACGCTCGGCGCCCAGGTCAGGACCTACACCGTGAACGTGGTCAAGATCAACGTCGCGACCCTTTCCTCGGACGCATCGCTCAGCGCGCTCAGCTTCAGCGGCGTCGGCACGTTCACCCCCGGTGATTGCCCCTGCAGCGCCCAAGTCGACAACGACGTCACTCAGACCACCATCACCGCTGCTGCGACCGACGCCAACGCGACAGTGACCATCAGCCCCGCCGACGCCGACACCGACGCCGACGGCTACCAAGTGAGCCTCGCACAGGGCAGCAACCGCATCACGATCACCGTGGTGTCCTCTGATCTGTCCACGAAATCGGTGTACTCCGTGAACATCTATCGCCGCGGCGCGGTCCGGGTCGGGGGCACTGATGTGAGCTTGCGCGGTGTGTGGTCCGACGGCGAGGTCCTCTGGGCGGTCGACGGAGTGTCGGACACGCTGCTCGCCTTCGACTTGGAGACCCTCGAGCGTCTGCCCGACCGCGACTTCGACCACTTCGAGAGTGGCCGCTGGCCGACCGGGCTGTGGTCCGACGGAGAGACGATCTGGATCATCATCCACAAAGACAAGACCGCTCGCGCATACTCGCTGGCCACCGGGGAGCGTCTGCCCGATAGCGACATCGCGATCGCATTGGCTCGGTGGGGGTGGGGCCTGTGGTCCGACGGCGACACCATGTGGGTCACCGACAGGTACCTCGACCGGCTGTTTGCTTTCGACATGTCTCCTGGGCCATGGGACCGCGACGACGGGCGTTGGATCCGATCGAAAGACCTCGTCCGGCTCGCCAACTTCGGCCGCGATACTCCCGACCACTACGGCAACGACACTCCGGGCGACCTCTGGTCCGACACGGTCACGATGTGGGTGCCCGACTTCTACGACTCGAAGCTGTACGCCTATGAGCTTGCTACTGGTGATCGCCAGCCGCAGCGCGATGTCGACGTCCGGGGGACGAACGGCGCCGTGGTCCGCCCGCAGGGAGTGTGGTCTGACGGTCACACCATGTGGGTGACCGACCATCTCAGCGACAGCATCGTGACCGTGGATGCGCCGGTGAGCACGCTGTTGACGTCGTTGGCGCTGAGCGGCGTCGACTTCGGCACTTTTGACAAGGGGACGAGGGACTACTCGTCGACGGTGGCCGCCACGGTGAGCTCGGCCACGCTCACCTATGAGGCCTTCGACGACGAGGCCGAGGTCGTCGTCTCGCCCGCCGACGCCGACACCGGCGCCGACGGCCACCAGGTTGGTCTTGCGGAGGGCGCCAACACCATCACGGCGACGGTGACGGCGCCCGACGGCACAACCACGGTGTACACCGTCACCGTCGAGCGGGCCGCGGCGTCGCCGCCTCCGGATGTGCGATTCGTGCCCGGTGACGACCCCATTGAGAAGCATAAGGAGCCGGCCCAGCAGCAGTCCGAGGAACAGCAGTCCGAGGAGCAGCAGTCCGAGGAGCAGCAGTCCGAGGAGTCTCAGTCCGAGGAGTCTCAGTCCGAGGAGTCTCAGGAGTCGGCGGCTGATGAGGTCGGCGGGGTGGTGTTGTCGAGTGGTGCGCCGGGGGAGTTGAGCGTGTCGTGGTCGGCGCCGGGTTTGGTGCCGTTCGGGTATCGGGTGATGTGGGCTCGTGAGGATCAGGGGTATCTGTCGTATTGGCAGGCCGATGAGGCCCATCGGGGCAACGCGTGGCCTGGCGGCGACGCCACCTCGGTGACGCTGTCGGGCTTGGAGGAGGGCGCGACCTACAAGGTGCGGGTGCGGGCGCGGTTCCTCACCGAGGGGGGGAGGGTGTCGGCGTCGCCGTGGACCGATGAGGTCACGGCGGTGGTGTCGTCTTCGCCGGCCGCCGAGCAGCGGTCTGATGAGCAGCGGTCGGAGTCGGAGTCTGATGTGTCGGAGTCTGGGTCTGTGGGGCCGGCGTTGACGGCGAGTTTTGAGGGGGTGCCTGATGCGCATTCGGGTGCGGGCAGCGATTTGGTGGTTCGGGTTCGGTTCAGCGAGCCGTTGGCGGTGAGCTATGTGACGATGCGCGACGGCGGTGGGGTGTTCGTGCAGTCCCCGCATCGGGTGGTCAGGGCCAAGCGGGTGGAGGGCCGCAGCGATCTGTGGGACATCACGGTGAGGGTCGGCGGCGACCGGAGGCTGTCGGTGACGGTGTTCGAGGGCTCTGGCTGTGACGGCGAGCATGCGGTGTGCACCGCCGATGGGCGGCCGGTGTCGAAGGCGGCCCAAGTCTTCATCGAAGGCCCCAGCAGCTAGCCAGTCGCCCGACGGCGACCGCCGCGACGGTGACCCGGCAAGGCTGGGGAGCGCCGCTGCGCGCTGCCTTGCTGGATGTGTGTCGTATCGGTAACAGTGCGCGCGTCGTGTTAATGCAGTAGAGGCCGTCGATTTGGTTCGATGACGTTGCCCGGAATGGGGCCGGGAGTGCCGGACGGCTATTTGCCGCGGATCGTGGACAGCGAGCTCGACGTACTGTGCGCCGAGTTGCCCGCTGTCGCGTTGGAGGGACCGCGGGCGGTCGGCAAGACCGAGACTACGCTGCGCCGGGCGACCACTGTGCATCGCTTGGACGACATCGCCGAATTCGACATCGCTCGCGCCGATCCCTCGCGTCTTGCCAAGGGCCATCCGCTGGTGCTCATCGACGAGTGGCAGAGGTTGCCGGAGTCGTGGGATGTCGTGCGCCGCGCGGTGGACGCTGACCCCCGTACGCCTCGGTTCTTGCTGACCGGCTCCGCAGCGCCGGCACAGGCGCCGACGCACTCAGGTGCAGGCAGAATTGTCACGGTGTGCATGCGGCCACTGTCGCTCGCAGCGCGCCTGCTCGAGACCGATGCCGACGCCCTGCTCGAGGGGCGTGACAGCGGCTGGCGCATTCCCCGCGACGCCAGTCTGCTCGGCGCGTTGTTCCAATCGTTGGTCACCTTGTCGGTGCGCGTGTACGCGCAAGCGAACGAGGCCAAGGTGTTCCATCTGCGCACTCAGGGCGGAGAGCACGAAGTCGACCTGATCGTCCAAGGAGCAGGCGGTCGCGTCGTGGCACTGGAGGTGAAACTCACCCAGACCGCCTCCCACAGCGACACCCGTCACCTGCGATGGCTTGCAGAACGCATCGGACCCACGCTCGCCGATGCCGCAGTCATTACCACCGGGCCCGAGGCGTACCGGCGACCCGACGGCATCGCTGTCATCCCTGCCGCACTGCTCACCGCTTGAGTATCGCTGTGCACGTCCATGCCGTCTTGATACAGGCCTGCCTGTCGCCGACGCGAATATACTGACATCAGTGCGCCAGCACGAGGAATCGCCATCACGAGCGCGCCGCAGACTCAAGCGGTTGCAGCGCGCATCGCGGCTCTGAGGCATCGGGGAACAACATGATCAGTCGCAGCAGTGCGAGTCTCGGCAGTTTCGTTCGGCAGCTGTTCGGTTCTGCTGCAGGACGAGGGCCACGGCGGCCGCGTCGCGCGATGTGCGCGCTGGCGGCATGCTTCGTGGGGTCAGCGTTGCTGGCGACAGCAATGGGGCCTGCCTGGGCACAGAGCAGCGACGCGACCCTCTCGCAGCTTTCGATGAGCCACGTCCGCAGAGGCGTTTCCGTCACCGGCTTCCACGTCAGCAGCCCTCAGTACTCTGACTACACGACGCTGGTCGGTCCCACCGTCGCTGAGGCGGTCGTCACCGCCGAGGCGTCAAATCCCTCGGACACGGTGACCATCAGCCCTGCTGACGCCGACCCCGACACCGACGCGCACGAGGTCGCCCTCGCCGTCGGCACGAACGTCGTCGAGATCGCGGTGCAGCCCTCAGACGACGCCGAGCCCAGCACGTACACATTGACGGTGACCCGGCTGTCGGATGCCCCGTTCGAGCGTGACACCACCGAGGAGCACTTCTTCGGCTGGGAGATCGAAGACCCGTACTCGGTGGCATCCGACGGAGTCCACATGTGGGTCGCCGGCCCGCTCTCGGCCACCGTCGTCGCCTACGACCTGGCGAGCGGCGAACGTCGGCCGGCTCTGGACATCAGCCCCGAGGCCCATCCGCATGTCGGCGCCTCCTATGGAGTGACGGTGAGCGGGACGACGCTGTGGGTCCTGGACCCCTCGAATCAGAAGATTCATGCGTTCGACACGGCCACCGCCGCGCCGCTGCCCGGCTTGACCTTCGACTCGCCGGCGTCGCCGGGCGAGGCGTGGACCGACGGCGAGACCTTCTGGTTGCACAACGGCGGGCTCGACAGCATCGCCGCCTTCGATGCGGTGACCGGCGAGCATCTCCCTGACAAGAGCCTCACGACCCTTGTCGAGGCAGGCAATACCGCGGTGGGGGGTTTCTGGTCAGACGGCGACACCATGTGGGTCTCAGACTGGAATGCCAGCAAGATCTTCGCTTACGACCTGTCCACCGGCGAACGACTGCCCTCCAAGGACTTCATCACGCTGGCCACCACGCTCGCCGGTATCGGCAACTATCTCCCCGCCGGATTGTGGTCGGACGGGAACACCATGTGGGTTTCCGACTTCCGGGTCGACAAGGTGTACGCCTACAACATGCCGCCGACAGCGATGCTGTCGACGCTGGAGATCGAAGGGTTCGACTTCGGCTCGTTCCGGCCCGGCCGGCGGCACTACTCGCTGCACCTGCCGATGAGCACCACGTCGGTCACCCTCAGGGCCTCGGCGGCGTCGCGCAGCGCCCATGTGTCGATCAGCCCCGCCGACGCCGACGACACCGTCGACGGCCACCAGATCGCAATCGGCACCGACGCAGCCGCGGCAACCGTCTCGGTGGTCGACGGCGACGCTTCCACCGCGTATACCGTTGGGCTGTCCCGTTCGGAGCACGCCACGGTGTCCAGCGACGCAACGCTGTCAGCGCTCGAGCTGACCGATGTCGACCTCGGCGTCTTCGACAGCATCGACTACTACCATGCCGGCACCGTGGACAACAGCGTGTCGCGCACCACGGTGACCGCCACCCCTGCCGACCTCGGCGCTTCGGTCACCATCAGCACGCCTGACGCCGACGCTGCCGACGGCTACCAGATCGACCTCGGCGTCGGCACCACCTCGTTCGACGTCACGGTGGACTCCTCCGACGGTCAGCGCACCCATGTCTACCGCGTGAGGGTCGATCGAGCCGCAGCCGGCGACTACGGCTGGGCGGCGAACCTCGACATCATGCTCGACGACATCAGCGCCACCACTGGGGGATCGTCCCATGCCGGCGGCGTGTGGTCCGACGGCACGATCGTGTGGGTCGTCGACCAGAGTCGCAGCGTCATCTTGGCGTACGACCGCGACAGCGGGGCCCGGCTGCCCGAGCGGGACATCGTCGACCTGCGAACGTACGACGAAGACTGGAACTTCACCGGGAACTGGGATCCCCGGGGCATCTGGTCAGACGGCGACGTCATGTGGGTTGCCGACTGGGTCGACGACAGCGTGTTCGCCTATTCGCTGGCAGACGGCACCCGACGGGCCGACCAGGACTTCGAGTTGGCGTACGAGAACAATGAGGCCAGGGGCATGTGGTCCGATGGCACCACCATGTGGATCACCGATGTCCACAAGGTGTTCGCGTACACGCTCGGTACGGGCCAACGCGATCCCTCGAAGGACCTTGACGGCCTGAACGAGGCCGGCAACTCGTCGCCGTGGGGCCTGTGCTCCGATGGTGAGGTCTTGTGGGTGACTGACACGAGCGATGCCAAGACATACGCATACAGCCTCGATGACGGTTCACGACTCCCCGAGCAGGACTCCCCAGTCCTCGCGACCTCGCCGCGGGGCGCGTGGTGCGATGCCAGCCATCTGCTCACGACCAGTTCCGCACGTCGCGTCCACGTGTTCAACATGCCCCAGTCCGAGGAGCAGTCCGAGGTGGAGGGACAGCGGGAGTCGGAGTCTGATGGGGGGCCGTTGGGGGTGTTGGAGCAGCGGGTGTTGGCGCCTGATGAGATCGGTTCGGTGGTGTTGTCGAGCGGTGCGCCGGGGGAGTTGGGCGTGTCGTGGTCGGCGCCGGGTTTGGTGCCGTTCGAGTATCGGGTGATGTGGGCTCGTGAGGATCTGGGGTATCTGTCGTATTGGCAGGCTGATGAGGCGCATCGGGGCAACGTGTGGCCTGCGCCGGATGCGTCCTCGGTGACGCTGGAGGGCCTGGAGGAGGGCGCGACCTACAAGGTGCGGGTGCGGGCGCGGTTCCTCAGCCTGGGGGGGAAGGTGTCGGCGTCGCCGTGGACTGATGAGGTCACGGCGGTGGTGTCGTCTTCGCCGTACGCCCAGCAGCAGGCCGACGAGCTGGGGTCCGATGAGCAGCAGTCTGACGAGTCTGAGCAGCGGGCCGACGAGCCCGAGACTGAGCAGCGGGCCGAGTCGGTGGGGCCGCCGTTGACGGCGAGTTTCGAGGGGGTGCCCGATGCTCATTCCGGTGCGGGCACTGATCTGGTGGTGCGGGTGCGGTTCAGCGAGCCGTTGGCGGTGAGCTATGTGACGATGCGCGACGGCGGTGGGGTGTTCGTGCAGTCCCCGCATCGGGTGGTCAAGGCCAAGCGTGTCGAGGGCCGCAGCGATCTGTGGGACATCACGGTGAGGGTCGGCGATGACCGGAGGCTGTCGGTGACGGTGTTCGAGGGCTCTGGCTGTGACGGCGAGCATGCGGTGTGCACCGCCGATGGGCGGCCGGTGTCGAAGGCGGCCCAGGTCTTCATCGGAGGCCCCAGCAGCTAGCGAGGCTGCGCGTTCGCAGCCTGTGCGTGCTCGACTCAGTTGGTTGCCACGCAGCGGGTTCCCGCGGCGGGCCGACTTTCGTCGGAGGGACAGGCCGGCAGGCTGTCGATATCGACGCCGGTGTTGGCCTCGTAGGTGGCCTTCTCGGTCGCGCTGATGCATCCGGACATCGAGTAGCTGTTGGCATGGTAGGTGACGACAATCTGGCATCCCGCTGGAGGCGGAGTTGTATCGCGCCCGGGGCCGTCGTTCGGCCAGTAGCGAGCGATTGCCTGGGAGACTCCTTGGCGCTGCCTCGGTTCGACCAGGACGCTGACGAAGCCAGCTCTGGTGCACGAAAAGCTGTACGCGCCGCTGGAGGAGGAGGAACCCGATACATATTCGTAGGTCACTTCTCGAGTGCCGTCGACAAAATACTCAATGCTGATTGTCTGGGGGCCATAGGGCGTACCGGGGTCGAATCCGGCTGACGTGTCGACGGTGATCTGGCGCCCATTCAGCGAAATCCGGCTGTCTTGGCTGTCGGTATAGCTGAGACTGTAGGTCAGCGGCCCGCCGCAATCCCCGACGCTGATCCTGAGGCCGTGGCGGATGACGTCGTCGCCCAACCGAGTGCGTTCCCCGATTCCATCCAAGATGCAGCTGTTGCCCTCTCTGCTCCAGCCGCTCTCGCACTCTTGTCTTGGCGGCGTCGGCAGACTGAAGCTGGTTGTCTCGCCCTCGGTGATGGATCTGTACGGCTGTTCCGACTGAGCTGCGGCCGGGGAGCCAGCAACACCGGCCAAGAAAGCCCCCACTGCCGTGATCGTTCCCAAAAGCAGAAATACTCCGGAGGGCGTCCGCTTGGGGGGGGGCCGCATGATGTGTGCAGCGTACTAGTTCACGCGTACC
Organism: Candidatus Poriferisocius sp.; assembly: GCA_965208545.1. Lineage (GTDB taxonomy): Bacteria > Actinomycetota > Acidimicrobiia > Acidimicrobiales > Bin134 > Poriferisocius. Next base: position 3,391,380 of record OZ242341.1, on the reverse strand, counting down.
GGCTCAAACGATTTATCTTGGGTCTTGCGCAGGCTCTGGACTGGGTTTGTCAGAGGCTCCCTTGTCAAGCGGCGAGTTTGAGTGGCTGTTGTCGGGTGTTTTGGTCGCGCCACATTCGGCGGATGACTCGGTTGGCGAGTTGTCGTTTGTGGGCTCGTCGGGCTTCTCGTCGGGTTTTGTTTTCTGTGGCTTTGCGGGCGAGGTAGGCGGCGGCTTGGGGCTGGTGGCGCTGCTGGGTTACCGAGGCGATGTGGAGCACTGAGTTGATGCGGCGGTTGCCTCTGAAGTCGAGCCGGTGTTTGACGGGGTCTGAGTTGCCTTCGCCTGAGGAGAGGGCGACGGCGCCGGTGCCGCACCAGCGGGCGAACTTGGACTCGCGGTCGAACCGGCGCGGGTCGCCGACCTCGCACACCAGGGTGGCTGCTGCGATGGGTCCGATGCCCGGCTCGTCGCGCAGGGTGGTGCCGTGGCGGTCGAACAGCTCTTCGATGAGGCGCTCGAGGCGGCGGATCTGCCGTCGTGCGGCGCGGTCCTGGTTGATGAGCGCCTGGGACCACCCGAGGCGGTACGCGCCTGAGGGGGTGACCGCGCAATCGGATTCAATGTGGGCGAGGCGGCGGAGCCGGCTCTCGATCTTGCCGTCGGCGCTGAGCTGGTCGCGTATTTCGGTGGGGAGCTTGGAGATCTGGCCGGCGGCGTGGTGCAGCGTCAGTGTTCTGGCTGCTACCAGCCCTCGGCGGTGCTCGAGCACGGCCTCGGTCTCGGCGACGAGGGGGTCGTAGGCCTCCAGCGCCTGCACGGGCCCCAGCGACGGCTCGGCCAGCAGAGCCCGCGCCGAGGCGACCGCGTCGACGGCGTCGGTCTTGTCCAGCCGCCGCGAGCGGCGCTGCGCGGCCGGGCGCGACGCCCGCGAAGTGCCCGCGTCGCGCCCGGCGGCGGCCAGAGCGATCGCGACGTGGGCTCCCCACTTGGCCGATCCCTCCACGCCGACCCGCTCGGTGCGGTGGGCATTGAGCAAATCGATCGCCGCGCCCTAGCCGGCCGCGGTGTTCGCGAACGTCTCACAGCAGGTCTCGACGCCGTGGCAGTCGACGATGCCGACGGTGAATGTGTCCTGATGGGGGTCGATGCCCCCGACTGGAAATGACATGATGTGCTCCTGCTGGAAGTGATGCTCCGGTGGTCCGGGATCGGCAGGGGCGCTTCGTCACAACCGAGTCGAGAAAATCAGGCTCCCTTCAAGACAGGAGCGCACCTGCCGGCCCCACACTCGACGCGACACGTCTGACAACAGGCACAAAGCCAAAACCTTGTGGAGTCACCGCCGAGCGCAGGACCGGACCGTAACCCCCAGGCCGAGGGCCCCGGCAACCACAACAATGACACTCGGGAATTTTGTGTGTCGGGCGTGGTCTGAGGGGCGTTTTGTCGCGGGTGTGGCGGGCCGGTTTGGGTGTGTTGTTGGCGGGTGGTGTGTGTGGGCTGGCATGATGGTGTCAGTCCGGTTTGGCTGGGGGGTTCGTAGTGTCTGTTCGGGGTGTGGTGCGCGGTGGGGTGCGTCGGTGGTGGTCGGCGGTGTTGGTGTTGGCGGTGTTGGTGTTGGGTGTGGCGGCGCCGGCGGGGGCTGGGAGCGGCTCGGGCGACGGCGGCGCGGCGTGGGGCCGGGTGGCGGGCGGCGATGTTTCGCTGGGCGCGGGTCATGTGCTGCCGTATTCGCTGTGGTCTGACGGTGCGACGCTGTGGGTGGCCGATCCGGTGGCGGGTGCGGTGCTGGCCTATGGCCTGGCGGCGGGGGAGCGCCGCGCGGGCCGCGACCTCGACGGGGCCGAGGTGGGGTTTTGGATGCCGATGGGCGTCGGCGGCGACGGGTCGGTGTTGTGGGTGAGCGATCTGGCCAGCGAGAGGGTGTTCGCGTTCGATCTGGTGTCGGGCGCGCTGTTGGCGGGGCGCACGGTCGTGCCGGGTTTCTCGCCGCGCGATGTGTGGTCCGACGGGGACACGCTGTGGGTGGTGGACCCCTCAGGGGGCGGGCTGGCCGCGTTCGACGCGGCGACCGGCGACGCGCTGGAGGGCCGGTCGCTGGCGGGGATAGCGGGGTCGGGCACGCGTGGGCTGTGGTCCGACGGGGCCACGATGTGGGTCGCCGACGGCCCCGCGGCGGCGATCCGGGCCTACGACCTGGCGACGGGCGAGCCGAGGCCGCAGTCGGGGTTCGCCGGCCTGGCCGACGCGGGCAACTCCGACCCGGCGGGGATCTGGTCAAACGGCGACACCATGTGGGTGCTGGACCACCTGCGCCACCGCGTGTTCGCCTACCGCATGGCCCCCAACAACGCACAACAACCCCAAACCCAACCCCCCCAAACCCAACAACCCCAAACCCAACAACAAGACCAAGCCGGCGAGCACCAAGAGGCGGAAGACCAACAACAGCAAGAGCAATCCCAAGGCCAGCAGGACCAACAACAGCAAGAACAGGCAGATCAGCAGGACGGCGAGCAGCAGAACGAGCAGGCAGATCAGCAGAGCGGCGAGCAACAGCAGGGCGAGCAGCAGGCAGATCAGCAGGGCGACGACCAGCACGAGCAGGCAGATCAGCAGGCCGGCGAGCAACAGCAGGACGAGCAGCAGCAGGACGCCGACGAGCAGCAGGGCGGGCAGGGCGGCGACGAGCAGCAGGGCGACGAGCAAGAGCAGGTTGCGGTGGTGCGGGCTGAGGACGAGATCGGCGAGGTGGTGCTGTCGAGCGGTGCTGCGGGCGAGCTGACCATTTCGTGGGAGGCGCCGGTGCTGGCGCCGTTCGAGTACCGGGTGAGCTGGGCGCGCGAGGACCTGGAGTTCTTGTCGTTCCGGTTCGAGAACGAGGCCCACCGGGGCAACGAGTGGCCCGCCGCAGACGCCACCTCGGTGACGCTGAGCGGCCTCGAGGAGGGCGCCGCCTACAAGGTGCAGATGAGGGCGCGCTTCCGCGACGCCCGGGGCAAGGTGTCGGCGTCGCCGTGGACCACCCAGGCCACCGCGGCGGTGCACTCGGCGGCGTCGCTGCTCGCCCAACAGCAGGCCGAACAGGACGACGTTCAGCAGGGCGCCGACGAGTCGCCTGAGCACCAAGAGCAGGGCACCCAGGACGATCAGGACGCCGAGGAGCCCCAGCTCGAGCTGCCGCCGCCGCAAGTCGAGTTCGTCGACCAAGACGACGACGAGGAAGAGCCCGTCGCCGCCCAGCAGAACACCGACGACGAAGAGGCAGAGGAGTACGTCCCGTTCGCCCATGACTCTGGCAAGGACGTCTCTCCGGTGCTTCCGCGAGACCGGGGCGGCGTGACCGATCTGTGGTCCGATGGGACCACGGTCTGGGTGCAGGTGAACTCCTATTGGGTCTACGAGCTCGACTTGGACACCGGCGCCTGCCTCAACGTCCATTCAGACTCCGGCGCCTGCCTCAGCACATTCGCTTATCAAGAATTGCTGGATCGAAATGTGAACATCAAGGGGTTCTGGTCTGACGGTGAGACCATGTGGCTGGCCGACGACCTCGGCACTGCGGCCAAAGTCGTCGCCATCGACTTCGACACCGGCAGCAGGCTTGCCGACAAGGAGATCGTGCTCCCGCGATTCGACAAGCCGGCCGATCCCGAGTCGCTGTGGTCTGATGGCACCCTCATGTGGGTGCTCGACCAAGTGACCGAGCGCATACATGCCTACGACGTCGAGAGCGGCGATCATGTGAGTTCCCGCACCATCGATCTCTACCCGCAGTTCTCGAAGAATCGAGACGCTCAGGGCATCTGGTCAGACGGCGTCACCATGTGGGTCGCGAACAGCTCCAACAGCAAGCTGTTCGCCTGGGACTTGGCGACCGGCGTCCGGCGCAGCAGTCTGGACTTCACCACCCTGTCGAAGTCGGGAAACAAGCGGATCCAGGGAATCTGGTCCGACGGCGCGACCATGTGGGTTGCCGGGCGACCGGACGGCACCGACAGCAAGGTGTTCGCCTACAACATGCCGGTCTCGGCGGCGCTGAGGTCGCTGTCGATCTCCGATGTGGACTTCGGGGTGTTCCAGACCGGCACGTTCGCCTATGCGGGCACCGCAGCGGCGGGCGCGACGTCGGCGACGGTGACCGCGGCGGCGGCGTTCGCGGACGACGCGACAGTGACGGTCGCGTGGGAGGCAGCCGACGGCACAACGGGCACGGGGACCACGGTGACGCTGTCGGAGGGCGACAACACCATCACGGTCACCTCGTCCTATGACGCCGACGGCGACGCGAACACCGACAACGCCGACGTCCGCACCTACACGGTGACCGTCACCGTGCCCCCAGCCCCCGACGACAACAGCTGACCGGCTGGCGGCGACCGGTCGGCTCTCGGGGTTCGCTTCAGCACGTCAAGCCGATGCGGACTGTCGGGGGGAGTTGGCGCGGGCAGCAGGGGCATGGGACGCGCGGGCTCGCGGCCAGCGTCAACCTTATCTGGATAGCGTCGCTCGTCATCTTGAGACGCTGGGACAAGACGGCTATAGCCCCGCACGAGCAGGGCCGAACCTGATCCGATCCCAAAGCAGCAGCCCCATCAACAACATGAGCAGGCACGCAGCGGCCAGGGTGAGGTAGATGCCGTAACCGACGCTGAACTCTCTCGTGCCGCTGTAGTCCAAACCCTGCAACCGCTTCATCACTCGTGCCGAAACATCCAGCATCAAAGCGGCGGGCACGGTGGCGATGACCAGCAGCCAGAGCCGGTCGAAATACCTGTACACCGCTAGCAAGAACAGCGTCGCGAAACAATAGGCCAGCACCAGCGGGCCGTCGTCAGTCCTGTAGCCGTCCAAGTAGGAAGTGCCGCTCTCCCCGGTGAATGTGCCCCAGGGGAAGAACGCTCCCAAGGCCGCTATCGACGCGGTGGCGATGACTGCGGCGTAAACGTAGTAGAAGGTCCGGTCACTCATCTTGTGCAAGACTCGCGACCAGCGCGCCACTTTGCCCGCATCACGTTTGCCCACTTCACCCGGAAACCGCGCGGGTCACAGGACATGCTATAGCTACTGACAGTCTTTGCAGCGGCCATCGCTATTGCTGATTGGAAATATTCGACGGATAGCTGTCCTTCACGGCTCTCCCAACCTGCGGCTCGCCAGAACAGGCATCGCCCATTCGATCCTGCCAGTGGCTGTCTTCATCGGCATCCTGCTGTACGACAACCTCACCTGAGAACCAGCCCGTGTCGCTTGGTTGCAAGAACACACCCCATGCAACGAGGGACCGTTTCCCACAATGGGAGGATGCTGTTGTCGTGTTACGGCGGGCGAATGACTCGGCGACGGCGCACCAGACGATGGCGATCTGTGCGGGAGTACACGCTGCGTAGCCCTCGCGGCAAAGTCGTCTACGTCGGAATCACGAACAGTCCTCGGCGGCGGGCCGTCGCGCACCAGAAGTCAGGCAAGTACGGGCACCTGGAAGTGGAGACGGTCGGAATGCCCAGGGGATTAGCTCGACGGTGGGAAGCCGGAAGACTGGCGAGACACCGCCGACAGAACAAGGGGCGCAACCCCCACTACAACAAGACGAGGAGCGGGAGCTAGGAGAGCAGGCCAGCTCTAGAATCGCTGACTCACCAACAGCCGTCTTTCGAATCCGGGGGGAGCGTTTCCAACCGCGTTTGGGCGAGCTGTTGAGAAGGGGTTCGGACTGATTGCGCCATCTCCTACCCGGGAGGCGACCAGTAGTACGCCTCGCCGCACTCGTCGTCCCTGTTTCGGTCGTGGAGGATGCTGAACGAGTCTCTCCATCCGGCGTTGCACGCCCTTAGCTACTGCTGGATCACATAAACCTGGGTTCCTCCCCGGTCGCTGCACTCATCAGCGTAGGAATGCACCACAGCTTGTTGTTGATCCTTGCTCTGCTCGATCTCCTGCACAGCCGCCGTGTTCGCTTCAACAGCCTCCCGCACTTCGTCTAGTGCCTCACGCTGCGATGCGGAACTCACGAGACTGACAGCAATCAGGGTGACCACCGCAGCCAGCAGCAGGGCCACCAGCCATGTCAGTCCCTTCAGCTTCGGGGCGGCGACCCCAGTCGTATCAGTCTGCGATGGCGCTGGACTGGTCCGAGCTCCAGCTTCTGCAGGCGGTCGCTACGAGCAAGGACTTCTGGGACGAGGTCGACAGCTTGGAAGAGGCGATGCCGGAGAAAGGCGAGACCCGGGGCCGGCTCCGGGAGCACACCGTGGCCGACTGGCTGTTCGCCTCGAAAGCCGCCGACATCTACGGGAGCGTGCGATGAGGATTGCGGCAGATCCATGACCCCCAGCTCATGATGTGGGTGCAGCTCGCGCCCATGAGGGCGTGGCCCGACCGCCCGGAGCGGTGCCTGTCCATCCAGCCGGTCAGCAGATTGCAGTTCAGCTACTTCGAGAAGAACTGCCGCATTGCCGAGATGCGCGAAGCCCACCTGGACCAGAAGCTGAAAGGCGCGTGCGACACGGCCCTGCATATCGGCCTGTTCGACCCGTCAGCGGGCAGGCCGACCGCCACCGACAAGACCAATACCGCCACCGGAGACGCCGCCTGGCTCAGGACCATGACCGATGTCCACACCCCGACAGAGCGGAACAAGAGCAAGCACGACCCGGACGCCGTCTACTTCCACCGATCGGAAGACCGGCCGGCCAGGGGGCACCAGTTCGTGCAGACGTCGGCCCTCAGCCCCCACCGCCAGGAAAGGGTGGTCTTCGCCTCCCAGGTGAAGCCCAAAGGGGTGACGGAGGACGACCTGTTCTCCGAGCACATATCCCGGATGCTGGACTACAGCCCCGAAATCGCCAAAGGCCTCTTCGCCGCGGTCCACGACGGGGCCATGGACTCGGAGACCCAGGACCGGCTTCTCGACATGGGGGTCATCCCCCACACCGGGACGCGCCGCACCAAAGGGCACAAGCCCGGCGCGGTGAGCCTCCGACCCCAAAAATTCACCCGGACCGACGGCATCAAAGAGAGCATCGAAGTCATCGCGGTGGCCGGTTCCGCGGTCATGGTCCGCACCGACGGCGCAGGCGACGACTGGTACGTGCCGCTCATCCTCAAGCGGATCACCCGCATCCGACCCGAGAACAGCAAGCGCATCTACGTGTACTCGGAATTGCTGATCCCCGACAGCGACCTCGTGCCCGAAGACCTCGTCGGGGCGAAAACCAGGATCGGGCTGAACAGCACAACCGAAGAAGCAGAAGCCCGACCCCACAGGCGGCGGACCCGCTACCTGCGCGCATGGGCAGAAGACAGCGGCGAAACAGCCCGGGATCTCCACGGCCTGCGCCAAGACAGCGAATCAGGCATCAGCGACTACAAGCGCTCCACCCCGCTGGACCGGGCCCGCTCCACCAGCGCCGGTCGCCTACAACTCGATCTCCTTGCCCACGTCCACAACAACAACACCGCTGCGATCATCGCCCACCACCACCGCGCCGGAGCCGGCATCACAGAATGGTTCGGCCAATTCAAACCGCTGGAACCCTACGACCTAGTGCGCAACCTCGACCCCAACGAACTGGCACGCAGCATCGACCCCAAAGGGCGCAAAAGCCCGCTCGATCTCCACAGGCTGATCCGCGACCTAGACCCCGAACAGCTGAAATTCGGCAAGCATAAACCCAAAGCCGCCTAGCCAAATCCGATCGAACACAACCAGCACCGACCGAATGCGCCCGCCCACACCCCAAAACCGCTCAACACGCCCCCCCGAAAGCACCTGGCACCCCCGACCAGCGCCACACGGCTAAAACACGCAGCCCCACCCCCATCTTGCTACCGTGTACTTCGCGCCAGCCCGCCTGGTATGCTCATGTGCGAGGTTGCAAGCGCCCCGGCAGGGCCTGGTCGCACGACCCAAAAGTAATATCATATGTGACACTGGAAACGCTATTGGATCCATATTCCCAGGTGAAAGGATCGCTGCCACCTCAGTACCAATACCCGGCAGTCCGCTGACACGGCCTCCGGCCTGATGGGGCGAAACAAGATCCAAAAGTTACACGGCAACTGATACAGCAGTGTTGACAGTGCCCATATCCCCTGGTCAGAAGATTGTGTTCGACTCCCACCCTCTCCGCTCGTCGCCGGTCGCCCGTGGTTTGCCCAACTCGCCGGGATAGTGTTCGACGCCATGGGAATGCTTGACGGGAAAACGGCCATCGTGACCGGCGGGGGCCAGGGAGTTGGTCGGGGGATCGCCTTGGCCTTGGCGGCCGAGGGCGCCGGGGTCACGGTGGCGGCCCGCACCGAGTCGAAGGTGCAGGCGGTGGCGGCCGAAATTGAAGAGCGGGGAGGGTCGGCGCTGGCGTTGGTGTGCGACGTGAATGAGCTCGACGACATCCAGGCATGCGTGGACCTCACCGTTGAGCACTTCGGCACCGTCGACATCCTGGTGAACAACGCCCAGCAGGTGCCCCACGGGCACTTGCTGGAGGTGAGCGACGAAGCGTGCATGGCGGCGTGGACGTCGGGCCCGCTGGCCTCAATCCGGTTCATGCGGCTGTGCCATCCCTACCTCAAGGACGGCGGGGTGATCATCAACCAGGGCTCGGGGTCGAGCCTCAAGACCGACCCCAGCGGTATGGGGGTGTACGCCGGGGTGAAGTCGGCCATCCAGTCGATCACCCGGGCCGCGGCCATGGAGTGGGGCGCCGACGGCATCCGGGCCATCACCTTGATGCCGGTGGCTATGTCGCCGGCCATGGAGGACTGGAAGGGATTCAACCCCGATGGTTTCGCCGCCCTCCAAGAGCGCTTCGCCCTGAAGCGGGTGGGCGACGCCGAGATCGACATTGGCCGGGTGGTCGCCTTCTTGTGCAGCGACACCGCCAGCTACATGACCGGCACCACCATCAACATCGATGGCGGAGACGCCTACCTGCGCTAGCTAGGCGGGGCGATGTGCCCTTCTAGGCCGTAGGGGCGGTAGGGGCCGAAGATGGATTGCTCGAGGACCCCGATGCCTTGGCGGTCGCCCATGCGGACTTTCATCAGGTGTTGGACGTGCTGGTTCTCGAAGGCGGTCTCGTCGACGTCGGCCAGCTTCCAGCGCTCCGACTCCATGGCCAGCTCGCCCTTCCAGTCGCCGTGGGACCAGGTGGGGTGGCTGTAGCCGATGCCCTTCATGCGGTAGGTGAACTGCTTCTCGAAGGTGATCTCGTGGCGGGTGTCGTCTTCCAGCGACGTCATGGCCAAGGTGGCGCTCTTGATCATGCGGCTGCCCGACTCGAACTCGAGGTGGTGCTCTAAGCGGTGCATCGGCTCCACGCCAGGGTCCTCCACGCCGGGGTTGTCGGCAAGAGACTCATAGGTGGGCAGAAAGGCGCCCACGTGGAACCGGGGTCGGCCCAGGGTGTCCTCGAACAGCTGGTAGTGGCTGCACATGTCGTCCCAGTGCAGCGGGGCCCACAAGAAGAACAGCCCCATGGCCCGAGGTGCTTGGGGGGCGCCCCGGTTGTCGCCGCCGGCCACCGGGCGCACTCCCCAGGAGCGGTCTTTGGTGCCGTAGGTCTCGGTCCGGTCGATCTCCATGCGCTGGCCGTCGTATTCGATCCAGCCGTGCCAGCGGCCGAACTGAGTGAACCGGGTGGTGTCCATGATCCGGCGGCTGCCGTCGGACCAGTGGTGGCGGGGCTCCTCGATGGCCGCGGTGCGGGCCTCGAAGGTGAGGTCGGCGGCGAAGTCGGTGTCGTTGGGCTCCAGCACCACCCGACAGGCCTTCATGGGCTCGGTGATCTCCAGGTTGAACGGACCGACGCTGAGGTCGGAGGGCTCGGGGTTGGCCCGGGCCGAGGCGTGGAAGGCGTGCTGCACGCCGTTGTGGACGATGCTGATGCCGCAGTCCTGGATGCCGAGGTGGGGATAGCGGGCGGTGCCCACGCCGAGATACATGTCGCCGGCCTTGGAGTAGCCGTTGAACCAGTACCGCTCGTAGAAGTCCTTCTCCCCGGTGGAAGGGGTGGAGATGGGATCGGGGGTCTGGTGGATGGGGAAATCGTCGAATTTCGTCAGCACCCGCCTATGGTGGCAGACCGCGTCTTCCAGATGATGGTCGGAGGTACTGGTATCATCGGTTGTATACCCAGTTAGCAGCTAGAAAATCGACTGCGAGGACCCCACTATGAGTACCGGCAATGGCGAGCAGCACACCTTCCGCACCTTCCAGCTCCGCAATCTGGAGGACACCCCCGGCTTCGACCGGCTGAGCGAACACCAGAAGATGGTGACCCGCGTGGTGGGCTCGGTCCTCCCGTTCAAAACCAACAACTACGTGTGCGAAGAGCTGATCAACTGGGACAACGTGCCCGACGATCCCATGTTCCAGCTCACCTTCCCCCAAGAGGGCATGCTCGACCCTGAGCACTTCAGCCGCATAGCCGACATGATCAAAGCCGAGACGCCGCAACCCGAGATCAAGGCGGCTGCCCGGGAGATTCAGCTGAGCCTCAACCCCCACCCCGCCGGACAGGTGGAGATGAACGCCGGCTACCTGGAGGAAGAGGTGGTGCAGGGCGTGCAGCACAAATACCGGGAGACGGTGCTGTTCTTCCCCACCCAGGGCCAGACCTGCCACGCCTACTGCACATACTGCTTCCGGTGGCCGCAGTTCGTGCAGCTTGACGACCTGAAGTTCGCCAGCAAGGAAATCGACCGGCTGGTGGCCTACCTCAAGCTCAATCCGACGGTGTCGGATGTGCTGTTCACTGGGGGCGATCCGATGATCATGCGCACCGAGCTGATCCGCCGCTACGCCGAGCCGCTGATGGCCGACGATCTGGAGATCAGCACCATCCGGTTCGGCACCAAAGCCCCCGCATACTGGCCCTACAAGTTCACCGAGGGCGAGGAGGCCGACGACCTGCTGCGGTTGTTCGAGGAGATCGTGGCCTCAGGACGCCACCTGGCCATCATGGCCCACTATTCGCACCCGGTGGAGCTGGCCACCGATGCGTCTCGGGAGGCGCTGCGGCGCATCATCGAGACTGGGGCGGTGGTGCGGTGTCAGGCGCCGCTGATCCGCCACGTGAACGACAGCGCTCGGGCCTGGGCTGACATGATCACCACTGAGGTGCAGTTGGGGGCCGTGCCCTATTACATGTTCGTGGAGCGCGACACCGGGGCCAAGCGGTACTTCGAGGTGCCCTTGGTGGAGGCCTACCAGATCTACACCGATGCCTATAAGCAGGTGTCGGGCCTGGCCCGCACCTGGCGGGGGCCGTCGATGTCGGCCACGCCGGGCAAAGTGCTGGTGGACGGCGTCACCGAGATCGGCGGGGAGAAGGTGATCGCACTGAAGTTCGTCCAGGCCCGCGATCCCGATTGGGTGAACAAGCTGTTCTTTGCCGCCTATGACGAAGAGGCGTCATGGCTAGATGAGCTGCGCCCGGCGTTCGGCGAGGAGAAGTTCTTCTGGACTGACGAGCTGAACAACATGAAGACCGACACCCCGCAGCGGGTGCAGCTCATCACCACCCGAGCGGCCTGACCTGCTAGCTGCCCGCCGGGCTCACTCCCATTCGATGGTGCCGGGGGGCTTCGAGGTGATGTCGTAAGCCACCCGGTTGATGCCGTCCACCTCGTTGATTATCCGGCTCGACATCTTCTCCAGCAGTTCGTAGGGCAGCCGAGCCCAGTCGGCGGTCATAGCGTCCTCGCTGGTCACCGCCCGAATCACCACCACCTGGCCGTAGGTGCGCTCGTCGCCCATCACGCCCACGGTGAGGATGTCGGGCAGTACGGCGAAGGCCTGCCACACTTCCCGCTCCAGCCCCGCGGCGTGGATCTCGGCCCGTACAATGGCGTCGGCCTTGGCCAAAAGGGCCGCCTTGTCGGGGGTGACCTCGCCGATCACCCGAACTCCGAGGCCAGGTCCGGGGAAGGGCTGGCGCCAGACGATCTCATCGGGTAGTCCCAGCTCGTGGCCGACGGCCCGCACCTCGTCCTTGAACAGGTCGCGCAGCGGCTCGACCAGCTCGAAGTCCATCTCCTCAGGGATGCCGCCCACGTTGTGGTGGCTCTTGATCTTGGCGGCGGAGTCGGAGCCCGACTCAATCACATCGGGGTACAGCGTGCCCTGCACCAGATAGGCCGCTCCGTCCACCTGATTGGCGGTCTCCTCGAAGATGCGGATGAACAGCTCGCCGATGATCTTGCGCTTCTCCTCGGGGTCGATCACCCCGACCAGGGCGTCAAAAAACCGGTCGGCGGCATCCACCGCAATCAGTTCGATCCCCTGGGAGCGGCGGAAGGCGTCGATTACCTGCTGGCCCTCGTCTTGGCGCATCAGGCCGGTGTCGACGAACACGCAGGTGAGCTGATGTCCCACCGCTCGATGGACCAGGGCCGCGGCTACTGCTGAGTCAACCCCGCCACTCAGGCCGCACACCGCTCGGCCGTCGCCGATCTGGGCTTGGGTGGCGGCCACCGCTTCGTCGATGAACGACTCGGTGGTCCACGACGGGGCCAAGCCGGCGCCCCGGTACAAGAACCGCTCCAACACCGCCTGCCCCCCTGGGGTATGGGCCACCTCGGGGTGGAACTGGACGCCGAATATGCGCTGGTCGGGGTTCTCCAAGGCGGCCACCGGAGCCTGGGGGGTGGAGGCGGTGACCACAAAGCCGTCAGGCGGGGTGGAGATGGAGTCGAAGTGGCTCATCCACACCGGGCGGTTGGTGTCTTCATCGGGGCCGAACAGGGTGCCGGGGTTGCTCACACTCATGGCGGTGCGGCCGTACTCGCCGATGCCGGTGCGGGACACCTCCCCGCCGAGTTGGGCGGCGATGAGCTGGGCGCCGTAGCAGATTCCCAGTATGGGAATGCCTAGCTCGTATATGTCGGGGTCGATGCGGGGCGACCCCTCGACGTGGACCGACTTGGGTCCGCCGGAGAAGATCACCGCGCCGGGCTGGCGGGCGGCGATCTCGTCGGCGCCGATGGAGTGGGGGACAATCTCGCTGTAGATGTGGGCTTCGCGCACCCGCCGGGCGATGAGCTGGGCGTATTGGGCGCCGAAGTCCACCACCAAGACCGGGTGGTCTCGGCTGGCGCCGTCCGGGGCTGCGTTCATGGCCGCCGATAATCCGTCGGCAGTGGTCAATGGCCCATTCCGATGCCCTGGGCCCGCTGGAGGGACTTACCCTCGGTTTGCAGGGAAGGGGCGATCATGATGTCGGCCTTTTGGAACTCCTTGAGCGACTCATAGCCGCAGGTTGCCATGGAGGTGCGCAGTCCGCCGAAAAGGTTGAGGCGGCCGTCGTTCTCCCGGGCCGGGCCGACCAATATCTCCTCTAGGGTGCCCCGCGGGCTGGTCTGCACCCGTGCGCCCCGGGGCAAAGTGGGATGGAATGTGGCCATGCCCCAGTGGTAGCCCCGGCCGGGGGCCTCGTGGGCGGCGGCCAGCGGGGAGCCGATCATCACTGCGTCGGCCCCGCACACGATGGCCTTGGCGATGTCACCGCCGGTGGACATACCCCCGTCGGCGATGATGTGCACGTAAACGCCGGTCTCGTCCAGATGGCGCATCCGGGCAGCTCGGGCGTCGGCGATGGCGGTGGCTTGGGGGACGCCGATGCCCAGCACGCCCCGAGTGGTACAGGCCTGGCCTGGTCCTACGCCCACCAGGATGCCGGCCGCCCCGGTGCGCATCAGGTGAAGGGCGGCGTCGTAGCTGGCGCAGCCCCCCACGATCACCGGAATCTCCAATCGGCGCACGAATTGCTTGAGGTTGAGCGGTTCGTGGTTCTTGGACTTGTGTTCGGCGGTGACCACCGTGCCCTGGATCACCATGAGGTCGAGTTCAGCGGCCAGTATGTGGGGGGCGAGCTGCTCGGTGCGCTGGGGGGTGACCGAGGCACAGGAGATCACCCCGGCGTCCTTGATCTGGCGAATGCGCTCGCCGATCAGCTCCGGCTTGATGGGTTCGGCGTACAGCTCCTGCATCCGCAGTGTGGCCTTCTCGGGGGACTGGGCGGCGATCTCGTCGAGAATCGGGTCGGGATCGTCAAAGCGGGTCCACAGACCCTCCAAGTTGAGCACCCCGACGCCACCGAGCTGACCGATGGCAATGGCGGTCTCAGGGCTGACCACGCCGTCCATGGCCGCGGCCATGAGGGGCAAGTCGAAGCGGTAGGCGTCGATCTCCCAGGCGATGCTCACATCTTCGGGATCGCGGGTCCGGCGGGTGGGGACGATGGCGATGTCGTCGAATCCGTACGCCCGCCGTCCGGTCTTGCCCAGCCCGATCTCCACCTCGGCCATCGCGACGCCCCTTTGTGTTGGAAACTACGGATTCTAAAGCCTTGAAGCGGCTTACAGGGGGATTTATACCCCGTTCAGCACAGGGGAGAAATCAAGCGGCCGATTGAATGAGATTCCAGAGTTCCTCGATGTGTTGGCGCTCGGTTTGGGGGCTGCCAATGGCCACCCGCAAGATGAGCTGGCCGTCGATGGTGGTGGGGGTAAGGTAGGCCCGGCCGGATTGGTTCACCGCCTCCAATACCCGGCTAGTGGCCTCGTTGCCGTCTGTGTGGCAAAAGCACACCAGGCTGACCACGGTGGGGGCGGCCAGCTTGAACCGGTCGTCGGCCTCCACCCACTCGGTGAGCTCGGCAGCCCAGGCGATATGGCGGCGAATGTGGGCCCGCAGGCCTTCCAGTCCGTAATGGCGAAGCACGAACCAGAGTTTCAGAGCTCGGAATCGCCGCCCCAGAGGCACTTGCCAGTCGCGGTAGTCCACCACTGCTCCCGACTCGCTGGCCGGATTGCGCAGATACTCCGGGGTGATGGACAGCGCCTCGTTGAGGCTGGACTGATCGGCCACATAGAACGCCGAGCAATCGAAGTTGGTGAGCAGCCACTTGTGGGGGTTGAAGACGTAGCTGTCGGCGGTTTCCAATCCCGCGTTGAGGAACCGCATCTCGGGACAGAGCGCCGCAGCGCCGGCGAAGGCAGCATCCACATGCAGCCAGGCGCCAAAATTGTTGGCCACCCAGCCCACTTCGGTCATCGGATCGATGGCGGTGGTGGAAGTCGTGCCCACGGTGGCGGCTACGAAGAATGGGGTCAGGCCGTTTTTCTGGTCGTTGACGATCTCATAGGCCAAGTGGTCGGCTCGCATGGCGAAGTCCGGGGTGGTGGCGATGGGTCGGGTCCGCTCGTCGGGGATGCCGGCCACTCGCAGACCTTTAGCGATGGACGAGTGGGCCTGCTCCGAGGTGTAGGCCACCAGATTGGGGAGGGTGTCGATGCCGCCAGCCCGGTGCCGGGCAGCGAGGATGGCGCACAGCGTGCTGCTGGACGCGCTGTCCTGGATGACGCCGTTGCCCTGGAACTTCTCGGGCAGGTCCATCTCGACGGCCAGCCAGTCGAGGACGTGTTGCTCCAGTTCGGTCACCGCGGGGCCGGTGTCCCACAGCATGCCCTGGGCACCGAGGCCCGACGACACCAGATCGGCCAATGCGGATGGCCCGCTGGCGCTGGCCGGGAAGTAGGCCAAGAAGCCGGGGGCTTGCCAATGGGTGATGCCGGGCAAAATGACCCGGTCGAGGTCGGCCAGCACGTCGGCGAAGTCCTCGCCGTTCTCAGGCGCCTCAGCAGGCAGCATGGCCCGGATGTCGCCCGGCTCCACCGGAGACTTGACCGGGAATTCGCCGAGTCGCACCATGTAGTCGGCCACCCAGTCAACCGCCTGGTAGCCCGCCTGGCGGAACTCCTCGGAGCTCATGTGGTTCGGGCGCTCAGCCATAGGTTTCATTGTGACCGACAGGCCGCGGCAACCTGCTGGTGGAGCCGGAAGTGATGCTTGGGTTGTTGGTGCAGCCGGATGGCTACATCATGCCGCCCATGCCTCCCATGCCTCCCATTCCTCCCATGGGGTCACCACCGGGGGGCATTGGGGGGGCGGGGGGCTCGGGCTTGTCGGCTACCAGAGCCTCGGTGGTGAGCAGCATGGCCGCGATGGAGGCCGCATTCTGCAAGCCGGCCCGGGTCACCTTGGCCGGGTCGATAACGCCGGCGGACACCAAGTCTTCGGTGACGCCGGTGGCGGCGTTGAACCCGATGGTGCCTTCGGCGCCTTCGATGTCGCGCACCACGATGGAACCCTCGAAGCCGGCGTTGGAGGCGATGAGGGAGCACGGCACGGTCAGTGCGTCGAGCACGATCTTGGCGCCCGTGGCCTCGTCCCCGCTCAGGTTCTCGACCACCTTGTCCACCGCCGGGCGAGCCCGCAGCAGAGCGGTGCCGCCCCCGGCAACCACGCCCTCCTCGATGGCGGCCCGAGTGGCCGACAGCGCATCCTCGATCCGGTGCTTCTTCTCCTTGAGCTCCACTTCGGTGGCGGCGCCCACCTGCACGACGGCCACGCCGCCGGCCAGCTTGGCCAAGCGCTCTTGGAGCTTCTCGCGATCCCAGTCGGAGTCGGTGTTGTCGATCTCCTGGCGGATTTGGGCCACCCGACCGTCAACGTCGGCCTTGGTGCCTGCGCCTTCCACGATGGTGGTGTCGTCCTTGGTGACGATCACCTTGCGGGCGGTGCCCAATAGATCGAGGGTGACGCCCTCCAGGTTGAGACCGACCTCTTCGGCGACAACTTGGCCGCCGGTGAGGATGGCCATGTCTTGGAGCATGGCCTTGCGGCGCTCGCCGAATCCGGGTGCCTTGACGCCAACAGAGTTGAACGTGCCCCTGATCTTGTTCACCACCAGGGTGGCCAGGGCCTCGCCCTCCACGTCCTCGGCGATGATCAACAGCGGCTTGCCGGTCTGCATGACCTTCTCCAGCACGGGCAGCAGATCCTGCACCGAGCTGATCTTGCCCTGGTTGAACAGGATGTAGGGCTCGTCCAGCACGGCCTCTTGGCGCTCGGCGTCGGTCACGAAGTAGGGGGACAAGAAGCCCTTGTCGAACTGCATGCCCTCCACGAAGTCGAGCTCCATGCCGAAGGTGTTGGACTCCTCCACGGTCACCACGCCGTCTTTGCCCACCTTGTCGATGGCTTCGGCGATGACATCGCCGATGGCGGTGTCGGCGGCCGAGATGGAGGCCACCTGGGAGATCTCCTCTTTCTGGGAGATGTCCTGGGCTTGGTCGGCCAAGGACTCCACCGCGGCGGCCACCGCCTGTTCTATGCCCCGCTTGAGGCTCATCGGGTTGGCCCCGGCGGCCACATTGCGCAGTCCGTTGCGGACCATGGCCTGGGCCAGCACGGTGGCGGTGGTGGTGCCGTCACCGGCGATGTCGTTGGTCTTGGTGGCCACCTCTTTCATGAGCTGGGCACCCATGTTCTCGAACTTGTCGTCCAGCTCCACCTCGCGGGCGATGGACACGCCGTCGTTGGTGATGGTGGGGGCGCCGAACTTCTTGTCGAGGACCACGTTGCGGCCCTTGGGCCCCAGGGTCACCTTGACCGCGTCGGCCAGCTGGTTGACGCCGGACTCGAGGCCTTGGCGGGCCTCTTCTCGGAACTTGAGGATCTTGGTCATTTGACGGTGGCGAGGACGTCACGGGCCGACAGGATCAGCAGATCCTCGCCGTCCACGGTTATTTCAGTGCCGCCGAACTTGCTGTACACGACGGTGTCGCCGACAGAGACGTCCATCTGGATCAGCTCGCCGGTGTTGTCGGACCGCTTGCCCGGTCCCACGGCGATGACCTCGCCCTGCTGGGGCTTCTCTTTGGCGGTGTCGGGGATGACCAGGCCGCTGGCGGTCATCTCTTCAGACTCACCGGGGCGGACAACGATTCGGTCATCAAGGGGCTGTAGCGCCATCTTGGCCTCCAAAAGGTTGGTTGATTAGAGCTTTAGCACTCTCAATAGGCGAGTGCTAATGGTAGGGCTTGGGTGGCCTCGAGGCCAACTCAGGCTGCCGGTTCGCCCGACAACAAGAAAGGGAGGGGGAGGTTGGGGTCGGCGCCGGTGTCCAGCGGAGAGGGGCCGTCTAGTTGAAGTCGCTGCCACCCGGCGGCGGCCACCATGGCGGCGTTGTCGGTACACATGGAACGGCTGGGCAGGAACCCGCTGATGCCGGCGGCCACGCAGGCGTCGAGCAGGCGCTCCCGCAGTGAGGAGTTGGCCGCCACCCCGCCGGCCAGGCACAGGCCCTTGGCCCCGTACTCCTCGGCGGCCTTTCGGGCCTTGTGGACCAGCACGTCCACCACCGCCTCCTGAAACGAAGCGGCGATGTCGGCCACCACCAGATCGGGGTGGTTTCTCACATAGTTGACCACCGCGGTCTTGAGGCCGCTGAAGGAGAAGTCGTAGCCGTCGTCGTACATGGGACGGGGAAAGGTCACCGCCTCGGGGTCGCCTTCCATGGCCAGTCGGTCGATGACCGGGCCGCCGGGATAGCCCAAATCCATAAAGCGGGCCACCTTGTCGAACGCCTCACCGGCGGCATCATCCAGGGTCTGGCCGATGAGCCGGTAGCGGCCGAATGCCTCCATGAGCACCAACAGGGTGTGGCCGCCTGACACCAGCAGCACCACGACGGGCAGATCTAAATCGGGCTCCTCCAGGAACGAGGAGTACAGATGGGCTTCCAGGTGGTTCACCGCCACGAAGGGGACGTCCCAGACCAAGGCCAAGGATTTTGCCGCGCTGACCCCCACCAGCAGCGATCCGATGAGACCGGGGCCGGCGGTGGCGGCGACAGCCTGTATCTCGTGGTCGCCGAGACCGGCTTCGATCACCGCTTGGGCGACCACCGGAGTGAGCAATTCCACATGGGCCCGGCTGGCGATTTCGGGGACCACTCCGCCGTAGCGGGCATGGAGGTCGACTTGGCTGCTGATCACCGACGACAGAACGTCGGAAGGGCCGGAGACCACAGCGGCGGCGGTCTCATCGCAGGAGGTCTCGATCCCCAGCACAATGGCGGGAGCCTCTTGAAGGGATTCCAGGGCGGTCATGTGCAGTCCAGTTCTACCGCGATCTGGACCAGTCGATCGGCATAGTCGGGCTGGTGGATGTTGTCGGCCCGCATCACCACCGCGTCGGGCGACAGGCCCATGTTGGCGTAGTACCCCCGTTGTATTCCCACCGGAGCCAGGCCGAAGCGCCGGTACAGGGACTGGGCAGAGGGGTTGTCGGCGGCAACTTCCAGGGCCAGGCTGGTGTTGTGGCGGCGGGCGGCCAAGGCGAGGGCCAAGAACAGCCGGGCGCCGATGCCCTGGCCTCGGTAATCGGGGGCCACCGTCACGGTAGTGATGTGGGCTTCGTTTTCCTCGAAGGCCACTCCAGCGTGGCCGGCCACTCGATCGGGATGAGCAATGAGGTAGAGCCGATCGTCAGTGCGGGCCAATTCCGATTCGTAGACTTCCCTCGACCAAGGGATGGGGTAGCACTGGGCGTCGATGGCCATGACCTCGCTGAGGTGAGCTCGTTTCATGGGCTCGATCATCGGGTGCTCCAGTTGATGTCAGCGTCGGGAACTCGAAGGTATATCGGCTTCAGCTCCCACGGCTTGACGAATTCTTCTCGCAGCGCCCGGGCGTGGGCCAGCTGTACCAGCGAAGCGGCCGAGGGGTGGGCCAGATCCTGCTCGGCGATCTCGGTCTTCTGAAGCCGGTCGAACACCTCCGAGTATCGGCGGGCGCCGTCGCCCACCAACAGCACCTCCTCGCTGGTGGCCAGCAACTGGGAGGCTAGATCGTCGGGAGTGCCCACTTGGGCATCTGACACCCGTTGGACCCCGCCGGGCACTTGGCGGTAGAAGGCGTAGAACAGCTCACTGCGCCGAGCGTCGATGGCGGCCACGATCACCCGATTGGTATGGCGCACGGCGAAGGCCAGCAGATCGAGGCTCGACACGCCGATCATCGGCACCCCCAGGGCGTAGGCCATGGCCATGGCGCTGGAGATGCCCACTCGCAGGCCGGTGTACAGGCCCGGACCGAGGTCCACGGCCACGCAGCCCACATCTCGCAGTTCGACCCGAGCTTGGCGGGTAACGAATTGGACTTGGGGGGCGATGGTCTCGGCGTGGCGGCGGCCTCGAGCGCTATGGGCCGAGGCCAGCACCCCTTCGTGCCCGCCAAGGGCGCATCCCACTTGCTGGGTGGCCGATTCGATGCCCAAGATCAACACGGCGGGCTCTCCCGCCATTGATCGGCGGCGGCGGCCAATTCGTCGGAACGGGCCTGCCATCCGGATCCCACCGGGGTCAAGACCACGATCCGCTCATCGGACGGGCTGGGTTGACCTTCGATGAAGGTCAGCGCGACCTCGAGATAGTCATTGGGCAGGGCCTGGCGGATGGCGTCACCCCACTCGATGAGGATGACCCCGTCGCTGTCCAGCAGTTCGGGCAGGCCCAAGTCGAGCACTTCGGAGATCTGGTCAAGACGGAAGACGTCGAGGTGATGGAGGAGCAGCCGTCCGTGGTATTCCCGGGCCAGGGTGAAGGTGGGGCTGGTGACCGGCTCGCTGATGCCCAAGGCGGCGGCGAACCCCTGGGTGAAGGTGGTCTTTCCAGCACCCAGGTCGCCCACCAGCAGTAGCAGGTCGCCGGGTTGGGCCAGTTCGGCCATAGCAGCAGCCAGATTCTTCGTGTCTTCTGGGGAGCGGGTGCGGACTCGGATCATGGTGGCGTCCGGGCGGGTTTGGACCAAAGGGCGGGTTTGGACCAAAGGGCGGAGTTCATCTCGACATCGCCATGCGGGCTCGGATCAAATCAGAGCGCATCTGGGCCTCTTGGAGACCTCCGCCCCGCAACACCGCCGCTGGGTGGTAGGTGGGGATAATCACTGCGTCGGCGTTGGGCAACGGGTAGCTCTGGCCTCGCAGCTTGGTGATCCCGGTTTTGGTGTCCAGCAGCAGCTTGGAAGAGAAATTGCCCAGGGTGACCACCACCTTTGGAGCGATGAGCTCGACTTGCTGCTCCAGCCACGGGCGACAGGCAGCAATCTCGTCGGGCTTGGGATCTCGATTGCCGGGAGGACGGCACTTGACGACGTTGGCGATGTAGCAACTGTCGCGGTTCAGCCCGATTTCCTCAGCCATAAGTCGGTCGAGCAGCTTGCCCGAGCGGCCCACAAAGGGAAGGCCCTGCTTGTCTTCTTCGGCGCCGGGTCCTTCGCCCACGAACATGAGGTCGGCGCTGGGGTTGCCCATACCGAACACCACCTGCGTTCGGCCCTGGGCCAGCCCGCACTTGGTGCAATCGGCCGCCTCAGCGGCAACCTCGGCCAACGTCAACGTCACAGGCCAAGAATACGCCCCCCACCAGCAGATTCGATAGGGGAGTTGCAAGTTATGGACTTGGGCGGGCGCTGCGCCGCCGGAGCGCCTCGGTCCCAAGCCGCTGACGGCAATACTGGTATTCTGCGCAGGCAAGAGCGAGGAAGGGCGCAGGTCATGATCGACTGGCTTGGCATCGACCATCTGTTCAAGTTGTCCGGCGGCGAGGTGGTGCTGGGATTCCTCACACCGCTGTTCGTATGCGCCGCGGTCTTCGTGGCGCACATGATCCTGCCCGCGCGGCGCGTGCCCGGCTACGCCACCGACCGCGAGACCGGCGAGCCCCGCAAATACCGACTCAACGGATTGGCGGTGTTCGTGCTTGCGCACATCGTGTGGGCATTCGCGCTGCCACGCGACTGGTTCTACCGGTCGACCATGTATGCGATAGCGGGCGGCGTGGTGATTGCAATCATCGCGAACACCATCGTGGTGTTCTCCCAGCCCGAAGGCGCACAGAAGAACCGCTTGCTGGCCTGGTGGTTCGGACGTGCGCAAGAGATGCAATTCTTTAACAACCGCTTCGACCTGAAGATGTACTTCTACATCGTGGGCGGCACGATGCTGTCGCTCAATGCATGGTCCGCAGCCGCATGGCACAACGACAACGTTGCCGATGCCAACCCCGGCTTGTTCCTCTACGCAGCCATCAACTGCTTCTACATCTTCGACTACTTCGTCTGGGAACGGGTGCAGCTCTACACCTACGACCTCATCCACGAGAACGTCGGATTCAAGCTCGTCTGGGGCGGGCCGTTCGTGTGGGGCTGGATGTTCGTGCTGCCGCTGTGGGGCTTGGCGCCACTCGCCGACCCAGGCATCTCAGGCGGTTGGATGTATTTCTGGCTGATCGGCAGTGCAGCACTGTTCTTGGCGGGCTGGACGATCTCCCGCGGCTCCAACATGCAGAAGTACACGTTCAAGCGCTGGCCCGAACGCAAGTTCCTCGGGATCATCGAGCCGGAGTACATCCAGGCCGGCGACCGCAAGATTCTGTGCAGCGGGTTCTGGGGGAAAGCACGGCACTTCGGCTATCTCGGCGAAGGCCTGTACGGGATTGCCGTGGCGCTGACCTTTGGGCTCTTCTCCAACCTGTGGGCTTGGACGTACGTGGTGTTCATCGTTGCGTTCTTCGTTCCTCGTCAGTTCGAGGATGACAAGGTCTGCGCCGAGAAGTACGGCGAAGAGAAATGGGCCGAATACCAGGCTCGAGTTCCGTACCGGATCATCCCCGGCATCTTCTAGCGCCGACCGGCTGAAGCGGTACCGGAGAGGAGGCCAACGATGTTCGAGTGGCTCGGGGTCGGGCACCTGACTGAGTTGACTGCGGGCGAGGCGGTTCTGGGATTCCTCACACCGCTGTTCGTGATGGCCGCCTTCGTCGTGCTCCAGATGATCCTGCCCGGCAAGCGCGTAACCGGCTACGTGGTCGACGCGGCCACCGGTCAGCCCCGCAGCTATCGCCTCAACGGCCTGCTGGTGTTTGCGGCAGCCCAGCTCCTGTGGTGGTTCGAGCTCACTGGCATGCCGCGCGACTGGTTCTACCGGTCATCGCTGTACGCCGTGGCCGGCGGAACGGTGCTCGCCTTCGTCTTGACCTCGATAGCGGTGTTCACCCAGCCCGAAGGCGAGGTCAAGAACCGTTTCCTTGCCTTGTGGTTCGGGCGGGCCCCCGAGATGCAGTTCTTCAACGGCCGCCTCGACCTCAAGATGTACTTCTACGTGGTCGGCGGAACCATGCTGTCGCTCAACGCGTGGTCCGGCGCAGTGTGGCACCACGACAACATTGCAGACCTCAATCCGGGCGTTTTCGCGTTCGCAGCATTCGTCACTTTCTACGTCTTGGATTACTTCATCTTCGAACGGACGATGCTCTACACGTACGACATCATTCACGAGCGGCTTGGCTTCAAGCTGTTCTGGGGCGGGCTCTTTGTCTACGGCTGGGTGTTCATCATTCCGATGTGGGGGCTGGCGGCCCATCCCGACCCGGGGCTCTCAGGCGGCTGGCGCGTGGTGTGGCTGATCGGTGCCCCTGCGCTGTACGCCCTTGGATGGGTTATCACCCGCGGCGCAAGCTTGCAGAAATACACGTTCAAGCGCTGGCCCGATCGCACGTTTCTCGGGGTGTTCGCGCCACAGGTCATCGAGGCTGGCGACCGCAAGATCCTGTGCAGCGGCTTCTGGGGCGCCGCCCGGCATTTCAACTACATGGGCGAATGGTGCTTCGGCCTCGCCATCGCCCTGGTCTGGGGTCACTTTGGCAACCTCTGGGCATGGATCTACTTCGTCTACGTCATCGCGTTGTTCCTCCTTCGCCAGAACCAGGACGACCGGCATTGCGCCGTCAAGTACGGCCCCGAGAAGTGGGCCGAGTACCGGCAGCGAGTTCCCTATCGGATCGTTCCCGGCATCTACTGATCCGGCTCGCGAGTCGATGCGCGGTTCGGTGAGGGTGCGGTACCGTCGGCGGTGATGTTGGGAGTTGGAGGGGGCGTGCTGGTAGGGCACTGGACCGACGAGGCAGCCCGTACTGGCTGCACGGTGGTGGTGTTTCCTGAAGGGACCACGGCCTCAGGGGAGATTCGCGGCGGCGCGCCGGCGACCAGGGATTTTGCCTTGTTGGCTCCGGAGCGAACGGTGAGCCAAGTCGACGCGGTGGTGCTCTCGGGGGGCTCGGCGTTTGGTTTGGCGGCATCCGACGGGGTGATGCGGTGGTGCGAGGATCAAGGCCGAGGGTTTGAAACCCGGGGTGGCCGGGTGCCCATCGTGGTGGGCATGTCGCTCTACGACCTGACTGAAGGCGACAGATCGGTGCGCCCCGGGCCCGATGCCGGTTATGCCGCCGCCCTCGCGGCCCGCGATGAGTTTCCCGCGTTGGGGCGGGTAGGTGCGGCCACTGGGGCCACCATGAACAAGTGGCGGGGAGCGGAGAACCGCGTGGACGGTGGGCTGGGCGGCGCCCTGCTCCAAGTTGGCGATGTGGTGGTGGGGGCCCTTGTGGCGGTGAACGCTGCGGGGGAATTCAACGACGGAGCCGTGCAACGTGCGCTGATCGAAGGAAGCTACGAACACCAGTCTGCCGATCCGTTTGCTGACAGCAACGGCGACGAGACGCACACCAACACCACCATCGGGGTAGTCGCTACCAATGCGATGCTCGACAAGGCGGATTGTTTCCGGGTGGCTCGCAGCGGCCACAGCGGGATGGCCCGGGCGCTGCTGCCGGCCCACACCGACGGCGATGGGGACGCGTTAGTGGTGGGGGCCACCAGCCAAGTAGAAGCTGATGTTGGACTGGTTCGCCTGATGGCCGCCGCCGCGGTGGAGACAGCTATTCGTTCAGTGGGTTGACACGACCGGGAAATAATCCGCTCGGTAGGCCATGATGGCGGCGACTGATCGCGATCAAATAGGGGATTGACATGAAGGATTTGGCTGGGAAGGTGGCAGTGATCACCGGGGCGGCCAGCGGCATGGGACGGGCCATGGTGCGCAAGGCGGCCTCCGAGGGGATGCACGTTCTGGCCGGTGATATCGACGAGGCCGGGCTGGCCGAAACGGTGGGCGGCTTGGAGAATGCCCAGCTCATGCTGACCGACGTGACCAGTCCCGACGCCAACGAGGCTCTGGCCAACGCTGCCCTGGAGCGCTTCGGCGGGATCCACTTGGTACACCTCAACGCCGGCGTGCTCACCGGCGGGTTCACCTGGGAGAACACGGTGGACGACTGGCGTTGGGTGCTGGACGTGAACCTGTGGGGAGTGATCCACGGCGTGCGCAGCTTCATTCCCCGGATGCTGGAGAAGGGCGAAGACGGCCACGTGGTGATCACTGCCTCGGTAGGGGGCCTCACCTCCGGAGGGCTGCTCGGGCCTTACACCACCTCGAAGTACGGGGCGGTGGCCATAGCTGAGTCGCTCCATAGGGAACTGGACATCATCGAAGCGCCAATCGGAGTGTCATGTTTGTGCCCCGGCCCGGTGGCCACCGGCATTTTCCGGGCCGAGCGCAACCGACCCGACACTTATGACGACACCTGCGGTCCCATGTCGGCCGACGCCGAGGCTGCGGCCTTCCACCGAGCTCTGATCAGCGCCATCGACGAGGGCACCGATCCGGCGGTGATCCCGGAGCTGGTGTTCGACGCAGTGCGCAACGACAAGTTCTGGATCTTCCCCCACCCTGACTTCAAGGAGAGGATCGCAGCCCGCACCGAGTCGATCATGAGCGAAACCAACCCTGAGTACACAGTGGGCCTGCCCGACGCGATTCCGCCGTCTCGCTAGCTAGGAAAAGCGAAGGGGGACGCGGCGGCCAAATTGGCAGACGATCTCGTAGGCGATGGTGTCGAGGCGCTGGGCAATCTCGGTGGCGGTGATCTCTTCGTTGCCCTGCTGCCCCAGCAGGATCACCTCGTCACCAGGTGTCACGGGATGGTCGAGGCCGCAATCCACCATGGTCTGGTCCATCGTCACCACTCCGGCGATGGGCCGCCGGTGTCCGCCGATCAGCACCTCGCCGCCAGAAGTTCCCAGTCGCCGGGACCAGCCGTCGGCATAGCCGATGGGGATGGTGGCCAGCTGGGTGTCGGTAGGGGCGTAGTAGTGGTGGCCGTAGGACACCGGTGTGCCCGCGGCGATGGTTTTGACCATGGACACCTCAGTGCGCACCGTCATGGCCGGTTGAAGCGGAAGGCAGTCGGCCAATTCCGGCGACGGGGGGATTCCGTAGAGAGCGATCCCACAGCGCACCATGTCAAACCGACCGGTCGGGTGAGCCATGGCTACCGCCGAGTTGGCCAAATGACGGCAGAATTCCTGGTGGCCGGCGAGCCTTAGCCGAGAGAGCAAGTGGTTGAACTGTTCGACCTGGTAGGCGGTAAATGGGTTGTCGAGTTCATCGGCCACCGCGCAGTGAGTCCACACACCAGCCAACTCGAGGGTGTCGCGTTCCGCGATGGCGTCGGCCAGCATCAGCACCTCGGCGGGCGGGGCGCCCACTCGGGCCATGCCGGTGTCGACTTTGAGGTGGACGGGCAAGCACTGGTTGGCCGAGGCAGCGGCCGCGGCCGCGGCGGCCAATCCCTCGCCTTGGTACACGGTGGGAATGAGCCGGTGCTCCACTACTTCGGCAAATTCGTAGGGGCGGGGCTCAGACAGCAACAGGATGGGGACGTCGATGCCGTCTTCACGCAGCTGTCGGCCTTCGTCTACCAAGGCCACCGCCAGTGTGGTGGCACCGGCCTCTACTGACTTTCGGGCCACCGGAATCATGCCGTGGCCGTAGGCGTCGGCTTTGACCACTGCGCATAGCTGTGCGGGATGGATCAGATCGGCCAGCAGCCGGGCGTTGTGGGCGATGGACTCCAGATTGATGTCGGCCCAGGTCGGTCTCATGGCGCAGACGACTGGTTGGCTGCGGCCTCCCATGCTTGAGGCAGGGCGAGAAGCAGGTCTGATGCTGTCATCCCGCCGGGCGGACGACTGCTGGCGGCTTGCCCGTGGAGCCAGGCTGCCGCGGCGGCCGCCTTCATAGGCTCCAGACCGGCGCTGAGCAGTCCGCAGATGAGACCGGCCAGCACGTCGCCGGTCCCGGCGGTGGCCAGCCGGGCGTCGCCGTTGGCAATGGCCACGGCGGTCCCATCGGGATCGGCCACCACGGTGGTGGGGCCTTTGAGCAGAACGTGGACCCCGGTAGCCGCAGCCAGGGAGCGGGCGGCGGCGAAGCGGTCGGGATTAGGGGCTTCCCCGGTGAGGATGCGGTATTCGCCGTCGTGGGGGGTGAGCACGGTGGGAGCGGTGCGGCCGGCCAAGACTCCATCGGCCTCAAGACCGAGAGCGAACAGGCCATCGCCGTCGATGACCAGGGGAAGCGGCGTGCGGCCGGCCAGTTCACGGACGGATTGGACGGTGGCCGGTTGCCGTCCCAGCCCGGGTCCCACCGCCATGGCTTTGAATCGAGACTGCTCGTCGGCCTCGATGGCATCGGCCCAGTTGTCAGCGGGAAGGGGGTGGCCGACGGTTTCGGTGGAGGCCGTGCTGCCAGCCAGAACGTCGGCAGCGTCTAGACCAGGCGTGCTCAATCGGACATAGCCCGATCCGCTTCTCATTGCCGCGGCGGCGGCCAAATGGGCGGCGCCAGTCATGCCAGGTGAGCCGGCGATGACCCAGCAGGCGGTCTGCCATTTGTGAGCCTCGGTGGGTCGAACAGGGAGCCAGCAGCTGACATCGTGCGCCGTCACCAGGTGGGTGCGGGCCGAAGAAGCGTCGAGTCCGATGGGAGCCACCGTGACCTGGCCGCAGTGCTGAGCTCCGGGATGGAGAACGAGGCCGGGCTTGAGGGCGCCGAAGGCAACCGTTTGGTCGGCGATCCAGGGTTCGCCGAGGATCTCCCCAGTCAATCCGTTGACCCCGGAAGGGATGTCGGCGGCCAGGATCGGAGCAGGTTGATCCGGGTCTTTAACCAGGGGTGCTGGAGCCGGGGGGGAATATGGACGGCGCAAACCAGTGCCATAGGCGGCGTCGATGGCCAGGTGGGCGGGGGGCAGGTTCCCGGTCGCGTCAGCGGCGTCGACCACCGCCACTCTGACGCCTCGCCGCCGCAGACGTCGGGCCGCGGCCCGCCCGTCGGCCCCGTTGTTGCCCTTTCCGGCCAGCACGGTTACCCGGCGTCCGTAGCCTCCTCCCAGCATGTCCAGCGCGGCTTGAGCCAGCGCGCGGCCCGCCCGTTCGATCAGCACGTCGACCGGTTCAGGGGCCGCGGCGTCGATGGCGGCCATCTCTTCTGGGGTGACGACGGGGATCATGGACGCCAGCGGTCAGCCAGCTCGGTTACCGGTTCCAGGAGGAGGTCTTCGGTGGTGATGTCGCCCAGCCGGTCGAGGCGGAAGTCGGGTTCGGTCTCGGTGACCTCGTCGCGCAAGGCGGCGAATCGGTTTCGGTAGCCCTCTAATACCTGCTGAGCCGTCTCTGGGCTGAGGCTGGTCTGGAATCGCACATGCAGCAGGGTGAGCCCGGTGGTCTGGCGGTCTTTGACTTCGGGGATCAGCACGATGGTTCGACCGTCGGATCGGCCCCGGGTTGCCCGAACCTGCCGCTCGATCGCCACCAGATGCTTGCTGCCTCTGAGGGTGGGATCGCGTTCGGTGCGGGAGGCCAGCCCCACGGTGATACCGCCCCGGTCGATGACGTGAATGGTGGTGCTGGGCGATTCCGGATCGCCGTTGATGCCATAACGGATATAGCCGGTTACCTCGGCAACGGCAGGATCGAGTGCGGTCAGGGTGCGCAGGGTTTGATAGCTGAGCTGGTGGCGGGGGGCACCGGCGTCGAGGGCCGCCCGGACCAGCGGTAGCTCGAGCAGCGACTCTTCGGCCCGGGAAATGCCGACGGTGACGGTCTTGGCCTGGTGGCGGATGGCATCCACCGGTCGGGTCAGTTCACCCACGGCCACGGTGAGCATGGCGGTGAGGTCTTCCAGCACCACCGCGGGGGTGCCGACCCGTCCCCGCTCTAGTTGGTAGGCGTCGAGAGGGGCGATGCCCAGCGCATAGCGGTACATGGAGGCCATCTCAGCGGCGGTGCCGGCCTCGAGGCATCCGTTGTAGCGGCCTTGGCGCAGATCCTGGAAGAACTGCTGGGCGGCGGGGGTGAACTGTGAGCGGAGCTTCTCCAGCATGCGTTGGCTGTCGATGTCGGCATCGCTGGCCGCCACCTCGGCCTCGATGGCGGCTCGGGTCTCCCGCAGCGGTTGGGCCAGTTCGTCGATGGCCAGGGCCGATTCATAGCCGAACAGGTGGCCCACCATGGTGGCCAGTACGAAGGCCAGCTCGGGTGAGGCGGTGGTAGGAGTGGCGATCACTTCCGTAGCGGCGTCGAATCGGGCTTCGGTGCCGCTGGTGATCACGATGGGGGCCGCCTTGTGGGCTCGGAAGATGGCCACCTCTTTGGCCACGTCGTCGGCGGTGGAATCGAACAGCCCCGCCGCGCACACCAGAATGAGCGGTTCTGAGGACAGATCGATGTGCTTCTTGTCCTCAGTGGTGTCGCAGGCGATGGACTTGTAGCACAGCTCGGAGAGCTTGATGCGGACTTCCTCGGCCGCCACCCGGTTGAGCCCATTGCCCACCACTGCCCAATAGGTCCGCCCCAAGGCAAGGCGGCGGACGATGTCGGCAATGCGGTCTTGCAGGCCCAGCACGTCGGCCATCGCCTCGGGAAGATCGCGCAACGACGCAAGCAGTTGCTGGCGCCGCCCGTGCTGTCGGGAGTCGGCAGGCTGATCCCCGTTGGCAGCGTCGGCCAGGGCCACAGCCAACAGCACGCCCGCGGCCACCTGGGCGTAGAACGCCTTAGTGGAGGCCACGCTCATCTCCACGTCCCGGCCATCGGAGGTGTACAGCACTCCATCGGCCTTGTCGCACAGGTCGCTGTTGCGCCGGTTGACGATGGCGATGACGCTTGCCCCTCGCCGGCGCACCAGATCGACGGTGCGGTTGGTGTCGGTGGTGGTCCCCGACTGACTGATGGCAATGACCAGGGTGTCGCTCATGTCGGCCTGCATCCCAAACCCCGATAGCTCAGTGGCCAAAACGGAGCTGACCTGCCGGTCGGGCAACTCATTGCGGAGGAAGTGAGCCAGACTGTGGCCGGCCACCGCGGCGGTGCCTTGGCCGATGACAATGATGTCGGCGATGCTCCGGTCGGCCAGCCGTTGGCGGAGTTGGTCGGGCAGAGTCTCGGATCCCAGCTTTACCGCCAAGCTCGGGGAGGGATAGTCGCCATCAGTGCTGACGATCCGGCCGCGCAGGGTCTTGCGGAACGACTCGGGCGACTCAGTTATCTCTTTGAGCAGATAGTGGGGGAAGCCTCGGCGGTCCACGTCTCGAGTGGTCATCTCCGCGTTGACGATGTCGGAGTCGGCCACTAGCAGCGGGGTTCCATCGTAGGAGAATCGACCAATGGCGCTGAGGTCTCCAGCATGGTCGCGGTCTAGGGCTACGACTTGGCCCCGGCTGGCCGCGGCGTTTTCCGGGTCGGACGGGGTCTCACCGTCCATGCGCAGGTAGCGGTTGGACTGCTCTACCAGGCCATAGGGCTCACTGGCCACGACGTAAGCGTCTTCGGCGGCGCCGATGTACATTGCCTGGCCGCTTCCCCGCAGGGCCAGTAGAAGTTGGCCGGGATTGGCGGCAGATTGCCCGGCTATGGCGACCGAGCCGTTGAGGTCGGCCATTGTGCGCCGGAAGGCGTCGATTGTGGCGTCGGCGCTGGCCGAGGGGTCCAAACGAGAGGACCACAGGGCGGGGATGACCTTGGCGTCGGTGGTGATGCCGGGGTCCAAGGCCAGGTTGTGGTGGGCAACCAGATCGGTGTGATTGTCGACATCGCCGTTCAGCGCGCCGATGGCGTAGGGCTGTACGGAGCCTGCGGTCAGCTCAGAGTTGAGCGGATGGGCATTGGCCTCGTTGATCATGCCCACGCTGGCCCAGCGGGTGTGGCCGATGACCGCCGCATTAGCCCTGTCATCTTCCACCGCGGCAGCCAAGAGCTCGTCTGCGGCGATGGCGGCTCGCAAGGCGGCGGTGTTGTCGCCAAGTTCGCCGATCTCCGCCGCCGCCTTGTAGACGAAGCTCAGGCAGCCATCGGCCCATCGCACCGATCCCGAGCGGAACAGCGGATCGGCTGCTCGCTCGGCCAGAGCGGCGGCCACCGCCGGGGTGGTTGGGTCGAGCCCGTGGTCGCTGACCAGCAAATGGAGGCCGGCCGAGTCTCGGCCTCGGACCTCCAGTCGGTCCAGTGCCGACAGGGCGATTTGCACCGAAGAGAACACGCCCAGGGCGGACTGGGCGGGGGAGGGGCCAGCCAGATCGGCCACCGCGTCGGCGGTGTTCAATCGATCGTTGCCGATGGCCCACACCGCGTCCTTCATTTGGATCAGGGCGGCGTTGACTGTCTCAGAGGCCCGGTCGCCAGCCGACTGATCGAGATCGGCTTCCAGGGCGCCGATCAATCGGTCGATCTCGCTCAGCGTTGCCCGGATGGTGGCTCGCAGCGGCCTTTCCCCCAGCAGCGCCTGGAGCCCAGCGGTGCCCTGGAGAAGGAGATCGGCTTGAACCAGTTTCTCAGCCCCAGCACTGATGGGTCCGGCTAAGTCATCGGAACCGCTCAGGTCGCGCAAAGCAACGACCACTGGGCTCAAGAGGTCGAGGACCTCGGCCGAGGTCGGGGGAACACGCGGCGAGTAACGCCGTACCACAGCGACAATGCCGCACATCTCCCCCAAGGTTAGTGGTGCGTCGCCCAAATGACTTGCCGGTTGCTGATCGAGTCAAATGCCGCAACCTGACTTGTAGGTGGTAGTTGCCGCATGGCTAATTTCGGCCATTGTTTGCGAACATTTTGGGATGCACTAATTCGTTACGCCAGCGAATATAGGCTGCATACAATGGTTAAAGCGTGGCGGACGGCGCTCGTCCTTGCTCTAGTACTGGCCGCCTCTTCGGTGGTTGCGCCTCAAGCGGCTGCCGCCTCGCCTGGGTCTTTCTTGGACGTCGATGGTCTAGACGAACTAATTGTTGAGCAAGAGGGGCTGCTGCACACATTTCGCTGCCGATTCGATGTTGACGTCCAACTCGTGCCTGGAGGATGCAGGAATGGGATGCCCGTCCGACCGGTCGAGGGCCCATCTCCATTTGAAGGCACCCCCACCGTGGAGGATGTAGTTCGACGCATTCGCGTCTTGGAGAATCAACTCTCGCTGCTCAACTCCTACCGCTGCCGATTCGAAGTCGACTTGGAGGCCGTATTCGGCGGATGCGCCAACCTCAAGAAGCTCGATGATGCTGACGAGCCCGACGAACCCGACGAGCCCGACGAACCCGATCAGCCCGACGAACCCGATCAGCCCGACGAACCCGATCAGCCCGACGAACCCGACGAAGTCGCTGGCTCAGAATCTCAACGTGGATGGGTCTCATTTGATGAGGCGAGGCGCAATCACCCCGGTCTGACTCGGCCTCATCAAGTGGGGGTCCTCACTGAGTCGATTGCGTCAACAAGGGTGCCCCACGGTTTGAAGGCCGAATTGGTGGTGGCGTGCCTGACCTACGACGGCCAACGGGAAGACGCGCTGAGGGCCTATGTCAATTGGAACACCTTCATAACCTCGCGGATCGGCATCTACAACTTGGCAGTGGAGTACTCCGATGGAGGGAGCAGGTCCTTTCAAGCGATCAACAGCACCGCCAACGAAGCCTCCTTCTTGTTGAACACAGAGGAGTCGAACCGATTCACCCAGTCGATCATCAACTCCGAAGGAGGCACGGTGACCGCGTCTGTCTTCATCCCCTTCGGTGGCTGGACAATCTCGGCGACATTCGACTTGAACGGTTCAACTGCCGCCATCCAACCAGTCCTCAGCAGGTGCCATAGTTAGGCAGCCCCGTGAAAGGGCCAGCCACCCACGCCCGCACCCTCGAGTGGGTCAGCCGTCGCGACCTGGAAGCCCACCGCGCAGCTATTGGTTGATTGCCTCGGCGACGTCGGCGGCGGCGCCTTCGGCGGCTTCGAGAGTCTCGGCTTCGACCATGATCCGGAGGACGGGTTCGGTGCCAGAATGCCGGACCAGGATTCGACCGTTTTCCCCTAGGGCTTGCTCGGCCTCGGCCACCGCGGCCGACAGGAGGTCTTCGTCAATGGAATCGGGGCCGATGGCCACGTTGCGGAGCACCTGGGGCATCTTGGTCATGGCCTCTGCGGCTAAATCCCTCAGTGGCAGTCCCCGGCGGGCGACCACCTCAAGGAGCTGCAAAGCGGTGATTATGCCATCACCGGTGGTGGCCAGCGCAGGGAAGATCACATGGCCCGATTGCTCACCGCCCAGCGCCCAGTCGCCTTCTTGGAGGGCCGACCACACGTGGCGGTCGCCCACAGGGGTGGTGACCACGTTGATGCCCCGCTGAGCCATAGCCCGGTGGAATCCCAGGTTGGTCATCACCGTCACCACCACGGTGTCACCTGCTAGCCGTCCCTGTTGATGGCGGTCGGCGGCGCAAATGGCAATGATCTGATCGCCGTCTACCAGTTCGCCGGTGTGGTCAACAGCCAGCACCCGGTCGGCGTCGCCGTCGAAGGTGAGCCCCAAGTCGGCGCCTCGGCCGCTGACCGCGTTGGCGACCGCTTCGGGGTAGGTGGACCCGCACCGATGATTGATGTTCCGGCCGTCGGGCTCAGCGTTGATCACTGTGACGGCCACCCCGTGAGCGCGTAGCGGATCGGGGAGGGCGGCGGTGGCCGAACCGTGGGCGGCGTCCACTACAACGTTGAGCTCGTCTCCGTGGAATTCAGCGGTGCCAGCCACTGCATCCTGGTATTCCTGCAACAGCCCAGACCCATCGGACGTTCGTTGGGGGGTTCCTAGGGTGGGCACCGTCTGGCGGCCGGGATCGGCCAGAGCCGACTCCAAGGCGGCCTGGACCTCGTCGTCGAGCTTTCGACCCTCTGGGCTGAAGAGTTTTATGCCGTTGTCGTACCAAGGATTGTGCGATGCGGAGACCATCGCCCCTGGATTGCGGGTTCGCTCCGCAGCCCAAGCCACCGCCGGTGTGGGCGCCACCCCCAGGTCAATGGTGGAGACTCCGACCGCGCTTAAGCCAGCAGCCAATGCCGCGGCAAATTCGGGGCTGGAGTTCCGGGTATCGCGCCCGATGACTACCGGGCCGGTAGGAGCGAGGACTTCAGCGGCCGCTTGGGCCAGTCGGACGACGTCGTCGGGAAAAAGGTCGTCGTAGGCTCGACCCCGAACCCCGTCCGTTCCGAAGCGCAGCACTGGACTCAGGCTCCGGGCAGCAAGCCCTGGGTAATCCGGATCAGCGCTTGGAGTACTGAGGCGCCTTGCGGGCCTTCTTGAGGCCGTACTTCTTGGATTCCTTCTTGCGGTCGTCGCGGGAGAGGAATCCGGCCTGCTTGAGGATTTCTCGCAGCTCGGGATCCAGGGCCACCAGGCCACGGGCTATGCCCAGACGCAGGGCGCCGGCTTGGCCATTGGCCCCGCCGCCGTGCATGTTCACGTTGATGTCGTACGCCTCTAGGGTGTTGGTGAGCCGAAGCGGCTCCATGAATGCCATGCGATGGCTCCGGGAGGGGAAGTAGTCCTTGGCCTCGCGGCCATTGACGGTCACTTGGCCGGTGCCGTGGGTGAACCTGACACGGGCAACAGCGCGCTTGCGCCGCCCGGTGGCTTGGATGAGAGGGGCGGGCATTATGAGTCCTCAGTGCGGGATCGGGCCCCGGCGATTTCCAGGGGCTGGGGTTGCTGGGCTTCATGGGGATGGACCGGGCCGGCGTAGACCTTGAGCTTGCGGAGCATTTGTCGGCCCAATCGGTTCTTGGGGAGCATCCCCTTCACAGTCCGACGCACGGCTTCGGCGGGCTGGGTCTCCAGGAGGTGGCCGTAGCTGGTCTGCCGCAAGCCCCCGGGATAGCCGGAATGGCGGTAGACCTTCTTGCCAGTGGCCTTGTTGCCGGTGAGAACCACCTTGTCGGCGTTGACGATTATCACGTGGTCTCCGCCGTCGAGATGGGGCGTGAAGCCGGGCTTGTGCTTGCCGCGCAGCACGCGGGCCACCTCGGTGGCCATCCGGCCGAGGACGAGGCCCTCGGCGTCGACAATGTGCCACGCGCGTTCGATGTCTTTGATTTTTGGGCTGTAGGTGGGCATCGGCTTTCCTTCAGACGCGATACCGGGAAAGGCAATGATACGGCCCGAATCGGGGGAGTGACAACTGCCCCAGAGAGAGTGCGAGCAACTGTCTCACGAGTAGGAAACCGACCAGAGGCAGAGGCCGTGGGGTGGGGCGAGATTGGGAACGCGGGAGCGGTCTTTGGCGGCCAAGATGGCGACCATGGCCTCAGGAGGCTGCCGTTGGGCACCGATGTCTACCAGGGTGCCGGTAATGGAGCGCACCATCTGATGGCAGAAGGAGGAAGACTCGATCTCGAAGCGCAGGAGATTGTCGTCTCCAGCGTCCCACTCGGCCCGCATGACCTTGCGGACCCGTGACTTCTCCGTCCCGTCGGCATTGTGTTGTCGGCGGCAGAACGAGGAGAAGTCGTGTTCTCCAACCAGGAATGCCGCCCCGGCGTTCATAGCATCGATGTCCAGCAGTTTGGGGTAGTGCCACGCGGTAGCGGCCAAGAAGGGATTGGGCACTTCTCGGTTCAAGACCGTGTAGCGGTAGGTGCGGCTGGTGGCATCGAATCGCGCGTCAAAGCTGTTGGGAGCGGACTCGATGGCCCGGACCGCGATTGCCGGGACCAGCATGCGATTAACTGCGGTGCGGATGTTCAACAGGTCTATATCGTCGGGGGCCTCAAAGCTCACCACCTGCCCCCAGGCATGGACACCGGCATCGGTGCGACCGGCGCAGGTCAGTTCAATGGACTGCCGCAGGCACTTGGTGAGCGCTTCAGAGAGGTCGCCACCGACGGTGCGGACTCCCTCGTTGACGGCGAAGCCATGGTATGGCCCGCCGTCGTAGGCGACCGTTGCTCGAACCCGCACGGTCGCAGGAAAAACTAAACCAGCTCGATGCGGGCCATAGGAGCGTTGTCGCCGTAGCGGGGCCCGAGCTTCAGTATGCGGGTATAGCCGCCGGGCCGATTGGCGTAGCGGGGACCTATGTCCACCATGAGTTTGTCGGTGATCTCGGGGTCGCCCAGCTGGGCCAGGATTTGGCGGTGGTTGTGCCGCCCACCCTTTTTGGCCTTGGTGATGAGCTTCTCGGCCACCGGGCGCATGGCCTTGGCCTTGGCCTCGGTGGTGGTGATGCCCTCTGCGGCGATCAGCGATGCGACCAAATTGGCCATCATCAGCTTCTGGTGCTGCGAGCTACCGCCGAAGCGGCGTCCCTTGCGTGGTCGTCCGGGCATGACGTTCCCTTTTCTAGGAGCGGGGGCCAGCCAGGGCGAGGCCGCGCTCGTCCAGTTTCTCGTTGACTTCGTCCAGAGACTTTTGGCCAAAGTTGGTGATGGCCAGCAGTTCGTCTTCGGTGCGGGCCAGCAGTTCGCCGATCATGTTGATCTGCGCCCGCTTGAGGCAGTTTCGGGGCCGCTCAGACAGCTCGAGGTCTTCGATGGGCAAGTCGAGGTCGGGAGCCCCTGCCGGAGCACTGCCCGCCTCGGCCATGCTCAGACCCTGCGGCTCGTCGCTCATCTCCTCGACAAGCTGAACGAGGGTCCGCAGTGTGGCACCGGCTGAGGCCAGCGCTTCTTGCGGGGTGATGGAGCTGTCGGTCTCAATATCCAGTACCAGGCGGTCGAACTCGGTGGACTGCTCCACGCGGGTGGGCTCGACGTTGTAGGCCACCCGGCGAACGGGAGAGAAGATCGAGTCGATGGGGATCACTCCAATAGTGGAGTCGACCTTGTTGGTCTCGGCCGAAACATATCCCCGGCCCTGGGAGACGGTGATGTCCATGGCCAGACGGGCCTTGTCATTCAGGCGGGTGATTACCAAATCGGGGTTGAGCACCTCGACGTCGGGGTTGACGGCCAAGCTTGCACCGGTGACTTCACCGGGTCCTCGTTGGTCGATGCGAAGCTCGACGGGTTCCTCGCTGTGGCACCGCAGGACGAGATCCTTCAGGTTCAAGATGATGTCGGTTACGTCCTCGGCCACACCGGTGATGGTGTCGAATTCGTGGAGGGCATCATCGAAGCGGACCCGAATGACCGCGGCGCCGGGGATCGACGACAGCAGGGCTCGGCGCAGGGAGTTGCCGAGCGTGTGGCCGAAGCCGGGCTCCAGCGGACCGACGGCAAATTTCTGGCGATTGTCTTCGAGCTCGGTAACAGTCTCGACGGTGGGTCGTTGCATTACCAGCATGTTCCGGCTCCCTCAGTTCTTGAAGTGGTGGTGGTCAACTTGGTCGGATGGTCGTCTTGGGATGCAAGAGGCCGCGTGGCCTACTTGCTGTAGAGCTCGACGATGAGCTGTTCTCTAACCGGCACGTCGATCTGCTCTCTCAGGGGCGCGTCTCGCACGGTGGCTTCGAAGCCGTCGTCGGCTCGAGTCAACCAGGCTGGCGGGGTGCGGTCGAGTACGTCCAGGTTCCACCCCACCACGATCATCTCCCGGGCCTTGTCCCTCAGGGCCACAACGTCACCCTTGCGGAGTCGGTAGCTGGGAATGTTCACCCGGCTTCCGTTCACGTTGATGTGGCCGTGGGAAACGAGCTGGCGGGCCTGGGGACGGGTGGCACCCCACCCGAGGCGGTACACCACATTGTCGAGGCGCAGCTCCAAGAACCGCAGCATGTTCTCGCCGGTAACTCCCTTGTGGCGGGCCGCTTCCTTGAAGACGTTGCGGAACTGGCGTTCGTTGAGCCCGTAGGTGTAGCGGGCCTTCTGCTTCTCCTGAAGCTGGAGCAGGTATTCCGAGACGTTGCCCCGGCGCCGGGACCGGCCGTGCTCGCCGGGAGGGTAGGGGCGGCGTTCCAAGGCAATGGTCTCGCCCTTAGTTCCCCAGACGTTTACGCCGAGGCGACGGGAAACCCGAGATCGCGGACCGGTGTATCGAGACATGTCAGACCCTCCGCCGTTTTGCCGGGCGGCACCCGTTGTGGGGGATGGGGGTGACGTCCTTGATGCCGGTGATTTCGATGCCCACGCCCTGGAGTGAGCGGATGGCCGTCTCGCGCCCTGAGCCCGGCCCGCGGACGTGCACGTCCACTTTGCGAATGCCGTGCTCCATGGCCTTGCGCCCAGCCTGCTCGGCAGCCATCTGGGCCGCGAACGGGGTGGACTTGCGCGATCCCTTGAAGCCGACGTTGCCCGCCGATGCCCAGGAGATGACGTTCCCCTGTTGGTCGGCGATGGTCACGATGGTGTTGTTGAAGGAGCTCTTGATGTGGGCCACACCGTAGGAGATGTTTTTGCGCTCCCGACGGCGAGGCCGACGCCCTCCGGCTGATGGCTTGGCCATTAGCGGCTAGTCCTTTCCTGCTTCACTTCTTCATCACCTTCTTCTTTCCGGCCACGGTCTTCTTCGGCCCCTTGCGGGTGCGAGCGTTGGTGTGGGT
This sequence comes from Candidatus Poriferisocius sp., assembly GCA_965208545.1. GTDB lineage: Bacteria > Actinomycetota > Acidimicrobiia > Acidimicrobiales > Bin134 > Poriferisocius. The sequence continues at coordinate 3,353,026 of OZ242341.1, read as the reverse complement.
GCGCTGGCCGCGCACAGGGAGGCCCCGGCGGTGGCGCAGGCCCTGATAGCAGCCGATCTCCATCTTGCGCTTGACGTCCTGGCTGGTCTCCCGGCGGAGATCACCCTCCACCCGAAGGTTGCTCTCAATAAAGTTGCGCAGTCGGGCCACCTCTTCGTCGGTGAGGTCGCGCAGCCGGGTGCTCTCGTCGACTCCGGCCTCTGCGCACACTTGGCGGGCCAGCGTTGGCCCGATGCCGTAGATGTAGGTGAGGGAGACAACGGTGCGCTTCTCCCGGGGTATGTCAACGCCGGCGATACGAGCCATAGCTCAGCCCTGCCTCTGCTTGTGTCGGGGGTTGGAGCAGATCACCCGCACGCGCCCGTGCCTGCGAATGACCCTGCACTTGTCGCAGATTTTCTTCACACTGGGGCGGACTTTCAAAGTGTGCCTTTCGATGATCCGTTGTGCCTTGTGGCTATCTTTTGGGGGCTATTTGTACCGGTAGGTGATCCGGCCCCGTTGAAGGTCGTAGGGAGTCAATTCCACTTGGACCCGGTCGCCGGGGAGAATCCTTATGTAGTGCATCCGCATCTTGCCGGAGATGTGGGTCAGCACTTTGTGCCCGTTCTCAAGTTCGACTCGGAACATGGCGTTGGGAAGAGACTCGGTAACCGTCCCTTCCATGATGATGGCGTCTTCCTTGTTTTTCGCCAAGGGCGACCTCTCCTGACGTCTTGGCAAGTTGGTGCGGCGAACCGCGCGAATAGCGGCCCACTAGGTGAGCCGAGTCATCATGCTATCTGGCATCGACGACCTGGGACAAACGGGCGAACACTTCGTCTTCGGTTCCCAGCCCATCGATGACGGTCAGACGACCCCGCTTTTCGAACCAGGCGAGCAGGGGAGCAGTCTCGGCTTCATAGAGCTCCAGTCGGCGAGAAATGGCCTCTTCAGTGTCGTCGTCTCGCCCCCGGGCCAGCATCCGCTCGGTGACCTCGGCGATGGGAACGTCCAGGTTTATGGCCAAATCGGGGCCGGTGCCCCCCAGGATTTCGGCGAGAGCATCGGCTTGGGCGGTGGTGCGGGGAAATCCATCCAACAGCACGCCGTGGGTCTGGATGTCGTCGTAGGCCAGCCGCTCGCCCACGACCCCGATCATGATGTCGTCGCCCACCAGGTTGCCGGCGTCCATCACGGCCTTGGCCCGAAGTCCCAGCTCGGTGCCCGCGGCCACCGCGGCTCGCAGCATGTCGCCGGTGGAAACGTGGACCACCCCATAGCGCTCGGCCAACATCGCAGCCTGGGTTCCCTTGCCTGAGCCTTGGCGGCCCAGGATGACCAGCATCAAGGGCATTACTTCAAGAAGCCCTCGTAATTTCTCATCATGAGCTGGCTGTCGATCTGCTTCATGGTCTCCAGGGCGACGCCCACGGCGATGAGCACGGAGATGCCGCTGAAGCTGTATGCCGCCGCGCTCCGGCTATCGATGTACTGGGACAAGGCGATGGCGGGGATGACGGCCACCGCGGCGATGAACAGCGCTCCCGGCAGTGTGATGCGAGACAGAATGCGGCCCAGGTAGCGCTCGGTTTGGCGGCCGGGTCGGATTCCGGGGATGAACCCACCCTGCTTGCGGATCTGGTCGGCCTGCTTGACCGGGTCGAATGTGATGGCAGTGTAGAAGTAGGCGAATCCCACGATCATCAGGGCGAAGACGATCAAGTACACGGTGTCAGCCGGGTCGCCCAAGTGGGTGTTTACCCAGTTCTGGACGCTCTCCCCCCAGGTGTTGTGGTCGGGGTTGGAGTCCGACGGAAGCACGGCGGAGAGCAGGATGGGCAGGTACAGAACTGAGCTGGCGAAGATGATGGGGATCACGCCGGACTGGTTCACCTTCAACGGTATGTAGGTGCTCTGCCCGCCGGCCATGCGGCGGCCCACCACCCGCTTGGCGAACTGCACCGGAATCTGGCGCTGGCCGCTCTCCACGAACACGATTGCCACCAGCAGAGCCAGGTACATAAAGGCAATGACGAATACCGCTCCCCACCCCTCAGAGGCCTTGACCAACGAGAACTGGTTGGGAATGGTGGACACCACCGAGGCGAAGATGATCAGCGACATGCCGTTGCCGATGCCCTTTTGGGTGATGAGCTCCCCCATCCACATCAATAGCGCAGTGCCGGCGGTGAGGGTGAGCACCACCAGGAATACCCGGGGGGCAGTGAAGTTGGGCAGCAAGTCGATGGCTTGGTTGGCATTGCCGCCCGTGAGGCTGAATCCGCCGCCGCCGTTGTGGAACAGGAAGGAGAACGAGGTGGCCTGGATGATGGCGATGGCAATGGTGAGGTACCGGGTCCACTGGGTGATTTTGCGCTGACCCACCGCACCCTGGTTCTGCCATTGCTCGATGCGGGGAATCACCACCCCCAGCACCTGCATGATGATGGACGCGGTGATGTAGGGGAATATTCCCAAGGCGAAAATGGCGAACTGCGACAAGGCGCCGCCGGAGAAGAAGTTCAACAGCCCGGTGACCCCGCCGGCGTCGGCCTGATTGCGGAGTTGGTCCACGGCGTCGAGGTCGACGCCGGGGGAGGGGATGGCCACGCCCAGGCGGAATATCACCAGCATTGACAGGGTGAACAGGATCTTGTTCCGGAGGTCGGCAACCCGGAACATATTTGTAATCCTGGTGAGCACGGTGACTCCTACTCCTTCGACCCTGTCGAGTTCGGGCTATCGGTTGGTAAGGGCGTTGCCCTTGGCCGGCGGCCGCCCGGTGAAGGGCTTGGGCAGCACCTCAACGCTACCGCCTGCGGCAAGGATGGCCGCCTTCGCAGATTCAGAGAAGCCGTGGGCCTTGACGGTGACGGCTCGGGTCAGCTCGCCGCGGGCAAGAATTTTGGCCATGGCGCCCTTGTGCAGGAGTCCCCGTTGGTGAAGCACTTCCGGGGTGATCTCGTCCAGCCCGGTGGCCTCGATGACATCGAGGTTGATGGCCTGGTACTCCATGCGGAATGGGTTCTTGAATCCCCGCAGCTTGGGCACCCGGCGGGCCAAGGGCATCTGACCGCCTTCGAACCCGACGGGGATCTTGCTCCGGGCCCGCTGTCCCTTCGTTCCTCGGCCTGCGGTTTTGCCGCCCTTGCCGGCAATCCCGCGGGCCTTGCGCTGCGGGCGCTTGCGGGATCCCGGGGCCGGCTTCAGATCGTGGACCTTCATGACTCGTCGGTCTCCTCCCAGGAAATCAGGTGGGACACCTTGTCGATCATCCCCCGGATCTCGGGGGCATCCGGCAAAGTGTTGGTCTGGCCGATGCCGCGTAGGCCCAAGGCCCGCAGTGTGCCCCGCTGCTTGGGCCGGGTACCGATCTGAGACCGGATCTGGGTGACCTTGATCGCCATGGCGGCTACTCCTCGTCGTCGGTCGGCGCAGCAGCTGACAGGCGCTCCGACTCCCGGTAGGCCGCCAGCATTCCGGCAGGCACGAACTCATCGGCGGGGATGCCACGATGACGGGCTACCTCATCGGGGCGTTTGAGGGCCTTGAGCCCGGCGATGGTGGCCCGAGCCACGTTGATGTGGTTGGGGGACCCTAGCGACTTGCACAGCACATCGCCGATGCCGGCTTCTTCCAGAATCGCCCGGGCGGCGCCCCCCGCGATTACGCCGGTACCGGGGGCGGCCGGCTTCAGGAGCACACGCCCCGCGCCCATCTCGCCGATAACCGGGTGGGTGATAGTGGACGCGGCCAGCGGAACTCGGAACAGGTTTCGTCGGGCTTCCTCGGTGCCCTTTTGGATGGCCAGGGGCACCTCCTTTGCCTTGCCATAGCCCAATCCGACCCGTCCCGCGCCGTCGCCGATCACCACCAGCGCGGTGAATGAGAATCGGCGGCCGCCTTTGACCACTTTGGCCACCCGGTTGATGTTGATCACCCGGGAATCGCGCAGTTGGCCGTCAGGGGTCGGTGTCGGGGTTGAAGTCGAGGTATCGGTCATTAGAACTCCAGTCCAGCTTCTCGTGCCGAGTCGGCTAAGGCGGCTATCCGACCGTGGTAGCGGAAGCCGCCCCGGTCAAAGACGACCGCGGTGATGTTCTTCTCCTTGGCTCGCTCGGCAATGAGCTTGCCCACCGCCGCCGCGCCGGCCACGTTCCCGGTTGGGCCGGATCGCAGATCGGCCTCGGTGGTGGAGGCGGACGCGATGGTGTGGCCCGCGGCATCGTCTATTACCTGGGCGATGATGTGGCGGTTGGAGCGGTAGACGGCCAGGCGAGGGCGCTCGGCGGTGCCCTGGATCTTCTTGCGGACCCGGCGATGGCGCCGGACCCGGCTTTGGTGCTTGTGCTTGACGCTGCTCATGGCGATTCCCAGCTCTACTTCGCGGCCTTGCCAGCTTTTCGAATAATCCGCTCGCCGGCGTAGCGGATGCCCTTGCCCCGGTAGGGCTCGGGCTTGCGGATGGCTCGGATGTCGGCCGCCACTTGGCCCACCGCCTGCTTGTCGATTCCCAGCACATGGATGCTCGTTTGATTGGGGACCTCAAACGTCACACCGTCGGGGGCCTCCACGTGCACTGGATGGCTGAATCCCAATTGAAGCTCGATTTTGCTGTTGCCCTGGGCGATGGCTCGATAGCCAACCCCCACGATCTCCAGCTCTTTGCGATAGCCCTCGCTGACGCCCGTGACCATATTGGCCACGAGCGAGCGGCTCAATCCATGCAGCGCCTTGGTATTGCGCTGCTCGTCGGCACGCTCGACCACGACGAAGCCGTCTTCGATCCGGGCCGAGATGGCGTCGGGTAGGTCGTGCTCCAGCGTGCCGCGGCTGCCAGAAACGGTGACATGGGCGCCCTTGATGGCCACGTCCACGCCGTCAGGCACTGGGATCGGGTTCAATCCGACTCGTGACACCGCCAGCCTCCTACCAGACCACGCAGACGACCTCGCCGCCCATGCGGCGGCGGCGCGCCTCGCGGTCGCTCATCAAGCCTTTGCTGGTGGACACGATGGCCACGCCCAGCCCGCCCAGCACTCGGGGGATGTTCTCCGACTTGGAGTAAACCCGCAGGCCGGGCTTGGACACTCGGGTGATGCCAGAGATGACCCGCTCTCGCTGGTCGGAGTATTTCATATCGATGGTCAGGGTCTGCCCCGGTCCGGATGTGTCCTCGGCCACGGCGAAGTTTCTGATATAGCCCTCCTGCTTGAGGACGTCGGCCAGCGCCACCTTCATCTTGGAGGACGGCATCCTCACCTCGTCGCGCATGGCGGTGTTGGCGTTGCGGATGCGGGTCAACATGTCGGAGATGGGGTCGGTCATGGTCACAGCAGCATCACCTCACCAGCTCTTTGGTGTAGATCATCATCTCGGACACCTCACCAGCTCGCCTTGGTCAGGCCGGGAATCTCCCCGGCGTGGGCCAGTTCTCTCAGACATACTCGACACAATCCGAACTTGCGGTACACGGCTCGGGGCCGGCCGCAGCGGCGGCAGCGGGTGTAGGCCCGCACCTTGAACTTCGGAGTTCGCTGTTGCTTTTGGACAAGCGCCTTTTTTGCCATTGAGTTACTGTCCCTCGGCTTGGAATGGAAACGAGAATGCCTCGAGCAGAGCTCGGCCCTCCTCGTCGGTGGTTGCGGTGGTAACGATTGTGATGTCCATGCCCCTGATGGTGTCGATGGAGTCGTAGTCGACCTCGGGAAAGATCAGCTGCTCGGTGACTCCGAAGGAGTAATTGCCCTGCCCGTCGAAGGAGCGGGGCGAGAGGCCCCGAAAGTCCCGAATGCGGGGAATGGCCAGGTTGATCAGCCTGTCTAGGAACTCCCACATGCGGGCTCCCCTCAATGTGACTTTGGCCCCGATGGGATTTCCCTCCCGGATCTTGAAATTGGCGATGGACTTCTTGGCCCGAGTGATGACCGGGCGTTGGCCGGCGATGGTGGTCAGATCGGCCACTGCGCCGTCGAGCAGTTTGGCCTGGGCCACGGCCTCGCCAACCCCCATGTTCACCACGATCTTCTCGAAGCGGGGCACCTGCATGACGTTGTTCAGCCCCAAGTGCTCCTTGAGCTGGTCACGGATTTCTTCCCGGTACAGGGATTGCAGTCGGGGTGTGGTCGCGGTAGCAGCCATTACAGATCAACTCCCGTGCGCCGGCAGACGCGGATCTTTCGTCCATCGGTGTCGAACCGGTATCCCACCCGGGTGGGTTGGCCGTCGGCCGGGCTGATCACGGCCACGTTGGACACCCTGATGGGCATCTCCTTGTCGATGATGCCGGTCTGCATGATCCCCTGGCGAGGCCCCTGGTGCTTGGTGGCGATGTTCATGCCTTCGACGATCACCGTTCCCTTGGCCGGATAGGCGAACACAACCTCGCCCTCCTTGCCTCGGTCCTTTCCGCTGAGCACTCGGACTCGATCTCCTTTGCGGACTTTCATGGCTGCTACAACACCTCCGGTGCGAGCGACACGATGCGCATGAAGCGCTTGTCCCGCAGTTCCCGGCCCACCGGGCCGAAGATGCGGGTTCCGCGAGGCTGCTGCTGGTCGTTGATGAGCACGGCGGCGTTCTCGTCGAAGCGGATGTAGGAGCCGTCTTTGCGGCGCTTCTCCTTTTTTGCCCGGACCAGAACGCAGCGCACCACTTCGCCCTTGCGGACGGCGGCACCGGGCATGGCGTCTTTGACGGTGGCCACGAAGACGTCGCCGATGGTGGCATAGCGCTTGCGGGACGAGCCCAGCACCCGGATGCACAACACCTCTTTGGCGCCGGAGTTGTCGGCCACTTTGACGCGGGTTTCTTGCTGGATCATCGGGCACGCTCCACAATCTCAACCAGTCGCCACCGCTTGGTCTTGGACAGTGGGCGGGTTTCCTGCACTCGCACCCGGTCGCCCACCGCGAGCTGGTTGGATTCGTCGTGGACATACAGGCGTGTGTTGCGCTGCACGGTCTTGTTGTATCGGCGATGCCGGACGCGGTCGGTGGACACCACCACCGCGGTCTTGTCCATGGATACCGATGTCACCATGCCCTCCCGCACCTTGCGGCGGTTGGGTCGGGCGGCCGACGGCGTCTCGGTTGTGGGATCGATCGTTGGATCGGGTGTGGGATCAGCCATTGCCGGCCTCCTGCAATTCGGCTTCCAGCGCCTCGGCGGCTTGGATCTCCCGCATCCTCAGCTCGGTCATGGCCCGGGCCACTTCCTTCTTGGCCTGCTTCAGGCGGGCGGTGTTGTCCAAGCGGCCGGTGACGATCTGGAAGCGGAGCTTGAACACCTCTTCTTTGGCCTCGTCCAGTTGTTCGATGAGGTCGGAGTCGCTCAAGGTCTGCCAGTTGGTAGTGCGGGCCATAGAAATCACCCTTCCTGGCGCTCGACGAATCGAGCCTTGATCGGGAGCTTTTGGATACCCCGTTCGATGGCCGTCCGAGCAACCTCTCGGTCGTGGTAGGACAGCTCGAACAGGATGCGACCGGGTTTGACCACGGCTACCCAACGCTCGGGATTGCCTTTGCCTGAGCCCATGCGGGTCTCCGCCGGCTTCTCGGTCACCGGCTTGTCGGGGAAGATGTTGATCCAAACCTTGCCGCCCCGGCGAATGTGCCGTGTGATGGCGATACGGGTGGCTTCGATCTGGCGCGCGGTGATCCATCCCGGCTCAAGGGCCTTAATCCCGTACTCGCCGAAGTTCACGGTGGTGCCGCCCTTGGCGATGCCCTTAGTCCGGCCTCGATGGTGCTTGCGGTGCTTGACCTTCTTGGGCATCAACATGGCTGGACCTGGCCTTTGCGGGGTTCGGGGGTCGCGGACGTCAACATGGCAATCAGTCGGCGTCGCCCGGACGGAAGTGCGGAGTCTCGCTGTGCTCGCGAGTTGAGCGGAGAATGTCTTCTTCCTCCTCGAGCAGCTTCTCGAACTCTGGATCGGCTTCTTTGATGAGGGGGGCGGGCTCTTCGGTTTCGTCGACGCGCTCATGATCGCCCTGCCGCGGCGCCGCGGCCGACGAAACCACGGCCCTCGGCTTTTGGGTCCCGGAAGCCTCGCCCACTGCCATGGCCGCCTCGCGGCTGATCTTGTCCTCGGCCTGGGTCTTGTAGGGGAGAATGTCGCCCTTGTAGATCCACACCTTTACGCCGATGCGTCCATAAGTGGTGTGGGCCTCCCGGAATCCATAGTCGATATCGGCTCGAAGAGTGTGCAGGGGAACCCGTCCCTCTCGGTACCACTCCGTGCGAGCCATCTCTGAGCCGCCCAAACGACCCGAGCACTGCACCCGGATGCCAAGGGCCCCGGCCTTCTGAGCGTTCTGCACCGCTCGCTTCATGGCCCGGCGGAAAGCCACCCGGTTGGCCAACTGGTCGGCCACACCCTGGGAGATGAGCGCGGCATCCAACTCGGGCTGCTTTATCTCTTGGATGTTGAGCTGCACCCGGTTGTTGCCGGTGATCTTGGCCAGGCCGTTGCGAAGACGGTCGGCCTCGCTGCCCCGGCGTCCGATGACGATTCCCGGCCGCGCGGTGTGGACGTCGACACGGAGTCGGTCGCGGGTGCGCTCGATCTCGATGCGGCTGATGGCTGCGTGAGGCAGCTCTGACATCAGGTAGTCGCGCACCTTCCAGTCCTCAATGATGAAGTCGCCGTATTCACGGCGGTTGGCGAACCAGCGCGACTTCCAGTCGGTGGTAACTCCCAGGCGGAACCCGTAGGGGTTGATCTTTTGGCCCATCAGGATTCCTTCTCTTCGTCTTCGTCGGCGGCGTCTTCGGCCACTGGCTCGTCTACTGGCTCGTCTACTGGCTCGTCTACGTCGTCGTCTTGTGCGTCTTTGTCGGCGGCGTCTTCGTCGGCGGCGTCTTCGGCCACTGGCTCGTCTACGTCGTCGTCTTGTGCGTCCTCGTCGGCGGCGTCTTCGGCCACTGGCTCGTCGTCTTCGTCGGCGGCGTCTTCGAAGTCCGCCTCCAGGGCTTCGTCGTCGAGATCTCCCTCTAAAGCCTCCAGGTCGTTCTCGTCCTGGTCGCGTTCCTGCTCGGCAGCCCGTTCCGCGTCGCGTTCCCGGCTGGCTGCCACTCTCCGCCGGCGAGCCTCAGCAGCCGAGCTACGCCGTCCCGTGCCCTTGAGGGCCATGCGGGCATCGATGGCGGCCAGCTCTTCGTCGGTGTATCGGGCCACCACCACGGTGATATGGCAGGTCCGCTTGCGTATCCGAGTGGCTCGGCCTCGGGCCCGGGGCCGCCAGCGCTTCAACGTGGGGCCCTCATCGGCATAGCAGGCGGCCACGTAGAGCTCTTCGCCGTCGAGTTCGTCGTTGTGCTCGGCGTTGGCCACCGCGGAGTCGAGGCACTTGGCGATCGTGTCGGAGATGCGCCGCTCGGAAAAGGTCAGGATCTCCCGGGCCTCGGAATACGACTTGCCCCGTACCAAGTCGAGCACCTCCCGAGCCTTGAAAGCCGAGGAGCGCACGTACTTGGCCACGGCCCGGCTGCCCGGGCGGGTTTCGCTGCCCACGGTGACCGCAGCCATCAGCGCTGGGCTCCCCGCTCTTGGCCGGCGTGGGCCCGGAACGTGCGTGTGGGGGCGAATTCACCCAGCTTGTGGCCCACCATCGACTCGGTGATGTACACCGGAACGTGCTTGCGCCCGTCATGGACCGCAATGGTGTGGCCCACCATGTCAGGAATGATGGTGGAGCGGCGGGACCACGTCCGGATGACCTGCTTGGTGTTCTGGTCGTTGAGCTCGTCGACCTTGCGCAACAGGTGGCCGTCGACAAACGGGCCTTTCTTCAAGCTTCTGGGCATTTGCGGACCCCCTAGCGACGCCCGCCGCGGGTACGGCGCCGTCGGACGATCATCTGCTGAGACTTCTTCTTCTTGTTGCGGGTGCGTCCCTCGGCCTTGCCCCAGGGCGATACCGGGTGGCGGCCACCGGAGGACTTGCCCTCGCCGCCGCCCAAGGGGTGGTCCACCGGATTCATGGCCACGCCGCGGGTTTGGGGGCGAACTCCCTTCCAGCGGGATCGCCCGGCTTTGCCCAGCTTGATGAGCTCGGCTTCGGCGTTGCCCACCGATCCCACCGTGGCCCGGCAGTCGATGGGCACTCGGCGCATCTCGGTGCTGGGCAGGCGAATGGTGGCGAAGGTCCCCTCTTTGGCCACGAGCTGGGCGCTGGCCCCAGCCGAGCGGGCCATGCGGGCACCGGCACCGGGCTTCAGCTCCACGGCATGAACGGTGGTGCCTACGGGGATATAGCGCAGCGGTAGGGCGTTGCCCGGCCTGATCTCTGACCCCGGTCCGTTTTGCAGGATGTCGCCCACGGCTACGCCTTCGGGGGCCAAGACGTAGCGCTTCTCGCCGTCGTGGAAGTGCAGCAGCAGGATGCGGCAGTTGCGGTTGGGGTCGTACTCCACCGACGCCACCGTGGCGGGCACGCCGTCTTTGGCTCGCTTGAAATCGATGACCCGGTAGCGCTGCTTGTGGCCTCCGCCCCGGTGACGGGAAGTCTTGCGCCCGTGGTTGTTGCGTCCGCCAGTGCCGGTTTTCTTGGCGACCAGCGACCGTTCCGGCTTGGTGGCGGTGATGCCGGAGAAGTCCGACACCGTCTGAAAGCGCCGCCCGGGACTGGTGGGATTTCGCCTACGAACGGCCATAACGCACCTCGCGTTTTGCCTTCGTTGCGGTACTCGTTACTGGATTTCGTCTGCGTACTGCCATGGCGTTCCCTAAACGTCGAACAACTCGATCTCGTCACCCTCGGCCAGCGTGACTAGGGCCCGCTTGGTGTCGGGTTTGCGGCCGTAGGAGAGGCTGCGGCGGTTCCGGCGGCGCTTGCCCTTGCGGTTCATGGTGTTCACCTTGAGAACGGTGACGTCGAACAGGGTCTCGATGGCGTCCTTGATCTCGGGCTTGGACGCCGTGGGGTGGACCCGGAAGGTGTAGACGTTGGACTCCAGCAGCTCGTAAGACTTCTCTGAGACGATTGGGGCCAAGACCACGTCGCGGGGATCCTTCATCAGATTTCCTCCTCATCGGCGGCTTCGCCGGGCCCCTCGTCATTGGCGGCTTCGCCAGTGACCTGATCAGCGGCTTCATCCTCGGACTCGGCCGAGGCCGAGGTGGGCAGGGTGTCCAAGGTGAACACCACCGAGTCGGACACCAGCACGTCGTAGGCGTTCAATTCTCCGGGGCTGATGAGGTGCACCCGAGGTAGGTTGCGGAAGCTCTTCCAAACCTCCGACTGGTCGCGGTCGGCCACCACCAGCACCCGGCCGTCCAGCTTCAGGGCGCTGAGGGCAGCGATGGCCTCCTTGGTGCGGGGGGCCTCGAATCTCCAGCGGTCGACCACGATGACCTTTTCGTCGCGGGCCCGATCGGACAGTGCAGAGCGCAGGGCCAGGCGAATCATCTTCCTGGGAGTGCGCTGGCGATAGCTGCGGGGTTTGGGACCGAGGGCCACGCCCCCGCCCCGCCACTGGGGATTGCGGGTTGAACCGTGGCGGGCTCGGCCGGTGCCCTTCTGGCGCCACGGTTTGCCGCCACCGCCTCTGACCTCGGCTCTGGTCTTGGTGTTCTGGGTTCCCCGGCGTCGAGCGGCCAGTTGGGCAGTGACCACTTGGTGCAGGACGGCCACGTTGGGCTCGATCCCGAACATCTCGGGGTCCAAGTCCACTGATCCGGTCTTTCTGCCGGACGAGGGGTTGCGAACGGTGACGGTGTGCACTTGTAGAACCGGAGCCTCGTCGACTGGAGCGGTCGCCATGGTCACTTCGCTCCGTTCTTGACCGCGCTGCGAATCAGCACGGTGGATCCTCGCCGGCCTGGCACAGAGCCCTTCAACAGAATCAGATCGTTCTCGGTGTCCACCCTCACCACCTGGAGGTTCAGCGTGGTGACCCTCTCAGCCCCGGTTCGTCCCGGCATCTTCTTGCCCCGAAAAATCCTTGAGGGCGTGGCGCACTGTCCCACGGCGCCGGGCTTGCGGTGAACCTTGTGGGCTCCGTGGCTGGCCTTCTGGCCGCTGAAGTTGTGCCGCTTCATGACCCCGGAGAAGCCCTTGCCCTTGCTGACGCCGGTGACGTCAACTCGCTCACCGCCGTCGAACACGTCGACGCTGATCTCCTGGCCTGCCTCGTAGGCACCCACGTCGTCGAGGCGCAACTCCACCAGCTTGCGACCGGGAGCGACGCCAGCCTTGTCCAAATGCCCCCGCTCCGGCTGGGAGATTCGATCGGGACTCTGGGTTCCGTAGGTCACCTGAAGAGCTGAGTAGCCATCGGTCTCTGGCCGTTTGACCTGCACGATGCGGCAGGGCTCCACCCGCAGCACGGTGACAGGGACGACGCGGTCGTCCTCATCCCATACCTGGGTCATTCCTAGTTTTTCGCCGACAATCGCCTTGGCAACCATCGCGACCCTGCCTTCACGCGAACGCTCCGCACGGGTGCAGACCCAGTTGGCGGGTCATTCCGGCGGAGCGGGTTTCGGTTGTGCCGTCCGGTTCCCGGAGCAGGGTTATTGCCCCTTGTGGGCCTTGACGGACGTCGTTTGACACGAACAGTGCCGACCGGAGCCGGCACGAAGCAATAAGGATAGCGGCTGCTGGTGGAATGGCCAAATCCCCGACTGGGCAAATGACGAGGGTTAACGTGAAACCGTGGACGAAGTTTCGCCTGAAGAGACGCCGTCCCAGAAGGTGCCGCCTTGGCTGTTTCGGGCCATACTGACCGGCGCGGCCGCCCTCGGCGGGCTGTACGTGCTGGGGTGGTTGATCGCAGAGCTGAAGATGCTCATCGTGATCGTGCTGGTGTCGTTCTTCCTGTCTTTCGCGCTGGAGCCCGCGGTGAACCGCATGGAGAGAGTGGGTATTCGCCGGGGTGTGGGCACCGGGATCATGTTTTTGGCGTTGTTGGCGGCAGTGGGGTTGTTTCTATGGGCCATTGGCACTGTTCTGGCCGACCAGATCGGTGAGTTTGCCGACGACGCCCCCGGGTACATCAACGACATAGAGGGCTGGCTAGAGGACACATTCGACATTGAGGTCGACGCCCAAGGGCTGATTGATGAGTTTCAGGAGGGTGGGGCAGTCGCCAACTTGGCCACTCGGTTGGCCGACAATCTGATCAACCTGGGTGCCACTGTGCTGCAAGTGTTGTTCCAGATCCTGACCATCGCGTTGTTCACCTTCTATCTGGTTGCTGAAGGGCCCAAGCTGCGCCGCAACATCTGTTCCCTGTTGCCGCCCGATCGGCAGCGCCTAGTGCTGAGCATTTGGAATCTGGCCATCGACAAGACCGGGGGATACATCTATAGCCGGCTGATCTTGGCGGTGATTTCGTTCTTGGTTCACTGGCTGGTGTTTTGGCTGGTCGGGGCGCCGTTCCCAGTGCCGATGGCCATGTGGGTGGGCTTGATATCGCAGTTCGTACCGGTTATCGGCACCTACATAGCCGGGGCGCTGCCGGTGATCATCGGGCTGCTGGACCAGCCCTCGACCGGGCTGGCCATGTTGATCGCCATCGTGGTGTACCAGCAGGTGGAGAACTACTTGCTCCAGCCCAAGGTCACCGCTCACACCATGGAGATACACGTGACCGTGGCCTTCGGATCAGTGATAGTAGGAAGCCTGCTGCTAGGGGCGGTGGGGGCAGTGTTGGCCCTCCCCGCGGCCGCCACCATCCAGGCCTTTTTGGCCAGCTATCTCGAACGTCATGAAGTGGTTCAAGAGCTCGAAGACGCCGAAGCGGCCCAGCATCCCGAACGCGAACCCCTAGGGGACCGCCTCCGCCACCTGTTGGACCGGGTGTTCACTCCCAAGTGACGGGTTAGACCCGTTCAGGAGCAGGCGGCCAGGGCGTCGTCGTAGTTGGGCTCGTCGGCGATGGCGGCCACCAGCTCGCTGTGGGCCACGTTGCCGTCGGGGCCGATAACCACTACTGCCCGGGCGGTGAGGCCGGACAGGGGGCCGTCGACCATCTCAACGCCGTAGTCGTCCAAGAACTCCCGGTTGCGGAAGATAGATCCGACGGTTACGTTCTCGATGCCCTCAGCGCCGCAGAATCGGGAACCGGCGAAGGGCAGGTCCATCGAAGCGCAGATCACGGTGGTGTTGTCAAGCCCGGCGGCCCGCTCGTTGAAGGCCCGTACGCTATTGGCGCATACGCCGGTGTCGATGCTGGGGAAAATGTTGAGCACCACGTTGCGGCCGGACAGGCCTTCCAGCGTGACCGGGGACAGGTCGCCGCCGGTGAGCGTGAACGCCGGTGCTGCTGATCCCACCGCGGGGAGGTCGCCGCCGGTGTTGATGGTTGTGTCTCCGAATGTGGTCTGTGCCATAGCAGTGTTGTAGCAGCCCGGTAGACGGATTGTGCTGCTGAAAAGGGAATTGCCATCCCCGGCAGGCTGGCGGGTCCTGTCGCCTGACGGCGGCCTGGCGTGCTTCGCGTGCCCCAGGTCCGCCTCCGGCGCCACCCCCAGCCTCCCTCAGCTGGGGACCACCTTCTCTCGTTAGATGAGACCTAGTTTGGAAGCGCGGGTGAGGTTTTGTTGGGCGGTTAGGAGATGGGCATGGTCGATGAGGCGGCCTTCATAGCGGAAGGCGCCTATGCCCTGGGCTTCGGCTTCTTCGATAGCGGCAATGAGGCGACGCCAGCCGTCGATCTCTTCGGGGGTGGGGGAGAACGCCTGGTTCACGATCGGTATGTGGCTGGGGTGGATGATCATCATCCCCTCGTAGCCGAGCTGCCGGGTTTGGCGGGCGAACCGGGTAAGGCCGTCGAGGTCGTCGACGGTACCCCAGAGTCCGGAGAGGGGGTTGGGTACCCCAGCCGATCGCACGTCTATGAGCACCTTTTGGCGCAGGTAGAGGGTCTCTGTGCCTTCGGGCGTCCACTGGAATCCCACCGAGCGGCCCAAGTCACCATGGCGTCCAGTGGCGCCCCCCATGTAGGCCACCCGCTCGGAGGCGGTAGCCAATTCGTAGGCCTGACGTACGGCCGATGCGGTTTCCACCAACGGCATGATGCGGATCTCTGTCCCGTCCAAGGCGGAATTGGTGATGGTTACCTCTTCGGGGTCGGTGATTTGGGGCAGCATCACCGCGGTCAGCGATGGATGGAGGCAGGATTCCAGATCGGGAGCGAAGTCGGCCGTGCCAACCGCCGAGACCCGGACGAATATTGCCGCTTGATCCGGTGTGTGGGCTTCCAGCGCCTGGCGGACACAGTCTCGGGCTTCGGCGGCTGTTCCGCGGGGAATGGCGCTCTCCAAGTCGAACACCACCCCGTCAGCTTCTGACTCCAGTGCCTTTTGCATCCGATCCGCCCGGTTGGCGGGGACAAACAACAGGCTGCGAATTGGCGCGGGGTCAGGCTGCATGGGGCAGAGTCAGATTCCCTCGGCTTCGACTTCTTCGCGACTGACGCCCAGTACAAACAGCACGGCGTCGAGATAGGGCACGCTGACGGCGGTCTCGACTGCTTGGCGAACCTTGGGCTTGGCGTTGAAGGCGATGCCCAAGCCCGCAGCGGTGAGCATGTCGATGTCGTTGGCCCCGTCGCCCACGGCCACCACCTGCTCGGACGACACTCCTTCGGCGGCAGCCACTTCGTGGAGAATCTCTGCCTTGCGGGCTCGGTCCACGATTGGGCCTTCCAAATTGCCGGTGAGCTTGCCGTCGACAATCTCCAGGGTGTTGGCATAGGCATAGTCGAGGTCGAAGTTCTGCTTGAGCCGATTGCAGAACCGGGTGAAGCCGCCGCTCACGATGGCGATGGCGAAGCCCAGCCGTTGAAGGGTAGTCAGAAACGTCCGGGCTCCAGGAGTGAGGGTGACCTGGTCCCACGCCCGCTCCAGCGCAGCCTCGTCCAGTCCCGCCAGGAGGCGAACCCGGTCTCGTAGGGCGGCCTCAAAGCCGATCTCACCCCGCATGGCCTGCTCGGTCAGCTTCTGGCACACCTCCACGCACCCCGCTTCGGCGGCTAGCAGATCGATCATTTCGTCCTGAATGAGGGTGGAGTCCACATCCAGCAGGGCTACGCGTTTGGCCCTTCTGGCCAGGCCTTCTCGTTGGATGGCCACGTCGAATTCGGGGTTGGCCCCGGCTACTGACAGCAGGTTGCGCCGGATGGCGTCGGCATCGCCCCCCTCCACGAGCAGCTCGTAGCTGTAGATGGGATAGCGGGAGAGGCGCACGATGCGGTTGATGTTGCCGCCTCCCTCGGCGATGGCGGTGGCGGTGGTGGCCAGCATCGCCGGGGTTAGCTCCCGGCCCAGAACGGTGACGGCGTAAGCGCCGGAGTGCACCGAGGGTGTGGGATCCACCACGTCGAATTCCACGGTCACCTTCTGCTCCCAGCCGAACAGCAGCAGATCTTTAAGCAGGTCTTGACCCGGGGGAACCTCCATCACGATGCCCAAGGTGAGCTGGCGGCGGATCACCACCTGTTCCACATCTTGAATCTGGGCCCCACCGGCGGTAAGCACATTGAGCAGGGCTGCGAACAGCCCGGGGCGGTCGGGTCCGGAGACCCGGAGCAGGATTACCTGGAAGGACACACCACTAAGGGTTGGTCGATGGAGCCCTCGGGAGATTCGATCGGGCGCATCCGGCCGTAGTGGGGTAAACCGTCAGCCGTGCTGGAGCTTGATCTCGATGTCGACGCCCGCAGGCAGGTCCAGCCGTTGGAGGGAGTCCACGGTCTTGGGTCCGGGATCGACGATGTCGAGCAAGCGCTTGTGGATGCGAATCTCGAAGTGCTCGCGGCTGTCTTTGTCCTTGTGGGGTGACCGGATCACGGTGAAGCGGTGCTTTTCGGTGGGTAGTGGGACAGGACCCCGCAAATCGGCCTGGGTGCGCTTGACCGTCTCCACGATTTTCTTGGTGGACTGGTCGATGATCTCGTGATCGTAGGCCTTCAGCCGAATGCGGATTTTCTGTCCTGATGCCATGAGAGCTACTTGATGATCTTGGTGACTGTGCCCGCGCCCACGGTGCGGCCACCCTCGCGAATGGCGAAACGCAGGCCCTCGTCCATGGCAATCGGGGCGATCAGCTCTACGATCATTTCCGTGTTGTCGCCGGGCATGCACATCTCGGTGCCCTCGGGCAAGGCGATGGTGCCGGTGACATCGGTGGTCCGGAAGTAGAACTGGGGCCGGTAGTTGCTGAAGAACGGCTTGTGGCGACCGCCCTCTTCCTTGGTCAGCACGTAGACCTGGGCCTCGAAGTTGGTATGGGGGGTGATGGAGCCGGGCTTGGCCAACACCTGGCCGCGCTGGACCTCGTCCTTGTCGGTGCCCCGCAGCAGGGCGCCGATGTTGTCGCCGGCTCGACCCTCGTCCAGCAGTTTGCGGAACATCTCCACCCCGGTACACACCGTCTCGGCCGTGTCTTTAATGCCAACGATCTCCACCTTGTCGCCGGTGTTGACGATGCCCTGCTCCACCCGACCGGTGACCACGGTTCCCCGTCCGGTGATGGAGAACACGTCTTCAATGGGCATCAGGAACGGCTTGTCCACGTCGCGCTCGGGCTCCTCGATGTAGGAGTCCACCTGCTCCATCAGGTCGATCACCTGCTGGGCGGCGTCGCCGTCGCCGTCGAGAGCCTTGAGGGCCGAAACCGGGATCACCGGGATGTCGTCGCCGGGGAAGTCGTATTCGCTGAGCAGCTCCCTAACTTCGAGCTCCACCAGCTCCAACAACTCCTCATCGTCCACCATGTCGACCTTGTTCAAGGCGACCACGATGGCGGGCACGCCCACCTGGCGGGCCAAGAGCACGTGCTCTCGGGTTTGGGGCATGGGGCCGTCGGCAGCCGACACCACCAGAATGGCGCCATCTACCTGGGCCGCGCCGGTGATCATGTTCTTGATGTAGTCGGCGTGGCCGGGCATGTCGACGTGGGCGTAGTGGCGGTTCCCTGTCTCGTACTCCACGTGGGCCACGTTGATGGTGATTCCCCGCTCCCGCTCCTCGGGGGCCTTGTCGATGTTGTCGAACTCGGTGAATTGCGTGGTGGTGGGATCGGCCTCCGACAGCACCTTGGTGATTGCCGCAGTCAGGGTGGTCTTGCCGTGGTCGATGTGGCCCATCGTGCCCACGTTCAAGTGCGGCTTGGTGCGCTCAAATGTTTCCTTAGCCATTTTCTATCCTCCGAAAACGGGCTCTTTGTCCCTGATTATTCGCCCCGAATGCGGGCGACTATCTCCTCTTGCACCTTGGCAGGCGCCTGCCGGTAGGTGTCGAACTGCATGGTGTGCGTAGCACGCCCCTGTGTCCGCGACCGGAGTTCGGTAGCGTACCCGAACATTTCCGAGAGTGGCACATGGGCCTTGACAATTTGTTCGCGGCCCCGCTGTTCCATGCTGTCGATCTTGCCCCGGCGACCGTTCAAATCGCCGATCACGTCGCCCATGTACTCCTCGGGAGTCACTACGTCGACGGCCATGATCGGCTCCAACAAAACGGGTTTGGCCCGTCGGGCGGCGTCGCGGAAGGCGGCGGTGGCCGCGATCTTGAAGGCCATGTCGGATGAGTCCACCTCGTGGTGCTTGCCGTCGGTGAGGGTCACCTTGATGTCGACCACCGGGAATCCGGCCAGCGGCCCGGTGGTCATGGCATCTTGCATTCCGCTGTCCACCGCGGGGATGTACTCCTTGGGGATGCGCCCCCCGCTGACCTGGCTGGCGAACTCATAGCCCTTTCCGGGGTCGTTCGGCTCCAGATCGAATGTGATCTCGGCGTACTGGCCCGAGCCGCCGGTCTGCTTCTTGTGGGTGTAGGTGAATTTGCCCACTGGCGCGGAAACGGTCTCCCGGTAGGCCACCTGCGGCTTTCCAACCGAGGCGTCCACATTGAACTCCCGCAGCATTCGCTCCACCAGCACCTCAAGGTGCAACTCGCCCATGCCAGCGATGAGAGTCTGCGCCGTTTCCTCGTCGGTGCGGACCTGGAACGTGGGATCCTCTTCGGCCAGGGCGGACATCGCCTTGCCCAGTTTGTCCTGGTCGGCTTTGGTACGGGGTTCCACCGCCACTTGGATCACCGGGTCGGGGAAGTCCATCTGCTCCAGTTCGATGGGATGGTTGGGATGGGTCAGGGTGTCGCCGGTGCGCACATCTTTGAGGCCGATCCCGGCCACGATGTCACCGGCCCGGACAACGTCGAGATCTTCGCGGTCGTTGGCGTGCATCTCCAGGATGCGCCCGATCCGCTCCTTGCGCCCGGTGCGGGTGTTTATCACCTGGCTGCCTTTGTCCAGTTGACCGCTGTAGACCCGGAAGTAGGTGAGCTTGCCGACGTGGGGGTCGCTCATGATCTTGAACGCCAAGGCGCTGAACGGGGCCTCGTCGTCGGCGGGACGCTCGCACGCCTCGCCCTTGTAAATGCCGCTGACCGGGGGGATGTCCAGCGGGGAGGGCAGGTACTCGATGATGGCGTCCAGAAGCGGTTGCACGCCCTTGTTCTTGAAGGCCGATCCGCACAGCACGGGCACGACGTCCAGCGACAGGGTGCAGGCTCGCAGCGAGGCCCGCAGATCGGCCGGAGTGATCGAGTCTTCATCCTCGATGTACTTTTCCAACAGGCTCTCGTCGAACTGGGTGAGCAGGTCGATGAGCTCGAGGCGCGCTTCCTCGGCCTTCTCTTTGAGATCGTCGGGAATCTCGGTGACGTCCCAGGTGGCGCCCAAATCGTCGCCCCGCCATACCAGGCCCTGCATTTCCACCAGGTCGACCACGCCGAGCAAGTCGGCCTCTATGCCAATGGGCAACTGCACCACGGCAGTGGTGGCCCGCAGGCGCTCGGAAATGGTGAGGACGGCCCGCTCGAAGTTGGCCCCGGTGCGGTCGAGCTTGTTGATGAAGCAAATCCGGGGGACGCCGTATTTGTTGGCTTGGCGCCACACCGTCTCCGACTGGGGTTCCACGCCGGCAACGCCGTCGAACAGGGCCACCGCGCCGTCGAGCACCCGCAAGGAACGCTCCACCTCCATGGTGAAGTCCACGTGGCCGGGCGTGTCGATGATGTTGATGCGGTGACCGGCCCACTCGGCGGTGGTGGCGGCCGAGGTGATGGTGATGCCCCGCTCCTGCTCCTGTTCCATCCAGTCCATGGTGGCGGCGCCGTCGTGGACCTCTCCGAGCTTGTAGGCCTTGCCGGTGTAGTAGAGGATGCGCTCGGTGCAGGTGGTTTTGCCCGCGTCAATGTGGGCCATGATGCCAATGTTGCGGGTCTTCTCCAGCGGGTGACGAGACATGACGCTCAGGAAGTAGGACCGCTTACCAGCGGTAGTGGGCGAAGGCCCGGTTCGACTCAGCCATCTTGTGCAAGTCGTCGCGCCGTTTCACCGACGCACCCAGGCCATTGGAGGCGTCCAGGATTTCGTTGGCCAGCCGATCTGTCATGGTGCGCTCACGCCGTTCCCGGGCGTGATTGACAATCCACCGGATGGCCAGGGTGTTCGCCCGTCGAGGGCGCACATCTACGGGGACCTGATAGGTGGCCCCACCGACCCGCCGGCTGCGGACCTCGAGTTGGGGGCGCACATTGTCCACCGCCCGCTTCAGGGTGCCCAGCGGCTCGGCACTGGTCTTTTGCTCCACAATGTCGAGCGCGCCGTACATGATGCGCTCGGCGGTGGAGCGCTTGCCCCGTTGCAGGATCTTGTTCACGAACTGGGTGACGAGCAAGGAGTCGTACACCGGGTCGTTGGGGAGGTCGCGTCGCCCCGCTGGGCCCTTGCGAGGCATCGTTAGCCTTCCCTCTTGGCGCCGTAGCGGCTGCGGGCCTGTCGGCGGTCGGTCACTCCGGCAGTGTCCAGGGTGCCTCGGATGATCTTGTAGCGCACGCCAGGCAGGTCGCGCACTCGGCCGCCGCGCACCAACACAATGGAGTGCTCTTGAAGGTTGTGCCCCTCGCCAGGAATGTAGGCAGTGATCTCCATTCCGCTGGTCAGGCGCACACGGGCTACCCGTCGGAGCGCGGAATTCGGCTTCTTTGGAGTGGTGGTGTAAACCCGAGTGCATACCCCTCGCCGCTGGGGCGCGCCTTTGAGAGCTGGCGTCTTCTCCTTGCGGAACTTGGACTGGCGACCTTTGCGCACCAGTTGCTGAATCGTGGGCACAGCACTTCCTAGGGCTGATTGGAAAAAGATTGAGGGCGCAGCGAAGGCCGCGCTCCAGTTCTAAGTTTACGCCCCTAAGTTCCCCATCGGCAACACGTCGGCCTCGGCGGCATCGGCCGCTGAAGCCCACTGAGCAAACTGATCTGCCAGGTCAACGTCTTCATCTGCGGAGGTGTAATACTCCATCGGGGTGAAGTCGGGAGCGTGAGTGGCGATCTCCCGGTACATCTCCATGCCGGTCCCGGCTGGGATCAGCTTGCCGATGATGATGTTCTCCTTGAGGCCGACGAGTTCGTCTTGGCGAGACTCGATGGCCGCTTCGGTGAGCACCCGGGTGGTCTCTTGGAACGATGCGGCCGACAGCCAGGAATCGGTGGCCAAGGAGGCCTTGGTGATCCCCATGAGCTCAGGCCGTCCCTCGGCAGGGCGCTTGCCCTCTTGGGCTAGGGAGCGGTTCACGTTGGTGAATTTCTGGGAGTCCACCCGCTCGCCGGGCAGGAAGTCGGAGTCGCCCGGTTCCTGAATGGCCACTCGACGGGTCATCTGGCGAACGATCAGCTCGATGTGCTTGTCGTGGATGGACACGCCCTGGTCTCGGTACACCCTCTGCACCTCGTCCACGAGGTACTGCTGGGTCTCTCGCACACCGCGGATTTCCAGCAGTTCCTTGGGGTCGCGGGGTCCGTCGGCCTGGGCCACCGAATCACCGGCGGACACCTCTTGGTCCTCGATCACCGCCAGCTTCCATGCTGGGTCGATGACCAGGGACCACTCGGCGCCGTCGTCGCCTACCACGGTCATCCTGCTGGCTTTGCCGTCCTCATCTTCGATGCGAACGACCCCGGAGATCCGGGTGAGCTCGGCTTTGCCCTTGGGAGTGCGGGCCTCAAACAGCTCCACGACGCGGGGCAGACCGCCGGCGATGTCCTTGCCAGCCACGCCGCCGGTGTGGAAGGTCCGCATGGTGAGCTGTGTTCCCGGCTCGCCGATGGACTGGGCAGCGATCACGCCCACGGCTTCGCCCACCTCGATGGGCTGGCCGGTGGCGAGGGAGAGCCCGTAGGAGGCTCGGCTGATGCCCACCTCGGAGTCGTCGGTCAGGGGGGACAGCACGCGGACCCGGGTCACGGTGGGGTCGTCGCGCAACAGGGCCATCTCCTCATCGCCGACGATGGAGCCCCGTTCCAACACGGTGCCATCGCCCAGGGTCACGTCGTCAGCCAGAGTGCGGCTGAACAGACGGGTTTCCAGATAGGTTCGCTTGCCCGGCTCATCAGGCATGACGTCGTTGATCCAGATGCCCCGAACCGGCCCTCCCGATTCGAACGGGTCCCGGTCGTTGATGATGACCTCTTGGGCCACGTCAACCAGGCGGCGGGTGAGATAGCCGGAGTCGGCGGTGCGGAGGGCGGTGTCCACCAGGCCCTTGCGGGCGCCGGGGGTGGCGATGAAGTACTCGAGCATCGCCAGGCCCTCGCGGAAGTTGCTCTTGATGGGACGGGGAATCATGTCGCCGCGGGGGTTGGCCACCAGGCCGCGCATGCCCGCAATCTGACGGACCTGCATCATGTTCCCCCGGGCACCGGAGCCCACCATCATGTCGATGGGGTTGAACTGCTCTGACTTGAGCACCGACTCCATGCTCTGGCGCACCTTCTCGGTGGCCTCGGTCCAGATCTCAACCTCTTTCTGGCGGCGCTCACCGTCGGTGATGATGCCCCGCCGGAACTGGTTTTCGACCTTGTCGGCCTCTTTCTCGTAGCCGTCCAAGATGGTCTTCTTGTCGCGGGGGACCTTGATGTCGTCCACCGAGACGGTGAGTCCGGACTGGCTGGCGAACTCGAAGCTCAGGTTCTTCAGGGCGTCGAGGCTGCGGGCCACGACCTCCTTGGTGTACTGCTGGGCCAGCTTGTCCACGATGGTGGTGATGTCCCGTTTGGTGGCCACCTGGTTCACATAGGGGAAGTCGTCGGGCAGGGTGCTGTTGAACAGCACTCGTCCCACCGTCGTGGGGGTGTAGGTGGCGGCGTCGCCGTTGGCCGGCGTATCCACCAACTGAGGGATGCGGTACTCGATGCGAGCGTGTAGCTCGACCTCGCCGGCTTCGTAGGCCCGCTCAATCTGGTGCTGGTGGCGGAAAATCCGCCCCTCGCCTACGGCGCCCTCCACTTCTTCGGTGAGGTAGTAGGCCCCAATGATCATGTCCTGGCCAGGAGTGACCAGAGGACGGCCGTGAGCGGGGCTGAGCACGTTGTTGGCCGACAGCATGAGCACTCGCGCCTCGGCCTGAGCCTGGGCCGACAGGGGCAGGTGGACGGCCATCTGGTCGCCGTCGAAATCGGCATTGAAGGCGGTACACACCAGCGGGTGGATCTGGATGGCCTTGCCCTCCACGAGCACGGGCTCGAACGCCTGGATGCCCAGCCGGTGCAGGGTCGGCGCCCGATTCAACAGCACGGGATGCTCTTGGATTACCTCGTCGAGCACGTCCCACACCTGGGGACGGCGCCGTTCCACCATCCGCTTGGCCGACTTGATGTTCTGGGCCAGGTCCTCTTCCACCAGCTTCTTCATGACGAAAGGCTTGAACAGCTCCAAGGCCATCAGCTTGGGGAGGCCGCATTGGTGCAACTTGAGGGTGGGTCCGACCACGATGACCGAGCGGCCGGAGTAGTCGACCCGCTTGCCCAAGAGGTTCTGGCGGAAACGCCCCTGCTTGCCCTTGAGCATGTCGGAAAGAGACTTGAGGGGTCGGTTACCCGGACCGGTCACCGGACGTCCCCGGCGGCCGTTGTCGAAAAGGGCGTCGACTGCCTCTTGCAGCATGCGCTTCTCGTTGTTGACGATGATCTCGGGTGCGCCCAGATCCAGCAGCCTCTTGAGGCGGTTGTTGCGGTTGATGACCCGGCGGTAGAGATCATTCAGGTCTGAAGTGGCGAAGCGGCCGCCGTCCAACTGCACCATGGGGCGCAGTTCAGGGGGGATGACCGGGACGGCGTCCAGGATCATGGCCCGGGGATCATTGATGCGACGGCCGTGCTGGTCGCGCCGATTGAACGCCGACACGATCTTCAGCCGCTTGATGGCCTTCTGCTCCCGCTGTTGGGAGAGTTTCTTCTGGCCCTCGGGGGGATCGAGCTGCTCCCGGAGCTTGCGCTCCTCCTCGTCGAGGTCGACGCTGTCTATGAGCGTGGCGATGACCGCCGCGCCCATGCCGCCGGTGAACAGGTCGCCGTAGCGGTCCTCCATCTCCCGCCACAGCTCTTCGTCCTCGACGATCTTGCGGGGGAACAGGCTGGAGAATTCCTCGAAGGCCCTCTCCACCATCTCGATTTCCTCGGCGTACTCCTCGTCGATGGCCAGCAGGTCCTTCTCGGCCGCCTTCTGGCGCTTGTCCACGTCTTTGGCGTCGGCGGACTCAAGTTCCTCCTCCAGTTCGGCCAAGCGCTCGTTCCTGCGCTCCTGAAGCTCCTCGCGGATGGCCTCGATCTCCTCGTGCTTCTCCCGCTCGAGTTCGGGAAGCCGCCGGTGGCGCTCCTCCTCGTCGACCTCGATTACCAGGTTGGCTGCGAAGTAGATGACCTTCTCCAGCTGCTTGGCCTTCAACTCCTCCTTGGGCTCGGTGCCCATCAGCAGATAGGCCAGCCACGACCTCGTGCCCCGCAAGTACCAAATGTGAACCGCAGGAGCGGCCAGTTCGATGTGGCCCATCCGGTCGCGGCGCACCTTGGAACGGGTGACCTCCACGCCGCATCGCTCACAAATGATGCCCTTGAAGCGGATGCGCTTGTACTTGCCGCAGTAGCACTCCCAATCCTTGGTAGGACCGAAGATCTTCTCGCAGAACAAGCCGTCCTTTTCGGGGCGTAGCGTGCGGTAGTTGATGGTCTCGGGCTTCTTCACCTCGCCGTTGGACCAGGTCCGAATGGCATCGGCGGTGGCCAGTCCGATGGAGAGTTGGTCGAATGCATTGACGTCCAACATCTAGAAGCTCCTCCCCATAACACGGCGGTCGTCTTCGTCGTCTGAGCCCCGTTCAGGCCGGGAAATGTCGATGCCCAGCTCCTCAGAGGTGCGGAAGGCGTCGTCGTCCAGTTCGGTGATCTCCACCTGTTGGCCGGCGGTGTCCCTCACCTCCACGTTCAGGCAAAGGGCCTGCATCTCCTTGATGAGCACCTTGAAGCTCTCCGGAATGCCCGGCTCGGGGATGTTGTCGCCTTTGACGATGGCCTCGTACACCCGCACCCGGCCCAGCACGTCGTCAGACTTGATGGTGAGCAGCTCCTGTAGGCAGTAGGCCGCGCCGTAAGCCTCCAGCGCCCAGACCTCCATCTCGCCGAAGCGCTGGCCGCCGAACTGGGCCTTGCCGCCCAGGGGCTGCTGGGTGATCATCGAATAGGGGCCAGTGGAGCGGGCGTGGATCTTGTCGTCCACCAGGTGGGCCAGCTTCAGCATGTACATGTAGCCGACCATGATCCGGTTGTCGTAGGGCTCTCCAGTGCGCCCGTTGAAAAGCACGGCCTTGCCGTCTTCTCCGATCAGGCGCTCGCCGTCAACGGTCTCCGGCTTGATGTTCGCCAGGAGCTGTTGGATGGTGGGGTGTTGGCCGGAGTGCCCGGCCTCGTCCCAGTGGGCGCCGTCGAACACCGGGGTCGACACTAGAGTGGAAGCGCGGGTGGTGGGCCTGGTCTTGCGTCCGTCGCCCCGCTCGGGCTCCGGGCCGACCTTGCCGTTCGAATCCCAGCCCCAGCGGGCGGCATAGCCCAAATGGGCTTCCAGCACCTGGCCCACGTTCATGCGGGAGGGAACCCCCAGAGGGTTCAGGATGATGTCCACCGGAGTGCCGTCGGCCAGATGGGGCATGTCCTCCATCGGGAGAATCCTGGAGATGACTCCCTTGTTGCCGTGCCG
Organism: Candidatus Poriferisocius sp.; assembly: GCA_965208545.1. GTDB lineage: Bacteria > Actinomycetota > Acidimicrobiia > Acidimicrobiales > Bin134 > Poriferisocius. The sequence goes on along the minus strand of OZ242341.1, from coordinate 3,327,004 downwards.
TCCGGCCAGCTTGTCGCCCACGGAGATCTTCCGCTTCTGGGCCACATACACCCGAACCAATTGGTTCACACCAGGGGGCAGCTCATCGCCGGCGAAGCGATTGAACTTCTTGACGTCGATAACCTTGCCGTTTTCTCCGTGGGGGACTTTGAGGCTGGTATCGCGCACCTCTCGGGCCTTCTCCCCGAAAATGGCCCGCAGCAGGCGCTCCTCGGGGGTCAGCTCGGTCTCGCCCTTGGGGGTCACCTTGCCCACCAGCACGTCACCGGGGCCGACTTCGGCACCGGGGCGGATAATCCCCTCTTCGTCGAGATCGGCCAGGATCTCCTCCGACAGGTTGGGGATGTCCCGGGTGATCTCCTCGGGGCCGAGCTTGGTGTCGCGGGCATCAATCTCGTGCTCGTGGATGTGGATGGAGGTGAGCACGTCGTCCCGGACGAGCCGGTCGCTCAGAATGATGGCATCCTCGAAGTTGTAGCCCTCCCAGGCCATGAAGGCCACCAACAGATTCTTGCCCAAGGCCATCTCGCCGTTGTCGGTCGACGGGCCGTCAGCCAGGATGCGGCCCCTGCGGAACCGCTCGCCCACATTCAGCAGCGGCTTCTGGTTGATGCAGGTGTCCTGATTGGACCGCTCGAACTTCATCAGCTTGTAGCTGGTGGAGCCAGCGTTCTTGTAGTCCACCGTGATGCTGTCGCCGGCCACGTCGGTGACGGTGCCGTCTTCTTGGGCGATGATCATGTCGGCGGCGTCGCGGGCGGCCTTGCCCTCGATGCCGGTTCCCACGTACGGCGCCTCAGGCCGGACCAAAGGCACCGCCTGGCGCTGCATGTTGGCCCCCATGAGGGCCCGGTTGGCGTCGTCGTGCTCAAGGAAGGGGATCAGCGCGGTGGCGACCGAAACGATCTGCTTGGGTGAGACGTCCATGAGCTGGACCTCGTCGGGGGGCACTGAGGAGATCTCAGTGGTGGCCCCGAAGAACACTTCCTGCTCGAGCTGTGCCTGCAAACCCTTCATGGTCGCGGCTTGGGGAGAGCGCCGCACCAGCACGCGGTCGTTTACGAACCGGTTCTGGTCGTCGAGGGGCGCGTTGGCCTGGGCGACCACGTACTCCTCCTCGTCGTCGGCAGCCAGCCAGATGATCTCGTCGGTGACCTGGCCATCGATGACCTTGCGATAGGGGGATTCGATGAACCCGAACTCGTTGACCCGGCCGTAGGAGGCCAAAGCGCCGATCAGGCCGATGTTGGGGCCCTCGGGGGTCTCTATGGGGCACATCCGGCCGTAGTGGGAGAAGTGGACGTCTCTTACTTCGAATCCGGCTCGCTCCCGCGACAGGCCACCCGGTCCCAGCGCCGACAACCGGCGGCGGTGGGTGAGGCCCGACAGGGGATTCACCTGGTCCATGAACTGGGAAAGCTGGCTGGTCCCGAAGAACTCCTTGATGGCGGCGGCCACCGGCCGGTTGTTGATGAGAGAGGTGGGGGTGATGGCCTCCACGTCCTGGGTGGTCATGCGCTCGCGCACCACCCGCTCCATGCGGGAGAGACCGATTCGCACTTGGTTTTGGATCAGCTCTCCCACGGAGCGGATGCGGCGGTTGGCGAAGTGGTCTTGGTCGTCCAGGCGGTAGCCCGGCTCGAACTTCACCAGATGCAGAAGATAGGTGCAGGTAGCCAGCACCTCAACCGGTGACAGCACCGGCTGATCGGCCTCAGGACGCAAAAATTGCTGCGGAAGATCGGCGGGAGCCGATTTGGGTTGATGCAGCGGCAGGTCGAAGAGCTCCTCGATGCGGTCCAATTCTGGGCCCAGCTTGCGATCGAGCTTGTAGCGGCCCACCCGGGACAGGTCGTAGCGACGGCTCTCGAAGAAGGCGTTGCGGAAGTAGTTGCGGGCCGCTTCCACTGATTGGGGCTCGCCGGGACGGGCTCGCTTGTAAATCTCCAGAAGGGCCTCGTCCTGGGTGGCGTGCTGATGCTTGTCGCTCTCCCACTGGTCGGCCAGGAAGTCGAAGTGGGCCACAAACCGGTCCAAGAAACCGGGAGCCTTTTCCTCGTCGTAGCCCAACGCCCGCAGCAGGGTGAACAGGCTCATGCGACGCTTGCGGGCCACTCGGGCACCTGCGGTGGGGTTGCGGCCCGGCTTGTGCTCGACGTCGAATTCGATCCACTCGCCCCGGTAGGGGTGGATGGTGCCGGTCACGAGCTGGTGCTTGCTGAGGTTGCGGAGTCGGAAACGCTCGCCAGGTTGGAAGATCACGCCAGGGGAGCGAACGAGCTGGGAGACCACGACGCGCTCGGTGCCGTTCACAATGAACGTGCCCTTGTCGGTCATGACCGGGAAATCGCCCAAGAAGACGATCTGCTCGATGATCTCGCCGGTGTTGCGATTGGAGAATCGAGCCTGCACCAGGATGGGTGCCGAGTAGGTCATGTCCTTCTCTTTGCACTCTTCCACCGAGGTGCCCCAGCGGGGGCCGGGGTTCAGGTCTTCATCGTCGGGGTCGAACTCAAGCTCGAGTTGCAGGGTCTCCGAGAAGTCCTTGATGGGGCTGATGTCGCGGAAGGCATCAGCCAGTCCTTGCCGGATGAACCATTGGAAGGAGTCCTTCTGCACCGCAATAAGGTCGGGCAGGGGCAGCACCTCCTCCAGGTTTCCGAAGGAGTAGCGGTCGCGGGTCGCCGAACGTGCGGACAAGGTGAGCTCCATGTGTATAGACGGGCAACGCCGGTTGGCTGCTCGAATCCCTGAACGTCAAAGGGAGGGGGAATCCCTAAACGCGGCCGCGTCAAAAGAGAAGGCGTGGCCGGGGAGACAAGCGAGCGGGTATCCGGGAATGATACGCGGTGCGGACATGGTTTACAAGCCATGCCCGCCAGGAATTCGCTGGTTGTGCGTTACTTGAGCTCCACAGCCCCGCCGGCAGCCTCAATGAGCTCCTTGGCCTTCTCGGCGTCCTCCTTAGAGGCCTTCTCCAAGATCGGCTTGGGAGCGTTGTCAACCAGTTCTTTGGCGTCCTTGAGGCCCAGGTTGGTGAGGGTGCGTACCTCCTTGATGACCTGGATCTTCTTCTCTCCCGCGCTGGTCAAAACCACGTCGAACTCGCTCTGCTCTTCAGCGGCACCGCCGCCGTCACCGCCGCCGTCGCCGGGAGCCGCCATCATCATGGGCATGGCTGCGGCCGGGGCTGCGGCCTCTACGTTGAAGCGCTCTTTGAACGCCTCTTTGAGCTCGGAGAGCTCAAGCACCGTCATGGACCCGATGGAGTCCAGAATCTCATCTACCTTGGACATTGCTGTTCCTCATTCCTTTGTTGATTGATAGTTGTCAGTTCTTCGATTTAGAGCAGGTCAAGCCCCGGCGTCGCCTTTTGCACTGAGGGACTCCAGCAAGCCGGCTGTCTCGACCAGAGGAGCATCGAGGAGTCCGGCCATCTCCACCAGGGGGGCTTCCAGCAAGCCGGCCATCTCGGTCAAAGGGGCTTCCAGCAGACCGAGGATCTCAGCGAGGATTTCGGTCCGGGTCCCAAGCTTGGACAGGGCGCTCACTTCGTCGGCCGATATCACCTGGCCATCGAGCACGCCGCCCTTTATCGACAAGAAGCTGGAGTCTTCGGCATATTTGCACAGGGCCTTGGCCAGCGATACGGCATCTCCTGGAGAGCCGTCGTCACGGGAGCCCACAAAAGCCAGCGCGGTTGGGCCCACGAGGACTTCGTCCAAGTCGAGGTTGAGCTCGCGAGCTGCGAAGCGGGTCAGGGTGTTCTTGTAGACCTTGTAGTCGCCACCGGCATCGCGCAGCTGGCGGCGCAAATCGGCCAGGGCCGGCACGTCGAGGCCGCGGTAGTCGGTGATGACCACGGCCTCGGTGGAGGAGATACGATCGCGCACTTCCTCAACAACGGCCACTTTTTCGGGGCGGGGATTCTCCATCAGATTGCTGATCCCTCCATGAGAACGAGACTCTTCTCCTAAACGAATAAGGGGGCGCCGCTGAGTGCGAACGCCCCACGTGTTTCGGGAGGGTTCACCTCGTCAGGCCAGTCGACGCCTCGGTCTGTTGCGGACAGAGTGCCGGCCGATTAAGCGGTGCTGAGCACTGCGCCTGATGTCTGCGGCAAATCGATAAATTGTGAGCGCCAAAAGGTACCAGATCAGTTACTGGCTCCCAAGTCGGCGGGATCCAGCCGAATTCCGGGACCCATGGTGGAAGAGATGGTGACCTTGCGGATATAACGGCCCTTGAGAGCCGCGGGCTTGGCCCTGGTCAGCTCATCCATGACCGCTCGGATGTTGGCCACGAGGGCGTCGGCTTCAAAGCTGACCTTGCCTACCGGCACGTGGACGTTCCCCTGGCGGTCGGTGCGAAATTCCACCTTGCCGCTTTTGAACTCACCCACTGCTCGAGCCACGTCTTCGGTGACCGTGCCGGTTTTTGGGTTGGGCATCAGACCCCGGGGACCGAGGATCTTTCCGAGCTTTCCCACCACCGGCATCATGTCGGGGGTGGCGATGGCCACGTCGAAATCCATCTTGCCCCCCTGCACTTGCTCAGCGAGGTCGTCGGCGCCCACCACGTCGGCTCCGGCTTCGCTCGCCTGGGTGGCTGCCTCGCCTTGGGCGAACACGGCCACCCGAACGTCGGTGCCAGTGCCCGAGGGCAAAGAAACCGTTCCCCGGATCATCTGTTCGGCCTTGCGAGGATCAACTCCCAGTCGGGCCGCGAGCTCCAGAGTCTCGTCGAATTTCGCGGCCGACAAGCTCTTTACCAGCTCGACCCCCTCCTGGGCGGTGTGCGGGTGCTGCTTGTCGTAGCGCTGGGCGGAATCGCTGTACCGCTTGCCTTTATTCGCCATGTCGGCTCCCTCAGTGTTGTGGGCCCGTAGGCCAGTTGGATATGTCTTGTGGGCCCGCCGAGCGAGGTCGTCTCGTCGGGCGGTTGGATATGACTGCTGTTTGCTGGGCTACTCGACCGTTATGCCCATGCTGCGGGCGGTTCCGGCCACCTGAAGCTTCGCCTGCTCGAGATCGTCGGTGTTGAGATCGGGCATCTTGACCTTGGCGATCTCCGCACACTGGGCGTCGGTGATGGCGCCGACTACTTCTCGGCCCGGCTCCATTGACCCCTTCTCCAGCCCGGCCGCTTCCCGGATGAGGAAAGAGGTGGGAGGGGTCTTGGTGATGAACGAGAACGTCCGGTCTTCGTAAATGGTTATTTCTACCGGGATGATCTGTCCCCGCTTGTCCTCGGTTCTGGCGTTGTAGTCCCGGCAGAAGTCCATGATGGCCACACCATGGGGACCCAGCGCGGTGCCCACGGGGGGCGCTGGAGTGGCCTGGCCGGCGGGTATCTGAATTTTGATGGTGGTGGCTACCTTTTTTTGAGCCATGACTCTGCCCCTTCTGGCTTGGTCCTCTTGCCGCTTGGCGACTTGGGGGAATTCGAATCTTCCTACAATTTCGCCACTTGGGAGAACTCGAGTTCGACTGGCGTCTCTCGGCCGAAGATATTGACGAGGACCTTCATCTTGAGCTGGTCTTCGTTTATCTCGGCCACTTCACCGGAGAAATCGGCGAACGGACCCTCTTTGACTCGGATGGTCTCGCCCACCTCGTAAAGCAGGCGGGGCTTGGTGCGGCGGACGGTCTGTTCGCCGTCGGTCTTGACCTGGAGGAAGTTCTCCACATCTTTGCGCTTAAGGGCCGATGGCTTGCTGCCCCTTCGACCATGTCCCACAAAGCCGGTCACGCCGGGGGTGTTGCGGATCACATCCCAGGAGATGTCGTTCATCTCGGCTCGCACCAGCAGATAGCCGGGGAACATCTTCTTTTTGGTGGTGACCTTCTTGCCGGCCTTGAACTCCACCACGTCTTCCATGGGGATGACGGTCTCGTGGATATGGCTCTCCATGCCCATGGTCTTGCGGCGGGCTTCGATGTTCTGCTGAACCTTGTTCTCATAGCCCGACTGGGTGTGAACCACATACCACTTCCCGGGCATGTCATAGGGGCTGATGGTCTCGGTCTGATCTTCGTCCTTCTCGTAGACCAGCTCTTCGGCATCGATCACCTCGACCGGGTGCTCTGCCACCGCCGCGTCTTCCAGAGGGGATGCTCCTTCAAGGTCGGCGATCTCCACTTCGGGCTCCGCGACCGGCCCGGTGGGCAGCAATGCCGCGGCGGCTTCGGCGGCATCAACCGGTGGGGCGTCGGCTTCGGCGTCGCCTGCCTCGACGGAATCAGCCGCTTCGGATTCCGGTTCGGCCGTGTCGGTGGTGGGGAAGAGATCGGTCATCGCGGTTTCGTCTACCTCAGGGCTCATCGATCGAACAACTTCAGGATGGCTTCGCTGAATCCCCAGTCGAGCAGGCCGATGGCGGTGGTGAGCAGCACCAGAACCACCAGCACCACGATGGAGTAGTTGACGACTTCCTCCCGCCGGGGCCACGAAACCTTGCGGAGTTCGCCGCGAACCTCGCGCAGGAACTGCGCCGGACCCACCCGCTCTTCCCCGGGCCGGGGCTGATTCCTGGCCTGGCGGCGGTCGCGGACCGGGGTGCCTTCTTCATCGACGAAGCCCTGCCGCTTGGCCATCCTCTTCTGTTGTCTGTTCAGGTCGGTCATGTTGACTCCAGTGCGCCCGGCACTACGGAGACGGGATCGCTTGCGCAGGGCAGGAGGGACTCGAACCCCCAACCGCCGGTTTTGGAGACCGGTGCTCTACCAATTGAGCCACTGCCCTTCGTTCGTTAGGGGCAAGACAAGGCTACCGTGCCGACACCGGCCATCCGCAATACAAAACTGCGGCGCGGGGCCGTTTAGCGGCGTGAACGTCGGCGGAAGAAGACGGTAATCACCGCCAGTGTGGTCGCGGCCAAGAATCGCCGAATGAGCTGGCGGCGGCGGTCGTACTGGTCGAGGCGGGCCATGACCTTCCACACCAGGGTGGGGGGCGCCTCGGTCGGGGAGCGTTGGTCGAAAGACCGGGAGGCATCGTTGATCATGAGGCCTCCTCGTCTGGTTCTTCTTGGGCGGTTGGCTCTGTTTGATCTCCCCCCAGTTCTGAAGTGCGCTGAAGCACGGTGCGAAGCCGCTGTCGGGCCCGGTGGAGCCGGACCTTGGCCGCAGAGGTGGTGATGCCCAGTTCGGCGGCAATCTCGTTGTGGGAGAGATCGTGCAGATCACGCAACACCACCACTTGGCGCAGCCGCTCGGGCAGCGCCCGGATGGCCCGGTCGATGTGGTGGCGAAGAATGGCAGCCTCGGCTCGCAGGCTCGGGTCCTGCTCGGGCCGCAAGTCGACGATGGGCACGTCGTCGCTTAATTCCTCGGTGCGCTGGCGGGTTCGCCGGCTCAGATGGGTTGATGCGCAGTTGCTGGTGATGCGGTACATCCAGGTGGAGAAGCTGGAGTCGCCCCGAAAGCGGCGGATCGCCCGGTAGGCTCGGACATAGGCGTCTTGCACCACGTCACCGGCGTCGTCGGGGTTGCCGGTGAGCCGGTAGGCCAGGGAGTAGATGTCTCGGTAGGTGGACCGAACCAGTTCGTTGAACGCGTCGCGGTCGCCGCGGCGGGCGGCCTCCACCAGCGCGGCGTCTTCGGGGACCGGCTCACGAGATGTTGCGGGTTCGATGGGGCCAGATTATCTCTGGCCCCAATGGGGCGCAGATCACACGGTCACCCGCTGGGCGAAAGGGAGAGTGGTAGCGGCGGCCAGACTCGAACTGGCGACCTCTCGATTATGAGTCGAGCGCTCTTACCGACTGAGCTACGCCGCCCCGGAGCTCCCCAGCGGCTGGATGCCGCGTAGAAGACCCTGAGCCTCCTGAGAGAATCGAACTCTCGACCTTTTCCTTACCATGGAAACGCTCTGCCGACTGAGCTAAGGAGGCGGGCTGGGAACTCTATCCCTATGAGACGCCAATATTGCCACTCTGTGCCAGCGGCGGGAAAGCCAGAATTGGGAGGTGACGGACGGTACGGTGCAGCCCGTGGCCATTCGAGCAGCCCGGCTGGCAGACGCTGAAGGCATCCGTGAGATCTACAACTACGAGGTGCTGAACGGAACCAGCACTTTCGACATCGAGCCCCGGTCGTTGGCCGCGCAGCAGTCGTGGTTGCAGGATCGCAGCGGAGTCCACGCGGTGCTGGTGGCCACACCTGACGGAGATGACGACACCGTGATCGGATATGCCTCCCTTTCGCCCTTCCACACTCGACCGGCCTACAACACCACGGTGGAGAACTCGGTGTATGTCCATGTCGACCACCGAGGCGAGGGCGTCGGGCGGGCCTTGTTAGCCGAGATAATCGGACTGGCCCAGAGCCACGGGTTTCACACCGTGATTGCCCGCATTTCCGGGAAGAACGAGGCGTCGGTGGCCGTTCATCGCTCGGTGGGGTTCGAAGTATTGGGCATCGAGCGCGAAGTAGGCCGCAAGTTCGGCCGCTGGCTGGACGTGACCGTGATGCAGCTCATGCTGCTGGGTCGGTGAACGACCACTCTTGTGGGCCGGGGAGGATTTGAACCTCCGAAGGCGAATGCCGACGGGTTTACAGCCCGTTCCCTTTGGCCGCTCGGGCACCGACCCAACGAGGGACAACCCTACCGGCCCACGCGATGGCTCCCCCACTCGAATTCCGGTAGCAGGGGTGCGGTAGGTTCGGGCTATGCCGACATTTGATGTTTCCTCTGAGCTGGACATGCAGGAGGTCCGCAATGCGGTGGACCAGACGGCTCGGGAGATCCACAGCCGCTACGACTTCAAGAACACCGGCAGCGAGGTTGCGCTGGGCGAAGGGGTCATCACGCTGCGCTCGTCCAACGAGGACCGCCTGTCCGCGGCCCGTCAGGTGTTGGAGGAGAAGCTGGTGCGGCGCAAGGTCTCGCTCAAGGGCGTGACCTACGGGCCAGTGGCCGACGCCGCTGGCGGGACGGTTCGCCAAGAGGCGGCGCTGGCCGCGGGCATTTCGGCCGACAAGGCCCGGGAACTGAACAAGTTCATCAAGAACCTGGGTATGAAGGGGATCTCCTCGCAGACCCAGGGCGGTCAGCTACGGGTAAGCGGCAAGAAGCGGGACATGCTTCAAGATGTGATCGCCGCCCTCAAAGAGGCCGACTTCGCCATCCCCTTGCAGTTCGGGAACTTCCGGGACTGACCGGCCCCGGGGGAGGTTGGCGGTTTAGTACGCCTGGGGGACCCACTCTCCGGCCCGGAGGCGGCGGATGCGCTCTTCGGCTGGGGGATGGGTGCTGAACAGGCTCCGGAAGTTGGCCCGACCGGTGAGGGGGTTGACGATGTAGTGCGACGCCTGCTCCACCGGCACGTTGACCGGGATGCGCTGGGAGGCGGCGTTCAGCTTCTCCAGGGCCCGGGCCAAGGGTTCGCCGTCGCCGATGAGTCGAGCCGCAGATGCGTCGGCCTGGTATTCCCGGGTGCGGCTGATGGCCATCTGAATCAAGCTGGCGGCAATGGGGGCCAAGATGGCGGCGATCAGCACGCCGGCAAGATCGCCCATGCCCCGGTCGCGGCCCCGGCCGCCGAAGAAGATCATTCCCCACACCGCGATGCGCGACGCGAAGGTGATGGCCATGGCGATGGCCGCGGCCACCGAGCCAATGAGGATGTCCCGATTGCGGATGTGGGCCAGTTCGTGGGCCAGCACCCCGCGGATCTCGTCCCAGGTCAAGTGGTTGATGAGTCCCTCGGTGATGGCTACCGCGGCGTGCTTGGGATTGCGACCGGTGGCGAAGGCGTTGGGCTGGGGATTGGGGCTCACGTACAGCTTGGGCATCGGAATCTCGGCCTTGGCGGTGAGCTCTTCCATGATGGCGTGGTACTGGGGGAGCTGCGCGGAGGTGACCGGCACGGCCCGAGCCGAGGCGATGGCCAGCTTGTCGCTGAACCAGTAGGAACCGCCCACCACGATCACTGCGATGACAATGCCGATGGCCAGTCCGCCGCTGCCGCCCAACAGCCCGCCGACAGCCACGAACAGGGCCGCCATCAGCACCAGCAGCAGGATTGTCTTGATCGTGTTCATGCCTAGCCTTACTCCGAATTCGAAGATCTGATTCTGGAGGTCAGGCTACCGGCCAGCGGCATTGATCGCCTCTCAGCGGTCGTAGTAGCCGGAGTAGACGTAGACGCAGGGGACGCCGGTCTCGGCATACATCTCCACGTTGCGGGGGTCGTCTTCGAGGGCGCACAGCAACTCGAAACCGTGCTGGCGGAGGTTGGCCACTTCGGCGGCCTTGTAGGCCCGTGACCGATCGCCGCTGTTGGGGGGTCGCAGAATCAGCAGATCCCAGCGGACTTGGTGGGTCTTGAGCCAGGCCACCGTGTCGTCCAGCAGATGCCAGGGCCGGGCAGTTAGCAGCAAGACCGTGATGTCGGAGGCCAATGAGTTGACCAAGGCCACCGCCGCCTCCAGCGGGGGGTCGTCGGGGCAGCCGGCGAAGAACTCATCCCATCGACGGGCCTGAGCCAAGTGCTGGCGGTTGCTGCCGTCGGAGATGACGCCGTCCACATCCACGATCACCGCGGGACCCCCGTCGATGGGAGTGTCCCGCCATGTCCAGTGTGATGGGCCGGTTGGCTGGCTCAATCTTCTTGGGGGGACTCGGCGGCCCGGGTGCGGATCTCGTCCACCACCGACTGGTCGGCCAGGGTGGTGGTATCACCCAGGCTGCGACCCTCGGCCACATCCCTCAGCAGGCGGCGCATGATCTTGCCCGAACGGGTCTTGGGCAGGTCGGGAACCAGCACCACGGTCTTGGGCCGGGCGATAGGGCCCAGCTTGGTGGCCACGTGCTGGCGGACCTCCTCGCCTAGCTCGTCGGTGGCATCGTGGCTGCCCCGCAAGATGACGTAGCCGATGATGGCCTGGCCGGTGGTGTCGTCGGCTGCGCCCACCACTGCGGCCTCGGCCACTGCGGCGTGGTCCACCAAAGCCGACTCCACCTCAGTAGTGGAGATGCGATGGCCAGAGATATTCATCACGTCGTCCACCCGGCCCAGCAGCCACAGGTAGCCGTCGTCGTCGACTTTGGCCCCGTCGCCCGCGAAATAGCGGCCCTCGAATCGGCTCCAATAGGTCTCCCGGTAGCGCTCGGGATCGCCCCAGATTCCCCGCAGCATCGACGGCCACGGGCGGGTGATGGTGAGGTAGCCCCCGCCCCGCTCTACCGGTCGGCCGTCGTCATCCACCAGCTCGGCGAACACTCCGGGAATGGGGTGGGTGGCCGATCCCGGCTTGGTGGTGGTGACCCCGGGCAGAGGGGAGATCATGTGGCCGCCGGTCTCGGTTTGCCACCAGGTGTCCACGATGGGGCAGCTGCTGCCGCCGATGTGGGTGTGGTACCACATCCATGCCTCGGGGTTGATGGGCTCGCCCACCGTGCCCAGCACCCGCAGGCTGGACAGATCGTGCTTGGCCGGCTCCTGGGCGCCCCACTTCATGAAGGTTCGTATGGCGGTGGGGGCGGTGTAGAGCTGGGTGACGCCGTAGCGCTCCACGATGTCCCACAGCCGGTCTCGGCCGGGGGTGTCGGGGGTGCCCTCGTAGATCACCGAGGTGGCCCCGTTGGCCAGCGGGCCGTACACGATGTAGCTGTGGCCGGTAACCCAGCCGATGTCGGCCGCGCACCAATAGATGTCGGTGTCGGGTTTCAGGTCGAAAACGTACTTGTGGGTGAAGGCCACCTGGGTGAGGTAGCCGCCGGTGGTGTGCATGATGCCTTTGGGCTTGGCGGTGGTGCCCGACGTGTAGAGCAGGTAGAGCAGCGCCTCGGAGTCCATTGGCTCAGGCGGGCAATCGACCGAAGCATCGGCCATGAGGTCGTGCCACCACAGGTCTCGACCCTCGGCCATATCGACGTCGGTATCGCAGCGGTTGACCACCACCACGTGCTCCACTGAGGCCGTCCCCTGGCTGAGAGCGGTGTCCACGTTGGGCTTCAGCATTGACGGCGCCCCGCGGCGGTAGCCGGCATCGGCGGTGATAATGAGCCGGGCCTCGGCGTCTTCGCAGCGGTCGACGATGGCGTCGGGGGAGAAGCCGCCGAAGATCACCGAATGGGCCACCCCGATGCGGGTGCAGGCCAGCATGGCCACCGGCAGCTCGGGGATCATCGGCATGTAGATGGCCACCCTGTCGCCCGCGCCTAGGCCCAGGCCCTTGAGCACATTGGCGAACTTGGAGACTTCGGTGAGCAATTCGGCGTAGGTGATGGTGAGGGTGTCGCCCGGCTCGCCCTCCCAGTGGAAGGCGATCTTGTCGCCCTTGCCGGCCTCGACGTGGCGGTCGAGGCAGTTGTACGACACGTTGAGGGCGCCACCGATGAACCAGCGGGCAAAGGGGAGGTCCCACTCCAGGGCGGTGTGGAAATCGGTGTCCCAGCTCAGCAGATCCCGGGCTTGCCGAGACCAAAACGACTCGAAATCGGCCTCGGCCTCGTCGTAGAGCGAGCGGTCATTGGCCAGGGCAGCAGCGGCGAAATCGGCGGCCGGGGCGAAAGTGCGGTCCTCGACGTAATAGTCCTCGATGGTGGCTTCAGCCATGGGTCAGTCCTTTCCGGTGCTCTCGCGGGACAGCGCGGCGAGCCTACATTCTGTCGTCCCGTGAGGGATATGGTCATCTAGTACAACTCCAGGAAGGGAGCTGATTGGCGGTCATGGACATCAGAGTCGCCACATTGTGTGATTTCGCCCAGGTGCGGGAGGGGCTGCTGTTTGTGAGTTCGGCGGGCATCACCCGGGTGTATCGGGAGTCGTTTCCTGCTCCCATCGGGGTCATGCTGGCGCTGGTGCTGGAGATGTCGCCGGCTGAGGCCGCCAACGCCAACAAGATCAGGGTGCGAGTCGAGGATGCCGATGGGCAGAAGCTGGCCGAGATGGTTGGCGAGGTCCAGGTGAAACTGGGGTCGGGTCATGATCCTGGAGAGCTGGTCAATGTGCCGTTCGTAGCCGACTTCCGGGCGATGAAGCTGCCATCACCGGGCCGTTACCAGGTGGCCATCCACCCTGAGGTGGATGGGGCCAACCCGGTGGCGCTGGGGTTCCGGGCCGCGGTCCGCAACAAGACCTGATCCATCTCATTCCGGGACAGGTACATCCCATTCGGCCACGGTGAATCCACCCAGTCCGGCCGGGTTCAGCAAAGCCTCAGCTTCAATGGCCCGGCTGCGTCCGGCCAGCGCGACAAGATCGCCTTGGGCCGCCCCCGCCTGCCAGGCGGCGTTGCCCTCGGCCACCAGTTCGTCGATGCCGTGGGTCCGCAGCCAGGTCGCCTGAGCGGTGACTCGGGTGGGAGAGCAAACGGCAGAGAGCTGGTCAAGGGCCACCTCGCAGGTGATGTCCTGGTTGCCAGGAGTGGTCCATGGGTCGTCGCCCCGTTCGTGGCCCCGGTAGGTCCGTAGCCACTCGGGCCACGGTCGGGAGGCCATCTCCTCGGTGGTGCTCATGTAGTCGATGACCATCACTGTGCCTTGGCTCACGATGGACAGGGCTTGGGCTAGCCAGGCACAGGCCTGGTCTTGGCGGGGAGCCAACCGGGTCTTCGTGCTCGGAGGATGCTCGCCAATCTCGCCTCCCTTGCCGTCGAATAGTCGCAGTGGCAGGTTGTCGAGCAATTCGTTGGCCATGATCACTCCGATGATCGGTCCATCGGGCATTGCTGACGTCGACTCTCCCACGGTGTGAGTCGCCCGTCCTGCCGCGCTGCGCTCTACGTTGATCCACCGCAGGGCCGGTGTGCAGTCGGGTTCGGCCTTGGCCACGGTACGGGCCAAGGTGCCCGGTCCGGCGCCGGCGTCGATCACGGTGAATGGATCGGGATGGCCCATTTCCTCCCAGCGACGGTCCAGCATTCGACTCACTACGGCGCCGAACAGCGGCCCGACTTCGGGGCTGGTGATGAAGTGGCCCCCTCGCCGCCCGGCTTGGCCCGACTCGTAGAACCCATGCTCAGGGTCATACAGCGCCCGTTCCATGAACTCGGCGAAACCGGTCATGTCACTCGGCGACACTTGTCATGGCTCACGGCAAACCCCACGGTTCCAGTATGGCTATGCATTCGATGGAGCACCTCAGCAGTGCGCGGCATTTTTGTTGTCAATACACTGTGGCCATCGGACGAGCGGAACCGCAGAGATAGCGGTATCCAGCACTGGAGGCACCATGACTGAGACCCCGATGAGCCGGCCCGGCGAGGTTGCCGGTTGGCCGAAGCTGACCGTCGAGTACCGGACTGATCCGGCGGGCATTGAGCAAATACTCCCGCCGGGGCTCACTGCGGGCGATCCGATCGTCACCGTGGGCGTGTACTGCGTACCAGTGCTGGGCGAGCCGGAGTACGGCGTGAGTGTCAAGGTTCCAGCTAGCTGGCAGGGTGTGAGCGGCCAATACAGCCTGGGTCTGGGCATTGATCAGGAGGCCGCCATCTTCATCAGCGGCGAGACCAACGGCCAGCCCAAGTATCCGTGCGACATCCGCTTCTATCGTCTGGGCAACCGGGTGGAGGCCCGAACGATTCACCAGGGCTACACATTCTTGGAGTTCGAGGGCGATGTCACTGGGGCGGTGGAGCCGAAGGCCGGTGAGTACACCGAGCACGAGTGGTGGACCAAGTACTCCCGGGCCATAGGCGGCGCAGAGAAGGAATACGACTTCCCGCCCCACGTGGTGGATGTGGCCACCACCTTCGAGCAGGTCCACGTAGAGGACATCGATGGTGAGCTGCGGTTGCTGGACAGCCCCTGGGATCCCGTGGCCCGCTACTTCCCCATCGTCGAGCAACTGTCGGCGCAGCTGGTGACCAACCGGATGATTGACCGGCAGATCACCAATGCCGGTCCCCTGGACCCCGATGCGTTCTGGCCGATGGCCGACGTCATTAGCGGCTCCCGCTGGCCCGGCACCCGAGGCGGCCCCCGCCAGCCCTAGCTAGACCGACAAATCAACCAGGCGTTCGCTGAGCTCCCAGAGGGCGGCCTCGGTGGGCGGGTTGTAGACGTGGGGGGCGTAGCCGATTTCGCCTGTCCCCGGCTCGGCCACGTTGCAGTCGGCCAAGTACTTGCCGTTTTGGTCAGCGAGTTCTGGTGCGGTTGCCGCCCATACCTGGGTGGCGGCGCCAGACTCCAGCGTCTTGTATTGAAGTCCCTGACCCGAGGATGAACTGGCCTTGGCTCGTTCCCTCATGCCTTCGATCATCTCTTTGGTCATGTGCCGGCCGAGCTTGGTGGGTATCGCGCCGGGGTGTACCGAGAGCGAGACCAATTTGTCGCCGAAGCGCCGAGCCAACTCGGCGGCGAAGTGAATGTTGGCAGTCTTGGACCGGCCGTAGGCCACCCAGGGGTCGTAGGGGGTGTGCTCGAAGTTGGGGTCGTCGAGGTCTACGTCGGAGATGCGATGGCCGCCGGAGGAGAGGGTGACCACCCGGGCATTCTCGGCTTGGCGCAAGAGCGGCATCAGTCGGGCGGTCAAGGCGAAGTGGCCCAAGTGGTTGGTGCCGAATTGCATCTCAAAGCCGTCGGTGGTCCGGCCGAATGGACAGCACATAACCCCCGCGTTGTTGATCAGTACGTCGATGCGTTCGAACTGGTCGGCGGCTTCAGCGGCGAAGCTCTCCACGCTCGACAAGCTGGAGAGGTCGAGTTGGTGCATCGACAGATCGGCGTCGGGCACTGTTGAACGAATGCGATCGGCGGCCTCGAGATTGGCTTGGGCGTTTCGGGCCAGCATCGCTATTCGGGCCCCGCGAGCAGCCAGTACCCGGGCTGACTCTTCTCCCAGCCCGCTGGTTGTGCCGGTGATCATGTAAACCTGACCCGACAGGTCGAGTCCGTCAACCACCTCCTCGGCAGTGGACTCTCGATTGAACGAACTCATGTTGCGGCCTCCTCGTCGACATCGGGAAGATAGTTCGCCAAGGGGAAGGCTGCCGATCAGTCCTCAAGGTCCTCGATGCTGCGGGGCCAGTCGTCCTTGAGGAGGCGGGACAGGGAGCGGTCGGCCAGTACCCGGCCGTCGGTCTGGCACTTTGGGCAGTAGTTGACTTCGTTGTCGGCGTAGACGATGCGCTGAACGGGAACCCCGCACACCAGGCAGGGCTGGTTGTACTTGCCGTGGACGGCCATGTCCTCGTGGAAAGCGGTCACCTTGTCGGGGAAGCCGTCGCCCACCGTTTGACGATGGCGGTCGGTCCAGTCGACCAGCGTGGTTCGGGTGGCCTCCAAGAGGCGGCCGATCTCATCTTCATCGAGGTTGCCGGTGCGCTGCACCGGGGATAGTCCAGCGTGGAACAGGATCTCGTCGCTGTAGGCGTTGCCAATGCCGCTGAACGCAGTGGGGTCGCACAGAGCCCGTTTGAGAGTGCGGTTACGGGAGGTGAGGGCGTCGCGAAAGCTGGCCTCGTCCACCTCAAGTGGTTCCACCCCGCCCCGGTCGTGCTGGTCAGCAAGGGCGTCGGCACCCTGGACCAGCCACAGCGACGCCCGCTTGCGCTTGCTGGCTTCAGTAAGCACCAGGGTGCCGTGATCGAAGTCGAACGCAGCCAGGCCGATCTTCCCCGGTGGTTTGGCTCCAGTCTGGTCTCGCCACCGCAGCCGTCCTGCCACCATGAGATGGATCACCACGAACAGATCGTCCGGCCCGTCCATCTCCAGCACCAGCCGCTTGCCCAGCCTCCGGGTACCCACGACGAATCGGCCCTCGGCCGTGCCAATGGGCGGGTCGAACGACTTGAGCAAGCTGATGCCGATTACCCGGATCTTGCGCAGCTCCCGACCCACGACATACCGGTCTAACGCCTCCAGATAAACCACCACATCAGGTAGCTCAGGCACGTCTGGGGAGCCGTTCTACTTCAGCCACTTGCCAAAGGCTACGGCTTGGGATTCAGGGTTCGAACCGGTAGCGGATGGGGCAACGGTCGACATGGTTGACCATGACCCGGGGCAGCCACTGGGGTTCGGCGGTGAGCTCGAGGTCGCGGGTGTGGCGGGCGATGACGGCGGCGGTTTCTTGGAGCTCGGCCCGGGCCAGGGCCTGTCCCAGGCAGAAGTGCGGTCCCATGCTGAAGGTGAACGACCAAATCGTCGGGTCGCGGGTGATGTCGAACCGGTCGGGATCGGAAAAGCGGGTTGGGTCGCGGTTGGG
The DNA here is from genome assembly GCA_965208545.1 of Candidatus Poriferisocius sp. Lineage (GTDB taxonomy): Bacteria > Actinomycetota > Acidimicrobiia > Acidimicrobiales > Bin134 > Poriferisocius. The sequence continues at coordinate 3,309,843 of OZ242341.1, read as the reverse complement.
CCCGCCGATGATGATGCTGAGCGGCTCTCCTTCTTCAAAGTGAATCCCCGCCGCTTCTGCGTCGGCGTTTGCCTTGTTGCCGCTGGCGTAAAACGCGGGCCGGTAGCGGAGGACTTCTTCCACGGCACTCCGCTTGAGCCCTTCGGAATCTCGGCGCAGCAACTCCAATTGATCGGGATGGCGGGCGAACTCGAGGAACGTGCTCGTCATCATGCTGGCAGTGGTCTCAATCGCACCGCCGAATATGTTGGTGAACAACACGATCAATTCGTCAAGGCTCAACCGGTCGCCGCCCTCCTCGGCCGCGATCAATCGGGTGAGCAGATCATCTCGGGGCTTCGAGCGCCGACTCTCCACCAGCCCGCCGACGAACTCCATCAATGCTGCGAAAGTGGCATTGGCCCGGTCCCGTATCTCCTGGGTCACGTTGGGGCCAAAGGCCTCGGCCCCCGCTCCCGCCATCTGCTGGCCGATGGTGGCGGCCTCATCCATCTCGATATCCAAGAACGAGACGACGGACATGAAGGGGATCGCAGTGATTTCTTTTCTGACGTCGAACTCGCCTGCCTCGGCATGTCGTTCAAGGAGCGACCGCATGTGCTCTCGGGTTACCGGACGTACTTTCTCCACCGATCTCGGAGTCAGGGCCCGGGTGGCCAGGCTCCGGATCCGGCGGTGGTCTGCGCCGTTGAGTGCCCCTATGGAATGGCGACGCCACTCATAGAGGGGATCTCCGGGCTTGAAGCCTCGCTTTTCGATGTACTCGAGACCCTCGTTCTCAAACTCCGGGCGCTTCTTGATCTCTTCGGCATCCGGCCAGCGCAAGATGGCCTTCATGCCCTCGGGGGTTACTGCCGTGCGGTGGCGATCCCGGAGTTCAGCGATGATCGGGTAGGGATCAGCCCAATAGGCATCGTCGTCGAGCGGGATGACCGGTGTGGTCTTCAGCGACACACCCGAGAGATTAGGGCAGGGCGATGAGGGTGCCGTCGGTGAAGTGGGTGATGACGGCGGGATAGATGCCGAACAGGAGGGTGGCAGCGGCGGTGAGGCCGAGGGCGGATACCAGAGAGGGGGGCACCCGCAGGGACGTGGTGTCGGCTTCTTCGGGGGTGTCCTCGAACCACATCATGCGGGCCACCTTGGCGTAGTAGAAGAGCGCGATCACCGAGTTCACTGCGGCGATGGCGGCCAGGGAATAGCCCCAGCCGGTGTCAGCCTCCACCACGGCCCGGAACACGGCGAACTTGGCGAACCAGCCGCCCAGCGGGGGAATGCCGGCCAAGGAGAACAGGAAGACCGTCATGAGAATGGTCATGCCAGGGGCGTATTTGAACAGCCCAGCGTAAGAGCGGATGTCACCGGAAGCGGTGCGGCGGGCCACGGCGATGATCACCGCGAAGGCCCCCAGGTTCATGGCTGCGTAGATCAGCACGTAGATGATCACCGCGGAAAGGGCTTCGCCGCCGATATCTCCGGCTACCGCCAGAGGGGCCAGCATGAAGCCAGCCTGCGACACCCCGGAGTAGGCCATGAGGCGCACGATGTTCTCTTGGCGAAGGGCGATGAGGTTGCCGGCGGTCATCGATCCCACGGCCAAGATCCACAACAGCGGCTGATAGATGTCTTTGGCGTCGGGGAATCCGGCGTGAACCAGCTGCATGAGGGCCACGAACCCGGCTGCTTTGGAACCCACGGCCAAGAAAGCGGTCACCGGGGTGGGGGCGCCCTCGTAGGTGTCGGGGGCCCAGGTGTGGAACGGGAAGCCCGACACCTTGAAGGCGAACCCGACGATCACGAAGATGATCCCGAGGATGACCACCGGGTTGGAGCCTTCCTCGGTTACCGCAGTTGAGATTGCGGCCAGGCGGGTGTCGCCGGCCAGCCCGAACAGCAGCGACATGCCATACAGCATGATGGCCGAGGCGAACACACCCATCAGGTAGTACTTGAGCCCGGCCTCGTTGCTCCTGGGGTCAGCCTTGCGCCACGCGGCCATCAGGTAGGCGGGAATGGACAGCAGCTCCAAGGCCACGAAGATGGTGACCAGATCCCGGGCCGAGGCCATCAGCACCATGCCCATCACCGACGCCAAGAGCAGGCCGTAATACTCGTTTTCCCAATAGTCGCCCTCAGCGATGTAGTTGGTGGACAGCAGCACCACGATGTAGGCGACCACGATGAACATGGCCTTCAAAATGAGGGCGAAGTCGTCCACCACGAAGGCCCCGCCGAACATCTCCCGGGTGTCGCCGGCCGCGGCCAAGGTCACGATGGGGATCAACGCCACCAGCAACCCGATGCCAGCCAGCGCCGAGGTGTAGGCCCGACCCCGCTCCAACAGCACAATGTCGAGCAGGGTGACCACCGCGCCCACCCCCAGCAGGGTTAGTTCTGGCGCGACGGCGTGCCAGTCGATGTCCGGCCGGACGAAGCCGAGGATTGATGGCACCGACGAGAGCATCTGTGCTGGCTACTTTCTTGCCGCCGAATGGGTGTTTACGGAATCGCGCATGAGATTGCGTCCTACTTTCCGGCCGCCGCGTCAAAACAGGCTCCGCTGGTCACAGAGTCCAAGCAGTCGTTGAGCGAGTTGACCACGGCGGGGTCAGTGGCCCCGAACAGCAGGTGGGGATAAACGCCCAGCACCAAGATCAGGATGAGCAGCGGAGCCCAGGCCAGATACTCGGAAACAGTGGCGTCGTGAACGTGAGGGTCGTTGGCGAACTCCTCTCGGGGTGTTCCGAAGGCCGTCTTCTGGAGCATCCACAGCAGGTAGCCAGCGGCCAGCACCGTGCCCAACGCGGCGATGACCATGTACGAGCGGAAGGTCTCCTCGGCCAGTACCTCGGCGGGGTTGTAAGAGGCCAAGATGGCGGGGAACTCGCCCCAGAACCCGGCCAAGCCGGGCAGGCCCAGCGAGGCCATGGCGCAGAACCCGAGGATCCAGCCCATGCGGGGGGCCTGCACCAGCAGCCCGCCCAACCGGGACATGTCCAGTGTGTGGTAGCGCTCTTTCACCGAGCCGGCTAAGAAGAACAGCATCCCGGTGATGAGCCCGTGGGCCACCATGCCAAACACCGCGGCATTTATGCCGAAGTCGGTGAGGGTGGCGATGCCCAGCATTACGAAGCCCATGTGGGCAACCGACGAGAACGCCACCAGCCGTTTCAGGTCGCGCTGGGCCAGACATCCCAAGGCGCCGTAGATGATTCCGATCACCGCCAGCAGCCCGATGAACGGGGCCCATTCGGCGGCCGCCTCGGGCAGGATGGGAATGGCGATGCGGACGAACCCGTAGGTGCCCAGCTTCAATAGAACCGCGGCCAGGATCACCGACCCCACCGTGGGGGCCTCGGTGTGGGCATCGGGCAGCCAGGTGTGGAACGGGAACATGGGCACCTTGATCCCGAACCCCAGGAACATGCCGCCGAACACCCAGACTTGCGACGACTTGGCGATGCCGGCGGCGGCTTCGGGCAGCAGCCTCATGTCGAAGGTGCTGGCGTCGGCCAAGAAGTACAGGGCCAGGAAGCTCACCAGCATCAGCGCCGAGCCGAACAGGGTGAACAGGAAGAACTTGATGGCGGCGTAGCGCCGGTTCTCACCGCCCCACACCCCGATCATGAAGTACATCGGCAGAAGCACGACCTCGAAGAACACGAAGAACAAGATCAGGTCTTGGGCGGCAAAGGTGCCGATCATCCCGGTCTCGAGAATGAGGAGCAGCATCAAGAAGGCCTTGGGGTTGTGCGGCTCCGGGAAGTGGTTCCAGGAATAGATCACGCACAGAGGCACGATCAGCATGGTGAGCAGCATCAGTGGCAGTGAGATGCCGTCTACCCCCATGATGTAGCGGGAGTCGATGACGTCGATCCAGCCCTTGTCCACCACGAAGTTGAGGGCCCCGTAGTTGTCGTTGTCGATGAACTGGATCAACAGCAGCAAGCCGAAGACGGCCACCGCCACGGTGGTGGCCAAGGCGATCAACTTGTGCAGATGCTCTCGGTCCTTGGGAATGAGCAGCATGACGGCCGCGCCGATGATCGGCAGGAACGTCGGGATACTCAGCCCCCAGTCGTTGAGAAACTCACCCATGTTTATGTGTGCTCCCTCTCAGCCACCGCTTTGGCGTCGGTGGAATCGATATTTCACCCATGTGTACGTGTGCTCCCTAGATGACGATGATGAAGATCCCGGCCAGGATGGTGGCGGCGGCGAACATGATGGCGGCGTACTGCTGCACCTTGCCGGTTTGGATGCGGCGCAGCTCCTCCCCTGAGCTGTCGGAGATTTTGCCGGTGGCGTTGACGATGCCGTCCACCACCAGCTGGTCCACCTTGTGGTAGACGATGTTCCCGGCCTGCACCGAACGGATGCCGGCCTCGTTGACCACCCGGTCGATGACGTTCTGGTTGGTCCAGTAGGCCGCTTTGGCTAGGGGCCCCTTGATGAAGCCGACGATCACGGTGGTGTACAGCCAGTCGAGGTAGTACTTGTTGACCAGGATCCGGTGGCCGAGTCGGGCCACCGCCGATCTCGAGGTGGGGCCGTCGGGCAGCTCGGTGGCAGCCGGGCCCAACGCCCGGACCTTGACGAAGTAGTAGTAGTAAGCGGCGCCGATGCCGACGAGGGCCACGATCACCGACGCGATGGCCAGCGTCCACGACGGGGTGGCGTGGGCGATGGATGGGAAATAGCTCACCCCGACGGGCTCCACCCACTGGAGGAACTTCTCCTCCCAAGATGCGGGGACGAGCTGGAAGCCGGCCGGGAAGTTGATGAATCCGGCCACCACGGCCAAACCGCCCAGGATCCACAGCGGGACGGTGATCCGGGGGCCGGACTCATGGGGGGTGCCGTGGCCCCGGAACTCGCCGAAGAAGGTGAGGTACACCACCCGGGTCATGTAAGCCCCGGTGAGCGCGGCGGTGATCATGCCCATGGCCAGCATCACGGTGTAGGCCCCGTTGCCCCCGGTGCCGCCGAACAGACCCCACCCGCCGGTACCCACCAAGATCTCGTCCTTGGACCAGAACCCCGAGAGAATGGGCAAACCAGCCAGGGCCACCGTGCCGATCATGAACGTTCGGTAGGTGTGGGGCATGACCTTGCGCAGCCCGCCCATGTCCTCCTTCATGTCGAAGGAGTGGACGGCGTGGCTGACTGAGCCCGAGCCCAGGAACAGGCAGGCCTTGAAGAAGGCGTGGGTGAACAGGTGGAACAGGGCCGCGGTCCATGCCCCCACGCCCAACGCCAGCAACATGTAACCCAACTGGGAGACGGTGGAGTAGGCCAGCACCCGTTTGATGTCGTTTTGGACGAAGGCCAGGGTGGCGCCCACCAGCGTGGTGACCCCGCCGATCAGGGCCAGCAGGTTGATGCTGGAGCCGCCGATGGAATAGCCCTCAAAGAACACCCCGTAGAGCCGGGCCACCATGAAGATGCCGGCTACCACCATGGTGGCGGCGTGGATGAGGGCCGATACCGGGGTGGGTCCGGCCATGGCGTCGGGCAGCCAGGTGTGGAGGAAGAACTGCCCCGACTTGGACATGACCGCAGCGGTCAAACACAAAGCGGCGGCCAGGGTGACCGTGTGGCTCATGCTGCCGTTGATGGCGGCCTCGTTCACCCCGATCACGTCGAACGTGCCCGCGCCAAAGAACAGGATGGACACCCCGATGATGATGCCCATGTCGCCCACCCGGTTGGTGAAGAAGGCCTTGAGGGCGGCGTCGGAGTTGTCCTTCTCCTCCCACCAGTGGCCAATGAGCACGAACGAGCAGACGCCGACAAGCTCCCAGCCCACCAGCATTTGGATGGTGGTGGAGGCGGTGACAAAGAAGAGCATCGACGCGGTGAACAGGCTCAGGAATGCGAAGAAGTGGGTGTAGCGGCGGTCGCCGGCCACGTAGTCGGTGGAGTAGATGTGCACCAGCAGCGACACCACGGTGACCACGAAGATCATCATCACGGCCAAACCGTCGATCATGATGCCTGCGCCGATGGCCTCGGCCCCGTTGGTGAGCCAGGTGATTGATCGGGTGAGCGCGCTCACCCCGCCAGAGGCCTCACCCTCCGCCGCAGCCAGCCCGCCCGCTCCCAGTGCGTATTCGCCCTCGGCGCTCCCGCCGTCGGCCCCCTCTACCTTGCTTATCCACTGGATGGCGGTGAGCAGGCCGAAGACAAAGGAGGCCCCGATCGCCGCGATGCCAATCTCCGAGCCCCCTCGTGGGAATCGCTTGCCGAACAGCAGGATCAGCAGGAACGACACCGCGGGGAACAGCCAGATGAGCCAGGCGTTCTCCAGGAACCAGCCCGAAGCCTCGACGGCCTTGCCCGCAGTTTCGGCGGCGGCGATGTTCGCGCTCAGCACCGGCCCATCACCCCTTCATCAGATCGACTTGGTCCAAGTCGATGGATCGACGGTTCCGGTACAGCAGCAGCACGATGGCCAAGCCGATTCCCACTTCGGCGGCGGCCACGGTGATCACGAACAGGGCGAATATCTGACCTATGACCGTGTCGTGGAACGCCCCGAAGGCGATCAGGTTGATGTTCACTGCGTTGAGGATGAGCTCGATGGACATGAGCACCAGCACGCCATTGCGGCGGGCCAGCACTCCGTAGACCCCGATGCAGAACAGCACCGCCCCCAGAAGGAGCATCTCATTCAACAGCATCAGCCGCCCTCCTCTCGGCGGGCGATCACGATGGCGCCAATGAGGGCGGCCAACAGCAGTACCGATACCGCTTCGAAGGGCACGATGTACTGGGAGAACAGCTCGTCGGAGACCTGCGCGGTGGTCTGCGGGGATAGGCCGTCGGGCAGCTTGGCATCCAGCTTCACATCTTCGAAGCGGTCCACCAGCGCGCCGATCATCACAGCCACCAGCAGAAGCGCGGTCAATATGGCGGGGAACTTGCGCTTGTGGTCGGTTTCGGTGTCCTGGTCGAAGTCAGACCGGGTGAGCATGATGCCGAACAAAAAGAGCACGATCACCGCACCGATGTAGATGAGCACCTGGGTGATTCCGGTGAACTCGGCGCCTACCAACAGGAACAGGGCGGCGACACCGGCCAGCACGATCACCAAGTAGAGGGCGGCGTGGACGATGTCGCGGGTGGTCACCACCCGCAGGGCGGAGGCCACCATCACCGCGGCGATGATCCCGAAGGCAACGTGCTCGGCGATCACCGGGGGACCTTAAGCACCTTTTGCTCGGATCCGGCCTCGTAGGGCTCGAAGTCGGGAACGGTATCCATCCACTCGCTGAGACGCTCCTTGTCGTGGAGTAAGTCGGCAATACGGGGCTCGGAGTACTCGTATTCGGGGGTCCAGAACAGGGCCTCGAACGGGCAGACCTCCACGCAGATGCCGCAGTACATACACAGGGCGTAGTCGATGTCGAAGCGGTCGAGCGCGTTCTTCTGGCGGGGCTTGCCGCCCTCCCGGCGGGGCGGGGCCAAGTACTTGTGGCCCTCGATGTAGATGCACCAGTCGGGGCACTCACGAGCGCAGAGCATGCAGGCGGTGCAATTCTCCTCGTGAAGGGCGATCACCCCTCGGGCCCGGTCGGTGGGCATCTCCTTGACATGGGGGTACTGCACGGTGTGGGAGTGCTTGGAGGGGGCAGGGGCCACTGGGAGGCCGTCGCCGAACAGGGTGCGGAACATGGTGCGGGCGGTGACCTTGAGCCCGGTGATCAATCCTGGTACCAGTGCCATGGCAAACTCCTACAAAACGACCTTGAAAATACCGGTGACAACGATGTTGACCAGCGACAGCGGAATCAGGAATTTCCACGCGAGGCGCTGAAGCTGGTCCTCTCTCAGGCGGGGATAGGTGAAGCGGAACCAGAAGATCAGCGCCGACACGGCGAGGACCTTCACCAGCATGATGACCGGTCCGGCGATATTGAAGCCCCAGTGGGTGATGTCGCCCCAGGGAAGGGCCCAGCCGCCGAGGAACAAGACCACAGCCAGCGCGGCGAAGGCGAAGGCGGTGCCGAACTCGCCCATGAAGAAGAACAAGAACCGGAAGCCGGTGTACTCCACCTGGTAGCCGCCCACGATCTCCGACTCGGCCACCGGCATATCGAAGGGGGGCTGTGTAGTCTCGGCCTGAACCGCCACCAAGAAGATGAAGAAGCCCACAAACTGGGTGAGGATGAACGGGTTGCCGATACCGCCCCATCCGAAGATCTCCCCGTGGGCCTGGGCGGCGACGATCTTCTGGAGGTCGAGGGTGCCAGCCTGGATCACCACTCCCATCACCGCCAGCACTAGCGGGAGCTCGTAGGCGATGAGCTGGCCGGCGGCCCGCAAACCCCCCATGAGGGCGTACTTGTTGGCCGATGCCCAACCGGCCATCAAGATGCCCACCACCGACAGCGACGACACCGCCAGGGCGTAGAAGATGCCCACGTCCAACTGGGCCACCACCGCGTCGGGGCCGGTGGGGATCACCACGTAGATCAAGAAGGTGGAGACCAGCACCACCAGCGGGGCCAGGGCGAACACCGTCCGGTCGGCTTTGGCCGGGAAGATGTCCTCTTTCTGGATGAACTTCAACCCGTCGGCCAGCAGTTGCAGAGTGCCGTAGGGGCCGGCTTCCATGGGGCCGAGCCGGCTCTGCATGAAGCTCATCATCTTCAGCAGGAACACATAACCCAGCACCAGCGCGGCGGTGGGGACGACTAGGGCGACGACGCCTAACTTGATGATGGCCGACGCCCAGTAGGGCACCTCCACGGCCAGCAGGCCCGACATCACGGTGGCCGAACTCACCGGTCGATGTCTCCCAAGATGAAGTACAGGCTGGCCAAGATGGTGATGATGTCGGGCACGTACACGCCCTTTAGCAACCAAGGCGTGATGGAGATGTTGGAGAAGCTGGCTGAGCGGATCTTGACCCGGAACGGCACTAGGTCGCCCTTGCTCACGATGTAGTAGCCCATCTCGCCTAGCGGATTCTCGGTGGCGGCGTAGGCCTCGCCCGCGGGCACCTTGATGATGCGGGGCACCTTGGCCATGATCGGCCCCGAGGGGAGCCCGTCCAGAAGCTGATCCACGATGTGGGTGGCCTCTCGGGTCTCCTGGAGCCTCACCCAGTAGCGGGCGAATGAGTCGCCGTCGGGATGGGTCCACACCTTCCAGTCGACCTGGTCGTAGGCCAGAGCCTCATGGCCGTCTCGGCGCAGATCCCAGTCAACTCCGCTGGCCCGGATGTTGGCGCCTGAGAGCCCGTAGGAGAGTCCGACTGCGGGAGGCACGATGCCGATTCCCCGGCTGCGGGCCTGGAAGATCTCGTTGCCCAACACCAGTTCCTCGAACTCGTCGCAGAAATCGCGGATCTTCTCCATGGCCTGCTTGGTGTCGTCGATCCAGCCCTGGGGGAGGTCGTCTTTGATGCCCCCGATGCGGTCGAAGTTGGGATGGAAGCGCCCGCCGGTGACCGCCTCGATCTGGTTGAGCACGAACTCCCGATCGCGGAAAGCCATGAACACCGGAGTGAGGGCACCAAGCTGCACGGCCATGTCGCCCAAGAACAGGGTGATGTTGGCGATCCGGCTCAGCTCGAACAGCGCAGTGCGGATCCACTGGGCCCGGGGCGGCGCCTCGACCTCCATGAGCTTCTCGGCCGCCAGGATGAACGGCACCTCGTTGGCGAAGCTCCCCAGCCAGTCGATGCGGTTGATGAGCGTGGTGACCTGGGGATAGGTGCGCACCTCGGCCAGCTTCTCGTAGCCCCGGTGCATGTAGCCCATGATCGGCTCGGCTTCCACCACCTGCTCACCGTCGAGACGGGCCACCAGCCTTAGCGTTCCGTGGGTGGCAGGGTGCTGGGGCCCGATGTTGAGGGTCATACCCTCGGTCTCGATCTCCACGTTCAGCCGGGCATCGGCCGCCTGGGTGGCGACGTAGGCCATCTGCTGGCGCTGGTCGGCGCCTACCGCGGTCATGGGCCTTCCTCACCGGGGAACAATTCCACGTCCACGATGCCGGGCCACGGCTTCACCCGCCGGGCCAGCAACGGAAAATCCTTGCGGAGGGGGTTTCCCTCGAATTCGCCGGGCAGATAGATGTTGCGCAGGTCGGGATGGTTGTTGAAATGGATCCCGAACATCTCCCAGGCCTCGCGCTCGTGCCAATCAGCCCCGGGGTAAATCCCGATCAGCGTGTCGATGCTCAGATCACCGTCGGGAAGGTCGGCCTTGATGGTGATGCCCATGTGCTCGGTGATGGAATAGAGGCGCATCACCATCTGGAACCGGGTCTCGCCTCCGGCATGGCCCTGCTCCATGGGGTCGGCTTCCTTGGGCTCGGGGTTGTCCTCCTGGGCGTCCATGTCCCGCCCATAGGGGGAAGGCAGCCAGTCGATGGCCGAGAGCCAATCGAAGAACTGGCAGCCCAAGCGGTCGCGCGCCGCCGTGGCCGCTTCGGCCCAAGAGTCGCGGGCCACCCGAACCCACAGGTCGCTGCCACCGATGATGTGATGTTCGGCGTAACCATCGCCGAGTGCTTCGGCCAGCCGGGTCGCCCAGGCCTCCCGGCGTTCGTCGGGCTGCGGGTCGGCCTCGGCGCTGGTATCGGTGTCAGTCGACGACAATTGGGTCACCTCGCCACCGCACGGCCGGGTCCTCGTTCATAATGCGCTCTTGAAGCAGCACGATGCCTTCCAGCAGAGCCTCGGGCCGGGGCGGGCAGCCGGGCACATAGACATCTACTGGAATGATCTGGTCTACGCCTTTAGTCACTGAGTAGGAGTCCCAGTACGGGCCTCCGCAATTGGCGCAAGAGCCCATGGATATGACGTACTTCGGGTCGGGCATCTGCTGGTAGAGGCGGAGAATCGAAGGCACCATTTTGTCGGTGACCGTTCCCGAGATCACCACCAAGTCAGCCTGTCGGGGGCTGGCGGGAAACGGGATCACCCCGAGGCGCATGACGTCGTAGCGGGGCGAGCCGATCACCGCGCCCATCTCAATGGCGCAGCACGCCAAGCCCCATTGGTACATCCAAATGGAGTATTTCCGGCCGAGGTTGAGCAGCTTGGTCAGGGGCTTTGGAGCTTTGCCGCTGGCAACCAGTCCCACTGCCTACCTCAGATCCACCGAAGGACACCCTTTCGCCAGGCGTACACCAGGCCCAGCGCAAGGATGAATATGAAGATGGCCATCTCGACCAATCCGAAAGTCCCGTAGGCCTCCAGCCGGGTGGCCCAGGGGAAGATGAACACCGCCTCCACGTCGAACATCACGAACAGAAGGGCGAACACGTAATACCGGATGTTGCTCTGCGACCAGCCCAGGCCCACGGGGTCGACGCCGCTCTCGTAGGTGATGTACTTCTGGGGTTGCGACCGGGAGGGTCGCAGCAGGCTCCCGACCCCCAGCATCCCGAAGACCAACGCGCCCGCCAGCACGAGGAATAAGACGACTAGGAGGTAGTCGCGGAGGAACTCCGACACGGCTCGAAGGTTACCGACGGGGTTTTCTGCGGGCCAAGACGTACTTAGGGGGCGGGCACCATGGCCGCGGCGATGACTCCGGGGCCGGCGTGAGTGCCCACGACCGGCCCGATGAGGGCCACCGTAAGAGGGTTCTGAGCAGGGGATTCGCCCAAGCTGGCCACGAATGCGTCGATGTCGTCGGCCGCCCCGTGGGCGATGGCCAAATGCTCCAACTCCCCGGCTTCGGCCACCTGCGATGCCAGCCAATTTCGGGCCTTGCCCCTGGTTCGCTGTTTGCCCGCCTCCTCCACGACGCCGGAAGTGAGGTCAAGGCAGGGCTTTATGGACAAGGCGCTGCCCAAAAGGGCCTGTGCAGTGCCGATGCGGCCGCCCTTTTTGAGGTTTTCCAGGGTGTCCAGCACGGCATAGATGAAGACCCGTTCCTTCAGCTGGGCGAGTTGGGCCTCGATCTCGTCGGCGTTGTGGCCGGCCGCGGCCGCGGTCGCGGCCGCCTTCACCATGACCCCTAGGCCCACCGACACTTTGCCGGAGTCCACCACCCGGACATCCACCTCGCCCTCGGTAGCTCGGGCCGCGGCCTGGGCCGACTCCCCGGTGGCCGACAGGGCGAAGGACAAGTTGACGCATACCACTGCCTCGGCGCCTTCGCCGGCCAATCCTCGGAACGCGGCCTCGAACGCCCCCGGAGCGGGAGCGGCAGTTGACGGCAATTCGCCGCTGGCTGACATCTTCTCGTAGAAGTTCTCAGCCGACAGACCCACGCCGTCGGTGAACTCCTCTTCGCCAAACCGGATGGTGAGCGGGACCACGGTGATTTGGTGGCGCTCGATGTCAGCGGCGCTGAGGTCGCAGGAACTGTCGGTCACTATTCGAACGGTCATGGCGCGACACTACTTTTTTGCGGCACGGATTTGGAGCGATGTCGGGACCACCAGTTCCGAGCCCACCAGAGCATCAAGATGGCCAGCGCGGCCGCGGCAATCCCCACCCCGGTGCCGGATAGCGACGTTGCCCTCACTGTCAGCTGGGATTCGCCCAAGGCCAACAGCCCGGTGGGAGAGTTGATCTTGATCTCCAGCACGGCGTCTCCCGATGTCTTGGCCTGGACCGGCACTTGGACCTGGTTGACTCCGGGGGACAGCCGCCAAATCAGGGAATCCCCGTCGGGGAAGTCCAGCTTGTCGCTTTTGAGGTCCAGTCGCACGATCACGTCGTGGTCGAGGCTGTTGCGAATGAGCATCGGGATGCTCTCCGAACGGCTGGTTAGGGTGATCCTCTGGCGAATGGGGGGTTGAATGGCCGCCACGGTGTCCCGCACGGTCTGGGCCACCACCGCCAGGTAGGCGTCTCGCTGGGTCTCGGTAAGGCCGAAGGCACCGGACAGCAGCAAAGCCCGGTCGAGGGTTTCGATCAACTGTCGTTCGGGAGTGTCCACGGTGGCGATGGGGTCCACCATGTTCTGATATGAGCGGGCGATGCGCTGACCATCGCTCAAAGCGGCCTTGTAATCCTCCCCGAAACCGTTCTCCTCGGCCGGGCGCACTCGTCGGAGGACTTCGGGCTCAAGGCTCTCGACAATGGCGGCAGGGTCTACGGAGGAAAGGATCGGACTAGCACTGACCTCATCCAGCAATATCCCTAGCCCAGTCGAGTCAGGCAGAGAGTCCAGCGGTGGGGCCATCACGATCCCTCGGAGCTGTTGGGGGTCTTCAAACCAGCGGACAGCCAAGTCGGCCAACACCAGATAGGGAGCGGTGTCAGTTCTGTCGCTCCGGGTGAAGTGGGCCGTGACCGTGCTGTCGATGGCGGCCGCCTCCATCGGCTCGTCGAATGCGGGCAGCAAGAAGGAAGTCTTGGCCGAAGTGCTGACCAACTCGTTGGCCGGGTCGAGCAGGGCATCGGAAACCAGCACCAGCTCGACTCGCTCGCGCTGGAGCCGTTGGAGCAGTTCTGGGGAGGCCGAGGTGGTCAACACCATTGTGGTGCGGTCGGTCTGAGAGCCGAGAAATCCGTCCAACACCGCGGCCCCCGCCTCGATCTGCCAGCCGATCTCGAGGCTGAGGTCTTGGTCGATCCACGCGTCGCTGTCCAGGGGGACGTAGGTGTTGCTCGTGATCTGGCGGTTGATTGTGGCCTGCTGGAGTCGGGCCAGAAGCATGGTGTGCTCGGACTGCTCGCCGATGGCCAGAGCGTCAACCAGATGGGGGTCAACTGAAACTGCGGCCAGGGGTTGAGGTCGAATGCGGGGATCAAAAACATCGGCCAGCGTTTGCAGGCTTCGGAAGGTGGTTTCCAAATCCACGTTGCCCTCGGGGCTGACCGCAGGGGGCCCACTCACCGAGAGCACGGTGCTCACCAACAGGGGAGGTTGATCGGGATTAGGCGGAGGGGTGCGGACCAGGAAGGTGTGAATCGTGTCCAATCTCGAGCCGTCGGAATCCCGGAGAACGAGGCTTACCGGGTACACCCCTTCGGCGGAGAGATTGAGCCTTGGTTGGTCCGGTGTGTCGTTTTCGGGCTCCTGGCTGCTGGTGGTGGCGATTTGCAGCGAAGTGATCCCGTTGGCATCGGACGGTGGGATCGGCAATCTGACTATCTGCTGATGGCCCAATCCGGTGGAGGGCTCAGCCAGCCGATCCAAAAGAGCGGAGCGGGACCGGATGGGCTGGCCGATGTTGATGTCCACCGTGGATTCGTCTGGAGCATCGTGTAGTCGGAGGGAGACTCGAAACACGTCCTCATCGGCGATCCACATGCTTTGGCTGGCCAACTCGAAGGCGGGTGTGAGTGCCTCTATGGGCGTGCCCTCTTCCTGAGCTGCTGCGTTGGCGGGCAAAAAGGCGGGAGAGGCCAATACGATCAGGCCCAGAATCAGGCCTAATGCCTTGGCGATCAGCCGTCGGCATTCCGAGTGTCTCAGACGGGATTCACTGTCCAAGGTCCAACTCCAGAACTTGCAGGCCGGGAGGGACTTGTTCGAAACCCAACCGCTCATAGAGTCTCAGCGCCCCGGTGTTGTGCTGAGGGGTGTTGACCCAGGCTTGGGTAGCTCCCCAGCGAGCCATCCATCTCAGCCCGTCGACCACTAGGGCAGCGCCGACGCCCTGGCCCTGTTGGCAGGGAGATATGGCCAACCGTTGGAGATAGCCGGCCGGGCCACTGCGCCCCGAGATGGCATATCCAGCGAGCTCAGTATCGGCTTCGTGGCTGGCAACTCGAAAGTGCCGGAATGGGGTGGCCCGTAGGGCGTCGTGAAGTCCGGCTTGGTCGAGATGCCAAAAGAGCTCGAAGGCGGCGTGATCCACGGCCAGAACCGAGGAGTGGTCGCGGCGGCGGGCCCTTCGAATGGCGACGCTGCTGTTCGCGCTGGGGAGCCCGTTGGCAATGGGCCGGGACAGCAGGGCAAGCACTTGGCAGGGCTCGAAACCGGCCCGTATGAACGGCTCTGATTCGATCCCCGACAGCGCCGATGTTCGCAGCCGGTTGTAGCCGCGGCCAGTTGCCGCTTCAATGGCCGCCGACGTCATGGAGTCAGATACCGCTGCTCCCGATGTCAGCAGGATGAGGAGGCCGGTCCTATCATCACCGGCCCAAGGCCTGAGCCGCAGACGGTCTTGTCCGAGTCGGAGTGTCTCGGCAGCAGGCTCCCGTTGCCGCCGCATCATGGGACGAGGCTAGTGGCCTGCATACGAGATGGCTGCACGGGGATATTGGAGGGGTCGGCTGAGACCGCGGGGGTACCGTGGGGTTGTGGCGGTTCTTTGGATCACCGATGATCGCTTCCTAGACCACGACACCGGGCGGGCCCATCCGGAGCGGCCTGCCCGCCTGCGGGCCGTGATCGACGGGGTGCGGCATGCCGATCTGGGCGACGCTCTGATTCCAACCGAGCCCCGGTTGGCCACTGACGCCGAACTCCTGTCGGTCCACCATTCCTCGGTGCTCGATTCGGTGCAGCGGGTAGCCCAAGCCGGAGGTGGTCGACTGGACCCCGACACGGTGCTGTCGGCCGAGTCGGAGGCGGCGGCTCGGCTAGCTGCGGGGGCCGGCATGGCGGCCATCGAGGGCTTGGACAAGGGAGTAGCTGATGCCGCGTTCTGCGCCGTGCGCCCTCCGGGCCACCACGCCACCCCGGTGCGCTCGATGGGCTTCTGCATGTTCAACAGCGCAGCCATCTGTGCTCGGGCATTGGCAGAACGGGGTGAGAGGGTGCTGGTGGTGGACTACGACGCCCACCACGGCAACGGCACCCAGGATGTGTTCTGGGAAGACGGCCGGGTGATGTACGTGTCGTGGCACCAGTACCCGTTCTACCCGGGGACCGGCGGTCTGCTGGAACGGGGCGCAGCGGCCGGTGTGGGCACCACCATCAACCTGCCCATGCCCGCGGGCGCGACCGGCGATGTCTACCTCCGAGGATGGGAAGAAGCCGTGCTGCCCGCGGTGGAGGTATTCGATCCCGATTGGCTAGTGCTGTCAGCCGGATTCGATGCCCACCGGGCCGACCCGCTGACCAGCCTGGGTTTGGCCGCGGGCGACTTCGCCGACCTGACTCAAGCGGTTATCGACGTGGTGTCCCCTGGTCGGCGAATCGCTTTCTTGGAGGGCGGCTACGACTTGGATGCCTTGGCCGACTGCGCCGCCGCCGCGGTGGCCGTATTGGCAGGCACCGAATGGCGTCCGGAACCGGCCACCGGGGGTGGACCGGGTGCGGAGGTGGCCGCCGCGGCGGCTGCACTGCTGTCATGAGTTTGGAACGCCTGGCTCCCGTTCGCGAGGAGGCCCGCGGGCTGGCTGAGCGGTTTGCCGCTCAGGGCTATCGGGTTTTTCTGGTGGGCGGGGTGGTCCGCGACGCCTTGCTGGACTTGCCTTTGGACACATCCTTCGATCTGGATCTCACCACCGACGCCCAACCGCCGGCGGTGAAGTCGATTTTGGAGGGCTGGGCTGACACCTTGTGGACCCAGGGGGAGCGATTCGGCACCATCGGGGCTCGCCGAGGTGATCGGCGGGTCGAGATAACCACGCACCGCACCGAGCGGTACCAGCCCGGCTCCCGCAAGCCCGATGTGGCTTTTGCCGACGCCATCGAGGTTGACCTTTCCCGGCGCGACTTCACCATCAACGCCATGGCGGTGGAATTGCCCGATGGCGGGTTGGTGGACCCCTTTGGCGGGGCTTCTGACTTGGCTGACCGCCGTCTCCGCACGCCCCTGGACCCTGAGGCAACATTCAGCGACGACCCTCTCCGAATGTTGCGGGCGGCGCGGTTCCTGGCCCAGTTTGAGTTGACCGCGGAACCAGCGCTGATTACCGCCATGGACGCCATGGCCGAACGCCTCGGCATCGTTGCCGACGAGCGGATTCGCGACGAACTGGACCGGCTTCTCTCGCTTTCCGACCCCGGCCCTGGCTTCGAGTTGCTGTTCCGGACTGGTTTGGGTGAGCGGGTTCTGGGACCGGTGGGAGATGGTGTTGCCGCAGTGGCTCGTCTTGGTCGGGTGGGAGACAGTCCGACGGCGCGTCTGGCCGCACTGCTGGCTGATGCGGGTCCGCCCGCTGACGTTCAGAGGGCTCTAGCCGAGCGTCGGGCAACCACCGCAATCAGTCGAGCGGTGGCCGCAATTCTGAATTCGGCTCATCAAGCTGTCGTTCAGCCACCCAAAGACCTGGCCGGTTTGCGCCGTTGGGTGGTCAATGCTGGTTCCCACGTCGATGAATCGGTGGCGGTGGCGTCGGCTATGGGCGAGGTGGGCCCATTGGCCGCCGACGTGGCCGCCCTCATGGAAGCAGAGCCCGACCTTGGCGGACCCCCGGTGCTTGATGGTGAGCAGATAATGGCCCTGCTCGAGCTGGAACCGGGTCCATCCGTGGGCGCAGCCGTCGAAGAGCTTCGCCGCCACCGCCTCGATTCCGGCCCCCTGTCTCCCGAAGAGGCCCGCGCCCACCTCCTGGCGTGGCGCGATCGCTTGCCTACTGGCTGACTTCGCCTCGGGCGTAGGCCTCGACCATCTCGCGGGCCGCCTCGTCGCGGTACTGGATGGGGGGACTCTTCATGAAGTAGGCCGACGGGCCGAGCAAGGGGCCGCCGATGCCGTGGTCCAAGCCGAGCTTGGCGCAGCGCAGGGCGTCGATGATGACGCCGGCGGAGTTGGGTGAGTCCACTACCTCGAGCTTGAGATCGATGTTGAGGGGAACGTCGCCGAAACCACGGCCTTCGAGGCGGATGTGGGCCCACTTCCGGTCGTTCAGCCACGGGACGTGGTCGCTGGGGCCGATGTGAACGTCATCGGCGGCGATGCCCTTGTCGAGCTGGCTGGTGACCGACTGGGTCTTGGAGATCTTCTTGGACACCAGCCGGGACCGCTCCAACATGTTCATGAAGTCCATGTTCCCGCCGAAGTTGAGCTGGTAAGTGCGGTCGAGTTCTACTCCTCGGTCTTCATAGAGCCGAGCCAGCGTGCGATGCAGGATCGTGGCGCCCACCTGGCTCTTGATGTCATCTCCCACCACCGGCACTCCGGCGTCGGTGAAGCGCTGGGCCCATTCCGGATCCGAGGCGATGAACACCGGGATGGCGTTGACGAAGGCCACACCGGCTTCGAGACAGCACTCGGCGTAGTAGCGCTGGGCCTCCTCGGAGCCCACCGGCAAATAGGAGATGAGCACGTCGGCGCCGGATTCCCGCAGGGCTACGGCCACGTCGATCGGCTCAGCGGGGGACTCCTCGCACTGGGTCCGGTAGTACTCGCCGAAACCGTCCAAGGTGGGGGCCCGCTGCACCCTCACCCCCAGCTCAGGCACGTCGCAGAACTGCACGGTGTTGTTAGGTTCGGCACTGATGGCTTTGCCCAGATCTAGTCCGACCTTGGAGGCATCCACGTCGAAGGCGGCCACGGGTTCGATGTCATTGATGTGGTAGCCCCCGAGCACCACGTGCATCAGGCCGGGGACGTGGTCATCGGGTTCGGCGTCGGCGTAGTAGTACAGCCCCTGCACCAAAGAGCTGGCGCAGTTGCCGACACCGGCGATTGCGATGCGTACGGGATTGCTCATAGCAGTTGCCCTCCCTGGGGGAAGTCGGATCGATCAGCGTCGATCATGGGGTCGGTTGATTCGGAACTCGGCCGGTTGGCGCGCTCGTCGGCGATCAGCCGGTCGAGCCAAACCAAGTCGTGTTCCCGGCGCTCCTGGTCCCTTTCGAACAGGGAGCGCACGTAGGGATCGGTGGATTGCACGGGATCGCGGCGAGCCATGGCTTGCAGACTGACCAGATGGGCCCGGCGCAGCTCGAAGAGCGCTAGGCGCCGGTCAGGGGGAAGGAAGCGGCAGAAGGCCAGCTGCAAGCGAAAACGGCGCTCGTTGTTGGCATCTTCTTGCAGCAGCTCCAAAAGGTGGTCTTCGCCAGCCTCAGTAATTTGGTACACCTTGCGGGTTCGGCCTGACTTGGACCGCGTACTGCGCTTTCGGTTGCGCCGAGCGTTCCCTTCAGAAGTCTCCCCGTCGGCGATGAGCTCGGGGGCCACGGCGGTGGAGCTCACCCAGCCGCGCCGCTCCAAGCGGGCTAAGGCGGGGTACAGCGCGCCATAGGAGTTTGCGTATCCGCCGACCAGGGACTTGAGGCGCTTATTCAGCTCGTAACCGTGGAGGTCGCCCTCCTTGAGCAGTCCGAGCACCGCGAGATCCAGCATGGAACCGCGATTATATCGATTCGCTATATCAGATCAACTCGTCGGTGCGCGATAGAAGTGTTGACAGTCAGTTGAACAGAGCGACGGAGGGGTCTTCGGGGCCGCGGATCGACCGGGGATCGTGGGGCTCTGGATTGGAGTTGGGCAGGGTCACGGAGTGGTCGGTGATGTAGTTGCGGTGGTCGATGGCCCACCGCCCGTCGCGGAGGGACCACTGGTCGACGTAGCGGCCTCGGCTGTAGATGTCGGCGACATCGGCACTCTCGCCGAATGGCAGGGTGCGCAGCGCAACGGTCACATAGGCCTCGCTGACGGCTCGATCGCCGTCCACCTGGATCAACACGTTGGTGATCTGATGGGAGTGGGTGGACATGGCGGCGTGGGCTGTCCAGACCCAGTCCACAAACCCCCAACCGGTTCCCTGGTAAATGTTCTCGCCGTAGTCGGCGGTCCCGTCGGTGTGCCAGACCGAGTAAGCCGCATCCTTGTCCATGCGGTCCAGCGCCCGGCAGTAGCCGTAGATCACCTCGGTGATGGCTTGCTTGGCGGCCAGTGTCTCAAGGGCGTCAGTGCTGATGGGATCAGTCATAGTCCTATTTTCTATCGCGGAAGTGCCTCGGTGCTGATGAGATGAGAGGCAGTTCTGTTGTTTATCGTTTGACCCATGTCTGACCTGATCATTCGCGGCGGCAGCCTGATCGACGGTACCGGGGCCCCGGCCCGGACCGCCGACGTGCGCATTAGCGGTGGGGTTGTCACCGAAGTTGGTCCCAGTCTGGCCCCCGATGGTGAGACCGAACTGGATGCCGGCGGCTGCTACGTGACCCCTGGGTTCATCGACTCCCACACCCATCTGGATCCGTCGATGTTCTGGGATCGGGGTTGCGACCCAATGCCCCAGCACGGGGTGACCACTGCATTGATCGGCAATTGTTCGCTGTCGCTGGCCCCGGCAAAGCCTGAGGATCTTGACGAGCTCATCGACGTGTTCTGCTACATCGAGGACATGCCAGTGGCCGACTTCGAGTCGGGTGTTCCCTGGACTTGGGGTTCTTGGCGCCAATACCGCGATGCCATGAATCAAGGGGGAATAGCGCTGAATATGGCCTCGCTGATCGGCCATTCCATGTTGCGGATCTACGTCATGGGTGACGATGCCTGGACCCGAGAGGCCACTGCGGACGAGATTGCCGCTATGGCCTCAGAGATGGCCGATGCCATGGAGGCAGGTTGCTATGGCTTCAGCACCTCATTCTTCGATTTGGACCGGCGGAGCCGCCCGGTGCCCAGTCGGCTGGCCTGCGATGGGGAGTTGAGCGCGTTGGCCGACGTGCTGTCTGCCGCGGGCCACGGATTGGTCGAGTTCATCCCCAACCTCACTGGCGATGATCCCGAAGCCGATATCCGACGGATGGCCCGGGTGCTCGGTCCCCGAGGGGTGACCTCTATCTGGAACGGGATTTCCCACAGCGACATGGCTCCGCACCGTCCGGAGGAGTACATGGCGTTCACCCAGGCGATCCGGGATGAGGGCTGTGACATGTGGCCCATCTCCTCGCCCCGCACCGTGGACCTCAATGTGAGTTGGGAGCAGACCATGGTGTTCATGATGCTCCCCAAGGGTTGGAATCAGATCATGGGGGTCACCGGTGAGGCCCGGCGGGAGATGCTGGCCGATCCCGGCTGGCGAGAGATTGCCCGCAACGAGTGGGACGCCACCGAGAAGTCGCTATTTCCCATCAACCGGCCCGACTTCGCGCGGTTCACCTCGGTGACCCGTCCCGGCAACGAGGCTTGGCTGGGCCGCTCTCTGGCCGATCTGACCGAGGTTCGGGGCGGGCATCCCTCAGACGTTTTTGCCGACTGGATTCTGGAGAACGACTTGGAGCCCGGGGTGGTGGCCATGGGCGTGAGCAACAGCAACACCGACGGCGTGGCCCAGATGATCGCCGACGAGCGCTGTCTCATCAGCGCCTCCGACGCCGGTGCGCACGTGCAGATGATGTGTGCGGCAGGCGACACCACCCTGCTCTTGACCCGCCATGTGCGCGACCGGGGCGACCTAGAACTTGAGCGGGCGGTCTATGAGATCACCGGTCGACAAGCCGAGATATTGGGGTTCAACGACCGAGGACGCCTGCTGCCCGGCTATGCCGGCGATGTGACGGTGTTTGACCTGGACGAGTTGTCGTGGGATATCGACGGTTTCGTGTCCGACCTGCCCTCGGGCGCTCCCCGCTTGCGACGGCCTGCTGGCGGCTACCGGGCCACCGCGGTCGGCGGCGTGGTGACCCAGGTCGAGGGAACCCTTACCGGCGCCAAGCCCGGCGCGGTGCTCGACGCCAATACGCCTGCGCCCTAGGGCATAGCTGTGAAATTGAGGGGGAATAGCTCGGCCACACGGTGAAAGTCTTGGTCGGCGGTGAGGATCTCTGATTCGGTTCGCATGGCGATGTTGGCGATCATGCAAACGATGTAGCCCGGTGCGGCCACCCCACTGGTTCGGCAGACCCGGTTGATGCGGGCCGCGCCCTCGAAGTCGGCGGCCGGGTTCATGGTCAGCCACGACAACGACGTCAGCAGGTTGTAGAGCCGTTCGTGGCTTTGGTCGTCATTGGCCCCTCCCAGCACCTCCATGAGAACCGGTTCGGTGACGGCCACGTTTTGGCCGCCTTCGGCGATGAGCTCGACCAGCTTTCGGTGGACAGGGGAATCGGTGCCCCGGTCGTACTCCATCCACGCCGAGGTGTCAGCCAGTATCACGTCTAGGACCCGATGGGGTGGAGGCCGGTGTCGGGCGGGATATCGCCGATGAGTTGCGATCCCTGCATTCCCAACATTTCTTGAGTGGTCAGAGGAAGTCCTGCTAGGCGGCTCAAGGCGATGTCTACGGCTTCAGTCTTGGTGCGCAGGTTGTACCGGCGCATCACGACGTCGAGGAGCTGATCGTCAATCTCGATATTGGTGCGAGTACGGGTGCTGGGCTGCTCCATATGGCCATGTTATACACACCTAAAGTGTATAACGTGTATAAAAGGTGTAGAGAGCTTAATAATCCTTGCCTCGGCTGGCGTTGTGGTCGCCCCAACCACCGGGGATGTAGCCGTCCATGGTCACCGACCGCTCAGTGAAGAGCCACCGTCCGTCCACCACGCCGTAGCGGTCGATGTAGCGGCCCCAGTGGTCGAGGCCGTGCTCCATGATCACGTGGTAGTAGCAGCGGCCATTGGCCTCGGTGGGCGAGAGAAGGTCGATCTGGTGGGTGGCGGTGTGGTGGCGGATGTACTTGGGAGTGCCACCGCCGATGTCCGACAACGTGTCTTGGGCCCCGGTGAAGATGGTGCGGATCTCGTCGATGCCGTACTTGTCGGGCTGAGTCGGCGTTCGCATTTTGGCGTCGGGTGCGAACAGGCCCATGACCTGGTCGAAACGGCCCGAGTCGCCGTTGGCGTTGTATCGGGCCACCAAGTCCCGGATTGATTCTCGAGCGATTAATTCCCACTGCTCCATGTCCCGACGGTACATCGTCTCGGCGCTATAGGGGCCGTTAGGGTGCGGGCGTGACGATTGACGACAGAACGCCGGTGTTGGTGGGGGTGGGGACGACTGCTCAGCGGCTGGACGATCCCACCGAGGCAAAGGAGGCAGTTGGTCTGATGGCCGATGCGCTGGCGACGGCGGCCGATGACGCCGGGTCCAGCAGCCTGATAGACCGATTGGATCAGGTGAGGGTGACCCAGGGCACCTGGGGCTATGCCGATCCGGCCCGGTGGGTGGCCGACGAGGTGGGGGCGACCCAGGCCCGGAGCTATCTGGGTGATGTGGGCATCTTGCAGACCGCGGTGATGGGCGATGCGGCCGCGGCCATCGCTTCGGGGTCGGCCGATGTGATCGCCGTGGTAGGCGGGGAGGCCAAGTATCGGGGATTGCGGGCGTCAATCACCGGCATCGAGGCTTCCGATACCGACCAAGGCGGTGCCGAGCCCGATGACTTCGTCACCCCCCACGGGATGATCATCAGCAGAGCAGAGATCGACACCGGACTGGTGATGGCCACCCACCACTACGCCATGATCGAGAACGCCCGCCGGTTCGCCGACGGTCAGTCCGTCGAAGAGCACCGCGACGAGGTGGCCGGACTGTGGGCCCGCTTCGCCCAGGTGGCCGCGGCCAACCCCGATGCCTGGTTCCGCGACGGCTTGGACGCCGAGGCCATCGCCACCCCGGAAAATGGCAACCGGATGCTGGCTTGGCCCTACACCAAGTGGCACAACTCCCAGTGGAACGTGGACCAGGCAGCCGCGCTGATCTTCTGCTCGGCTGGAACCGCCCGGGCGCTGGGTATCTCTTCGGATCGCTGGGTGTTCCCTTGGGCTGCGGCCGAGTCCAACCACATGGTGCCGGTGACCGAGCGGCCCGAACTCCATCGCAGTCCGGGGTTCGCCCACGCCGGCCGGGCAGTGGCCAACCATGTGGGCATGGCCCCCAGCGAGGCTGACCACGTGGACCTGTACTCTTGCTTCCCTATCGCGGTGCGCACTCAGGCGCTGGAGTTGGGCATCGACTTGGACCGGGACCTGACCGTGACCGGGGGCATGACCTGGGCCGGAGGACCGCTCAACAACTACGTGATCCAGGCGGCGGTGAAGTTGGCCCAGGTGTTGCGGGCCGATCCCGCATCGACCGGGCTGCTGACCTCCATCAGCGGGATGATCACCAAGCAGGGGGCCAGCATGTGGTCGGCCCAACCCCCGGCGCAGGCGTTCGCCAACATCGACGTGACCGAGGCAGTGGCCGCTGTGCTTCAGCCCAAGCCCTACCGGACGGGTGACAACGAGACAGCAGAAGTTGTGTCCTACACGGTGATCTGGGGCCGGGAGGGTCCAGAGCGGGCGGTGGTTATCGGCGAGTTCGCCGACGGCGCCCGAACCCTACTCGTCTCCGCCGTTCCCGCCGTCATGGCCTCCGCCGTGGTCGGGGAGTTTTCCGGCCGCATTGTCATCGTCAACGCTGACGGCACGTTCACTCCCGCCGACTGAGCGCGGCTGCGGGTCGCCGTCGGCGTCGTTCTCGTTGCGGATCCACACAGTGCGCTGGGGGAAGGGGATCTCGATGCCAGCCTCGTCGAAGGCCTTCTTTATGCGAGCTCGCAGAACACGCCCTACCGCCCATTGTTCGCTGGGATCGGTCTTGACCACGAGGCGGATCACCACCGCATCGTTGCCCAGCTCCTGAACTCCCCACACCGAGGGCTCCTCCAGGATGGTGAGGTCCGGGTCGTTTTCCTGCCACAGCTCGTCGGCTACCGCCTTCATGATCTCGCTGGCCTGGTCGATGTCGGTGTCGTAGCTGACCCCGATATCCAAGATGGCCCGCGACCACAGCTGTGAGTGGTTGGCCGTTCGGCGGATCTCCCCGTTGGGCACGGTCCATACCACGCCGCTCACGTCTCGCAGGGTGGTGGTGCGCAGGCTGACCTTCTCGATGGTGCCCGAGGTGTCGCCCACGTCTACGACGTCGCCCACTCCGAACTGGTCTTCGATCAGGATGAACATGCCGGCCAAGAAGTCCCGTACCAGCGACTGAGCTCCGAAGCCCACCGCCAAACCCGCGATACCGGCCCCGGCGATCAATGGGGCCAGGTCGATGTTGAGCTCGCTCAAACACAACAGAGCGGCCACCGCCAGGATAAGCGCAGTGGCCAGGCTCTTCATTACCGCGGCGATGGTCTCGATTCGCTGGGAGCTGCGCGCCTGGCGCTCTTGGATTCGGTTGATGGCCTTGGCCGCCCGTGCGCCGAAGTCCAGTTTGCCGGCGCTCTCCAACTGCTCCTCGGTTTCAGTCTCGCTCTGGCGCACCAGTCGGGCCACAGCCCGTTCGATCACCTTGTGAACGATCTTCTTGATGATCCAGGCCACCAGCAGGATGAGGATGATCCGCAGGGGCCGCTCCACCACCCAGCCGATGATCTCGGCCAGCCGCTCGTTCTCGGTGTTGTCGAAGACCAGCTCGCAAAAGAATCCCGGGTCGGGGCCGCAGGCGTCGGTGACGGTTTGCGCGGGTACCCCGAGAGCCATCGGCTCAGCGTACCGGCGCGCCCATCAGATGAGTCAGTCCAGGCGGTAAACCCGGGCGGCGTTGTCGTGGAGGACCTTGGCCAAAAGCTCGTCGCTCAGGCTGCCAAGTGCGCCCTGCGCGTAGTCCCGGGGGTACTGGGCCGGGGTGGCCGGGCCGGGATGCTGGCAGGTGGGGTGGGGGTAATCGGTCTCGTACAAGATGTTGTTGGGGAACCTCTCGATGGCGGCCACGGCACCGGCCTGCTCGAACCAGAAGCAGCCGTAGATCTGGCGCTCGAAGTATTCGCTGGGCAAGAGGTCGTACTCTGGGTGTTCTAGGTGGACTCCGCCGTTGCGCCATTGCCAATCGAAGGCCTCGAGGGCGGGGGGAATCCAGCCCGCACCGCTCTCCACCGACACCAGTTGCAGCTCCGGGAACCGGTGGCACACCCCGCCGAAGATGAGGT
Source organism: Candidatus Poriferisocius sp. (assembly GCA_965208545.1). Classification (GTDB taxonomy): domain Bacteria; phylum Actinomycetota; class Acidimicrobiia; order Acidimicrobiales; family Bin134; genus Poriferisocius. Next base: position 3,284,153 of record OZ242341.1, on the reverse strand, counting down.
CGGCGATGCAACGCATGTTGTCGAGGAAGACCATCGACGACACCTTGGCGTAATTGGTCAGCCACCCCATTTCGGCCTCGTCGACCATGAGCGTGCCCATGTTGCCGCCGCCCACGTGGAAGCTGACGGCCAGGTTTGCTTCCTGGGCCAGCGACCAGATGGGATCCCAGTGCTGGTGGCCCAGCGGGGGCTGGCCGTAGTCCTGGGGCTGGTTGCAGAAGTTGATGGCCCGGTGGCCCAGCCCGGCGCATCGCTCGATCTCGGCCTGGGCCAGTTCAAGGTCCCAAAATGGGACTGCGGTGATGGGGATGAGCCGGTCGGCATCCGCGGTGGTCCAATCGGTTAGGAAGTCGTTGTAGGCGGCCACGCACTGGGCCACCACCTCCCGGTCGCCGAGGCGCAGGAAGTAGCCGTTGCCGAACCCGCCCACGTTGGGATACAGAATCTGGGCCCAGATGCCCTGGTTGTCCATGAACTCCAGCCGGGCACCGGCGTCGTACATGGAGGGCGCGATCTCGTCGTAGGTCTGGGGGATCTTCACCGGTATAAGACCGTCGAAACCGGCCATGGAGTAGTAGCCAGGAGCTCCCAAGCTCTCCCCGTTCACCATCCAGGTGTCCCGCCTATCCACCCGCTCAATGTGGGGGACCTTGTCGTGCAAGCTGGCCGGCACCCGCGCCGTCCACACATCCGGCGGCTCAGTGAGATGCGTATCCACATCAATCACCTTGAACCGCTCAAACAGATCAGTGCTCATGGGTTTGCCTTTCGTCTTCAGGCGTCGAGGGGGTTGTCGGGGGCGGCGGCGAGGAGGGCTTGGCCGAGTTCGAGGGTGGGGCCGGCGCCGGCGAAGTAGTGCTGAGTGCCGGCGTGTATGTCCCGGAAGGCCCGCTGGAGGCCGCCGGAACGGAGAGCGTCGGTTCCGGCTAGGAGATACGCCCGGCGCAGGATGTCAGCCCCCTCCTGGGTGATGTAGGCAGTGGCTTGGCGGGTGAGGAGTGCATCCATTGGGTCAACCGTGCCGGTTTCGATCACGGTGCGCTCGGCGGTGGTGAAGGTGTCGTGGAGCCAGCAGCAGGCTGCCCGGAAGCGGGACTCCAGCTCCCCGATCTCGTGAATGAACCGGTCGCTCTGGGCCATCGGAGTGGCGTCGCCCATGCGGTGCTTGGAACGGGCCACCGCGAACAGTTCGTCGAGACCCCGCTGGACCACCCCGATAGCGAATCCGGCGTGTCCGGCGGCGGTGAGGGGCATCACCCCCAGCTTGTAGAGAGGGCCACCCCGGTACACGGTGAGGTCGAACATGTCGAAGGTGGCGGTACCGGGCACGTACACGTCATCGAGGGTGTAGTCGTAGCTGGCGGTGGCCTGGAGGCCCATCACGTCCCAGTTGCCGGTGATCTGGGCCTTCTCTACCGGGTAGATGGCAAATAAGAAGCGGGGGTCCACCCCCTCGGGTTCTTCGGTGAACACCCCCGCCCCAGCCCACTGGGCGTGGTTGATGCCACTGCCGAACGAATAGCGGCCGCTTACTCGGAAGCCGTCGCCGTCGGGGATGGCGGTGCCGTTGGGGGCGAACTGTCCGGCCGACAGCGGTACCCCGTCGGCGAACATCCGCTGGATGTGCTCGTCGGGGCACCAGGCAGCGAAGTAAGCCGTAGCCGCACCGCTGGCCATCAGGCACCAGCCCACCGAGCCGTCAGCCCGGGAAATCTCGGCCCATACGTCGATGCAGTCATTGATGGGGATCTCGATCCCGCCCACCGCCTCCGGGACCATCACCTTGTGCAGCTCGGCGTCCACTAAGGCATTCACCGTCTCCTGGGGGATGGGCAGCCCGTCGGTCTTGGCCGCGTTCTCATCGATCAGCGAACGCAGCTCCCGAGCCCGGTCCAGATACTCGCTACCCATGCCCAAACCCTAGAAGCCAGCACTCGCAGAGGGGAACCCGGTGGGCTTCCTGATTGGGGATAGCGCTAGACCCCCGCGGGTTGGCGGGCGGGGAGGCCGAGGATCTCGACGGCTTGGGCGGCGGTGGCCACCGGGCGGCCCATGTCGGCGGCCAGGGCGGTGACTTCGGCTACCAGCTCATGGTTGGGCCGGGGGCGGTCGCCGGCGTAGTCCTCGTGGCCCACGCGGAGGTGGCCGCCCCGCTCCAGGGCGAGTTGGGGAATCGGGGACTCGATGAGGTCGCCGCCCACCACCGCGGCAAACCACGGCAGGTCGCAACCGGCTAGCTCCAGCATCTCCAGATAGGCGTCCAGCGCTTTCTCTGTGGGGGGCAGGCCAAAGCTCACGCTGTCGCCGATAGCGAAGTAGCCGCCCGGACCGCCGAGGTAGAACTTCACGAACGAGCCGGGGGTGAGCTGGCCGTAGCGCCAGTAGGAAAGCACGTTGCGGAGAAAACCAGGCTCGAAAATGGCGAAGTGCATGCCCAGGCCCAGCCGGTTGCATTGCTCGATGGCCACCTCCATGTCGGCGTAGGTGTTGATGTAGACGTGGCTGTTGGGATCGGGCAGGCCGTTGGCCCCGGCTTTGCCCAAGATCATGGTGCCGGGGTCGATGAACCCCAGCCGCTGCAAACCACCTTCGGCCAGATACTCCAAGTGGCCGAGCTTTTCAGCCATGTTCTGGCCCCATCCCAGGGTGGGCAGCACCAGCACATCGGGGTCGGCGGCCACCCACGGCTCGAAGGTGGCCCGGTATTCGGCGGCGGCCTCTTCGGCCGGCACCCGCATGTTGGCGATATGGCAGTGCACGATGGTCGCCCCTGCCTCGATGCAGGCCAGACCTTCCTCGATGAGCTCCTCCCGGCTGATGGGAACATGGGGGTTGCGCTCCCGGGTGGTGGTGCCGTTGAGGGCGACTTCGATGATGACCGGCGTGGTGTCCATGGCCTGAGAGTACCGTCGGGAACCGTGGGGGAGTCCAGCAACGCCGACGGGTGCGGCCCGGTCATCACGTGAAGGGCGCGGAACCGTGAGTCGGGAGTGGAAGGCGTTGTGGTTGGTTTCGCTGGCCTCGGCGGGCAGTTCCCTGGACGTGACGCTGATGTTCGTGGCCTACCCGGAGATCATCGATACCTTCAGCGACACCCCGGCTACCCAGGTGTCGTGGGTGATCAGCGGCTACAACATCATGGTGGCGGCCCTGCTTATTCCGGCGGGGCGCCTGGCCGACCGGATCGGCCACCGACGGGTGTTCCTGTGGGCCATCGCCATCTTCGTCACCGGCTCAGCCGCAGTGGGGCTGGCCCCCAATGTTCCGGCCATGATCGCAGCCCGGTGTTACCAAGCTTTCGGCGGCTCCAGCCTCATCACCTCCGGTCTGGCTCTAGTGATGTCCACCCTCGGCCCCCAGCGGAGGGCCATCGCGGTAGGGGTGTGGTCCACCGTGGCTGGCGTGGTGGCCTCTCTCGCTCCCACGCTGGGGGCGCTGGCCATCGAGTTCGCCTCGTGGCGGGCCGGGTTCTTCTTGGTTGCGCCGGTGGGTGTGGCAGTGCTGGCCCGCCGGAGCCTCATCACTGAGTCGACGGCAGACGAGGAGGCCGAACTGCCCGACATGGTCGGGGTGGTCTTGGCTGGCCTCAGCACGGCCGCGCTGGTGCTGGGCATCGTCCAGTTCAATGAATGGGGATCGGACGATCCCCGAGTAATTGGCGCATTTGCAGCGGCAGTGGTGGGCATGGCGGCGTTCCTGGTTCGCTGCGGTCGGCACCCCTCACCGGTTATCGACCTGGATTTGTTCCGCCACCGGGTATTCGCGTCCACCGCGGTTGTGGCGGTGCTGGTTGGGGTGGCGTTCTTCGGCGTCTTTCTGGCGTTGGTGCAATTCCTCCGAGGGCCGTGGGGGTACTCCACGTTGGCCGCAGGATTGCTGCTCACCCCGCTGACTGCGGCATCCAGCACGGTGGGCTATGCCACCGGCCGAATCATGGAGCGATTCGGCCACCGGGTGGTCATGGTGCCCGCGGCCGGCTGCATCGCATTGGGCTGCGTGTGGGTGGCGGTTTTTGCCGGTCCGGAGAGGGAGTGGGCGGCAGTGTGGTTCCCGGCCGCGCTGTTGATGGGATTCGGCGTGGGCACCACATTTCCTGGAGTCAACAGCGCCATTGCTTTTGGCGTGCCCCCCGGCCAGCTGGGGTTGGCCGCAGGCACCGTGCAGACCGTCATTCGCATCGGCGGGGCCGTCGGAGTGGCCGTCGGAGTGGCCATGTTGGGTGGCGATCTGGACGACTACGACCTGTTTTTCACCGTCTTGGCCATCGTTTGCGGGGTCGCCGGGTTGGCCGCTTTAGGCATGGTCACCCACAAGAAGGAAAATTGAGTGGAATACCCTCAACTTTTGGCGGTTATCCATAGAGGAAGCAGACAAACAAGGCGATACGAGGTGCATGCTGATGCTTGACCCCAACCGGTGGACGCTGAAGACCAGGGAGGCTTTCAACGACGCCACCGCCATGGCTCAGTCGAAGAGCCACCCCGAGGTGACCCCCGACCATTTGATGTTGGCCCTGATCGGCCAGGCCGAAGGGGTGGTGCTGCCGGTGCTGCAACGCACGGGGGTGGCGCTGCCCGAGTTGCGAGCCCAGTTGGAAGCCGCGCTAAGCCAGTTGCCGTCCGCCTACGGCACCGAAGTCCGCACATCCCGCGACCTGGTCAAGATCGTGGACACCGCCGATGTTGCCCGCACCGAGTTGGGCGACGATTACCTGTCCACCGAGCACCTGCTGTTGGCCATGGCCGATCGGGTTGGGGTGGGCCGCAACCGGCTGCTGGAAGCGCTGGCCGAGGTTCGGGGGTCACATCGGGTGACCTCAACCACGCCGGAAGACTCCTACCAGGCGCTGGAGAAGTACGGGCGGGATCTCACCGTGTTGGCCCGGGACGGCAAGCTCGATCCGGTGATCGGCCGGGACGAGGAGATCCGCCGCACCATCCAGGTGCTTAGCCGCCGCACCAAGAACAACCCGGTGCTGATCGGCGAGCCCGGCGTGGGCAAGACCGCCATCGTAGAGGGACTGGCCCTTCGCATTGCCGACGGCGATGTGCCCGAGGGTTTGAAAAACAAGCGGCTGGTGGCCCTCGACATGTCGGCCATGGTGGCCGGGGCCAAGTACCGGGGAGAGTTCGAGGAGAGGCTCAAGGCGGTTCTGAAAGAGATCACCGACGCCGACGGCGAGGTGATCACGTTCATGGACGAGCTCCACACCATCGTGGGAGCGGGGGCAGCCGAGGGGGCCATGGACGCCGGCAACATGATCAAGCCCATGCTGGCCCGGGGCGAGTTGCGCATGATTGGCGCCACCACGCTGGATGAGTTTCGCAGCCACATCGAGAAGGACGCCGCGCTGGAGCGACGCTTCCAACAGGTGTACGTGGGTGAGCCGTCGGTGGAAGACGCCATCGCCATTCTGCGGGGGCTCAAGGAGCGCTACGAGGTCCACCACGGCGTCCGCATCCAAGACGCCGCTTTGGTGTCGGCCGCCGTGCTGTCCGACCGATACGTGACCGGGCGGTTCCTGCCCGACAAGGCCATCGACCTGGTGGACGAGGCTGCGTCCATGCTCCGCATCGAGATCGACTCCATGCCCACCGAGATCGACGTAGTTGATCGCCGTATCCGCCAGCTTGAGATAGAGCAGGTGGCGCTGGCCAAGGAATCCGATGCTGCGTCGGCCGAACGGCTGGAGGCTCTGGAAGAGGAGCTGGCCAACCTGCGGGAAGAGTTGGCCGGTATGCAGGCCCACTGGCAGTCGGAGAAAGAGGCCATCGGCCAGATCAGAACACTGAAGGAAGAGCACGACGCCCTGAGCACCGCCTTGGATAGGGAAGTTGATCTAGAGCGGGCCGCGGAGATCCGCTTCGGCAAACTGCCCGAACTGGAGCGCCAAATCGCCGAGGCCGATCAACGGCTGGCCGAGCTCCAGGCCGACCGGCAGATGTTGAAGGAGGAAGTGGACCCCGACGATGTGGCCGCAGTGGTGTCCCGCTGGACCGGGGTGCCTGTCACCCGCCTGATGGAAGGCGAGACCGACAAGCTGCTGCGCCTGGAATCGGTGCTGAGCCGGCGGGTCATTGGCCAAGACGAACCAGTGCGTCTAGTGGCCTCGGCCATCCGCCGCAGTCGGGCCGGGCTGTCGGATCCCAACCGGCCCATTGGATCGTTCCTGTTCATCGGCCCCACTGGCGTGGGTAAGACCGAGCTGGCCCGCACGCTGGCCGACTTCTTGTTCGACGACGAGCGGGCCATGGTCCGCATCGACATGTCGGAGTACATGGAAAAGCACAGCGTGTCGCGCCTCATTGGCGCGCCACCCGGCTATGTCGGGTTCGACGAGGGAGGCCAGCTCACCGAGGCCGTGCGGCGACGCCCCTACGCAGTGGTGCTGCTGGATGAGATCGAGAAGGCCCACTCCGAAGTGTTCAACGTGCTCTTGCAGCTCATGGACGACGGCCGGCTGACCGACGGCCAGGGGCGCACGGTGGACTTCACCAACGCGGTGCTGATCATGACGTCCAACCTGGCCGTGGATCCCAAGGAGTACTTCCGCCCCGAGTTCGTGAACCGCATCGATGACATCGTGACGTTCGGCGAGCTGAAACCCGAGCACCTGGCCAAAATCGTCGACCTCCAGATCGACCGTCTGGCTGAACGCCTGTCCGACCGCCGCATTCACCTGGTGGTGCCCGACGAGGTTCGGGCCAAGCTGGCCGCCGACGGCTACGACCCGGCCTACGGCGCCCGCCCGCTCAAGCGGGTGATCCAGCGAGAGCTGGCGGACCACCTTGCCGAAGCCGTTCTCAGCGGCGCCATTGCCGAGGGAGGTACCGCGACGGCCGCTGTTGATCCTTCTGGGGAGATCAAAGTCGGCTGACATCAACGAGCCGCAACCGGGTTGGACATGGATATCCGGGTTCAACCGGGATTGGCGGTTGCACAGGGTGGATTTATACGTTTTCGTGGTGTCCGATTCCGGACGACTCACCGTCGGTTCAAATCGCGCCTTATGGGCAGTAGGGGTGAGCTTGTTGGCGCTGGCCTTGGGAGTCTCTGGAGCGAGTGCGCAGAGTGCCTCGAGGGGCGGGTTTACCAGCGAGGACATCGCGTTGCGCGACAACCTCATTGCCGTCCAGGAAACGCTGCTCAATGTCTATCGATGCCAATTCGGACTCGACACCGGGGCGGTAGCCAGCGGTTGCACCAATGGCTATCCAACCCAGGGGTTTTCTCAACCGGCGAAGTTTGAGGGGATACCCACCTCTGAAGACATTGCCGTTCGGGACCACTTGATCGCAGTCCAAGAGGCGCTGCTGAACACCTACCGCTGCCGGTTCGACTTCGAAATCGACACCGCCATCACCCCTGGAGGCTGTCCAGGCCAAGCAAATTCGAAGCAAACTCCGTCTTTCGTCCTTGACGCTCTGGTGCAGCCCGGAGATCTCGAGGGCGGTCCACCGCCGGGGCTGATCACGCCGAGCGGTGTGTCGGTAGCCGTTTTGGGGGTGGACAGGGAGTCCTTTCCTGTGCGACCGGACGGCGACAAGGGTGTGTCGGCTCCCGCACTGGAGGTGAACGAGGGGAGATTTATCGTCATGACGCCGTGTGGAGCGATTTCCACAGTCAGTGCCGGACTGCCCCTCCAAGGGGTGCGTGTGGTCGTGGATCCAGGCCATGGTGGCTCCTATGACATCGGTGCGGTCGGACCCAACGGGTTGGCCGAGCACGACCTGAACCTGACCCTCAGCTATGCGGTATTGAACGAGCTGTCGAGTCGGGGCATTCCCGCCGCATCCACTCGAACTGGCCACTACGGGTCCCCGCTGTCGGTTCGATCCGCATTTGCTGATGCCCTGGGAGCTGAAGCCTTGGTCTCAATCCACCACAACGGACCAACCTTCAGCATCGGCAACCGACCAGGCACTGAGGTATATGTGCAGTCGGTTACGGCCCAACAGGCTCGCGCTGATTCGGCGCGGCTGGGCGGGTTGCTCCATCAGGAAATCACCAACGCGCTGACAGGATTCGAAAACGTCTGGTGGAGTCGGGTGCTCGATGCCGGAGTGTTGCGCGTTCTGTCTACTCGCGGACGCGATGCCTATGGGATGATCAGCCTGCCCAATGTTCCCGCGGTCCTCGTCGAATACGGCTACCTAACCAACCGTTCCGAGGCCGCCTTGTTCGCTACCGACGAGTACATCCGCGTAGCGGCCAAAGCCACCGCCAACGCCATTGAGGCCTATCTGAACACCGACCGCTCGGGCACCGAGTCGAACCAGCGGCCGCGTGTATTCAATCCGGCGCGGGCCCCCTCTTCCTGCAACGAGGTGGCGTTGGAATAGGGCTGGCTGGCGACGAGTCCCGTCAGTCGTCGTCTTCGAACTCTATGCCGAGTTCGGCCGCGGCCATTCGCAGAGCGGTGTAGGCCTGAGCACTGGCTGGCCAGCCGGCGTAATGGGCGATGTGGACCACCCACTCGGCCAGTTCTTTGGTGGTGAGGTCGCCCGACTCCAAGGCTGGCTTCATGTGGTGAGGCAGGATGGGGCCGTTGCCGGTGGCGGCGATGGCGGTCAGTGTGACGAGGCGCCGTTCCCGCCTCGCTAGCGCAGGGCGGCTCCACACGTCGCTGAACACCCGTTTGGTGAACCGTAGGTAGAGGTCATCGCTGTCGGGGGGATCGACCAGCATGATGTTGTTCCAAGCGACACGATCTGCTTCTTTTTTGTCCATCTGGGCAGCGTAGGGTATTGACGTGCAAATCGCCCTTATCCGCCACGGCCAGCCCGAACGAGAGTGGAACACCGACAAGGTGGCCGACCCCGGCTTGAGCGAGTTGGGCAAGTGGCAAGCGGAGCGGCTGGCCGATTGGTTGGAACACGAGCCCTTCGACCACATCATCTCCAGCACCAAGCGGCGAGCCATCGAGACCATCGAGCCGCTGGCCGCCCGGCTAGGGCTGGAGATCGAGCTGGAAGAGGACTTCACCGAGATCGACCGCAACTCCAAGGTGTACCTCCCCACCGAGCTCTTGGCGTCTGAGGGCGGTGAGTACTACGAGGCCATTCGGGCTCAGGACTACGCCGCCATCGGCTGGGACACTCCCGAGGAATTCCACAAGCGGGTAATAGCCGCCTTCGAGCGGTTGTGCGAGGCGCGACCTGGGCAGCACATCGCGGTGGCCTGCCACGGTGGGGTGGTCAATCGTGTGGTATCGGAGCTGGTGATGGCGTCAGATCGGATCCACCTCCAGGTGTCATATTCCGGCATCTGCCGGGTGTGGGTGGATGACGATCGCCGAATGCTGATGAGCATGAATGAGACCGGCCACTGCTGCGCCACCCGTACCGAGGTCACCGGACACATGCGCGACGGGATCGTGGTCGCCCCTCAGTATTAGCGAGGAATTGCCGGCGAAGCACCCAAACTTTTGGGCCTAGAGTCTTTGGTATGCGCCGCTCGCCGCGGAGGTTGGTTCCTTTGATGGTTATGTCCGTCCCGTTGGCACTTGTTCTGCTGGGTGCGCTGCTAGTGGGGTGCGATGGTGCAGATGACAGTGCTCCGAGCGTCGAGCAAGCCACCGCATCGTCGGCTCCCGCCGCAACTCCAACCGCCCCTCCCACCGAAGCTCCCACCGCTGTTCCCACTCCGACGCAAGCCGCAACCCCGGTGGCCGCTGAGGAGAATATGGCGGAGCCAGAGCCAGCCGAACAAACACCCGTCGTCACCCCTACCGTGCCGCCGCCAACAAGCACACCGATGCCAACCGTGGCAGCGCTTCCTCCGGTTCCGACTCCGGCGGCCAGCACGGTACGCGAGCTGTTGGCGCTGGGTCGGCCGTTGGTCATCGGCCACGCGGGCGGCGATCGCTCGTGGCCCCACTCCACCATGTATGCCTTCTCTCAGGCGGCTTATGCCGGGGTGGACGTTTTGGAAATGGACTTGCAGATGACTGCCGACCGAGTGCTGGTGGTGCACCACGACGACACCGTCGACCGCACCACCGATGCCACCGGGCGAGTGCGGGACATGACCTACGAAGAGCTTCAGGCGCTCGACAACGCCTACTGGTGGTCGGAGGAGTGGCCCAGCCACGACCTCGCCCCTGACGCCTACTCCTATCGGGGCATTCGCTCTGGTGATGTCGCTCCTCCCGAGGGGTACGGTCCCGACGACTTCCGGGTGGAGACGTTCCGGGCGGTGGCGCTGGCGTTTCCAGAGCATGTGCTGGACGTGGAGATCAAGACTCCCGCGGGCGACGACGGCGAGGACGACATCGACTTCATCCTTGAGATGGCGGCAGTGCTGGCTGCTGAGATTGAGGAGCTGGGCCGCACCGACTCGGTGGTGGTGGTGTCATTCAGGGACGAGGCGCTGGTCGGATTCCGGGAATTGGCGCCCGAGGTGATTACCAGCCCTGGTCAGGACTCCCTGCCGGCGTGGGCCTTCGCATCGGTCCCGCTGCACCCCAACGACCTCATTTTGCAAGTGCCGCCCACCTTCAGCGGCCTCGACGTGCTCACTCCCGACCTGCTGGGCAAAGCGGCCGACGAAGGATTGGCGGTGTGGGTGTGGCCCAACGAGGACTGGCAGGAAGACCCCGATTACTACGCCGAGCTCATCGACCTACCGGTGGACGGCGTGATCGCCGGTCGGCCCGCCGAAGCAGTTGAGCGCTTCCGAGCCGACGGCGATATCCCCTGATTCAATTTGTGAGCGGCAGGCCTGACCGCCATCTCAAGCGTCAGTCCCGCCTTCGCTCCCGCTGCGGCTGAGACTGGATTCAAGGGTCACTAGGTCGGCTTGCCAGCACCCCATGAGGTGCGATGGTCGGAAGCCCATCTCGGTATTGATGGCCAGCATGGCGGCGTTGCTCTCGGCATTGCCGGTACGCAGTGTGGTTGCCTCGGGGGTCTCGGCGCGCAGCCGCTGCCACATCGCGGCTTTCATCCAGCGACCGATGCCCCGACCCCGGTAGTTGGGCAGAACGACCGTGTTCCACTGCCATGCGAAGGCAGGCCGGAAGCGGTTGACGAATACCTCGGTGGCGCCCGCGGCCGACCCATCGGAGCCCACGGCCAGTATGCCCAGATAGTCGATGCCGCAGGCGTCGCGGGCGTCGAAGTCGGTTCGCAGGGTGGCCGCGTCGAAGGACATGTCTTCAATTTCGAGGTTGTCGGTGGGAGCGTCATTCATGGCGTTGGCGGTGACAACGAGGGCGTCGATGTGCTCTTCGGGGCAGCGCCCTGCCCAGTGCACTAGATCGATGTCGCCAGGAGCGGCGTCGATCCATCGTGTCATCAGCTCGGCGTCCACCGAGGCCAAGTCCAAATCCGACTCCTGCTCCGTGAAGCGCAATTCGGCACCCAGTCCGTTCCAGAATGCATCTGTCTCGGTCGTGTAGTCGCCGAAGGCGATGACCGAGGTTCGGCCATCGCCTCGCGCCAACCTCAGCAGTTCGCTCAGCACTGCCTTTGATGCGTCGCTGTGGACCGGAGTTATTTCCAGTATTGCCAGCGTCTCGTTGGCAGGATCGCGGGTCAGTTCCAAGTGACCAAAGGCGACGGCCTCTCCGTCGTCGAACGCCACAAGCCGCTCGTGGCGGGCATTGTCGCTGGCGTCGTCGTCGAACGCTGCCCTGAGCTCGCCGGCTGGAGTGACGGGAATCCCCGGATCGCGAGCGCGGTCCAGCCGCTGCTGAAGCTCCAAGGCGGCCCCGAATTGGATCTGATCGAGTTCCCGAGCGTTGAGGAACTGCATGACCGGAGCATACGGGTGAGAATGGAGGCTGCCTCCGAGGTCAGCGGAGTCCCAAGGATTCCCAGCTCTGGGAGAGATCGTCGAACCAGCCTTGGGCCCTATCCATCCGCCAGCAGAACAATGACATCACTACGTTGATGGTGGTGGCTCCGGCGCCGACCCAATCGGCGGCGGCACCCATGCTGGCTGTGATGGAGGGCCGCCCGTCGTCGTCGGCCACCGCGTCGATGTCGCCTTGGATGCCAAAGCCGCCGATGTCGCGTCCTGCGGTTGCAAGGGCGTCTCGGAGTACGCCCACACCGTCGGCCACGTCTTGGAGCGTGCCGTAAGGGGGCGGAATCCAGCCGTCGGCGTGCTCGACGAGGCGGGCCACGTTGTTGGGATGGAGTGCACCGGCCACCCAAATGGGGATGCCACCGGTCTGGGCCGGCTTGGGCTCGCAACAGATGTTGTCGAAGTTCACGGTGGGCGAGTGGAACGATGCCGGGGAGTCTCGCCACAGCGTCTTGCAGGCGGCGATGGTGTCGGTGAGGCGCTGGCCCCGCTCCGTCCAGGGAACGCCGGCCGCTTCGTACTCCTCGCGCTGCCACCCGGTGCCCACGCCTACTTCCAGGCGGCCGTGGGACAGCACGTCCATGGTGGCCAGCGTCTTGGCCAGTACGGCGGCGGGTCGCAGGGGTGCGATCAGGATCTTGGTGCTGAATCTCACTCGCTTGGTGACGGCGGCCATGTGGGCAATGGCAGCCAGCGGCTCCAGCCATGCGGTGTCAGGGGGGAACGGGAAGGGGCCGTAGGGGTACTTGTCGGTGTTGGTGCCCATGACCACGTGATCGGTGAGCATGATGCGGTCTACTCCGGCCTGCTCGGCCATCTGGGCGAGGTCGGCGATCTGATGGAAGTTGTTGTCTCGGAAGATGGGGCCGAACGACGGCAGCGTGACTGACAGGGTTGTCATGCCTCTAGTTTGGCGGGGCGATTGGATTAGCGGTCGAGTCGGGCATCAGGCCATCGGAGCGCGAGACGCTCAAGGGCGCCTATGACGTTGAAGAAGACGACTCCTGCCGCTGATGAGAGGGCGATTCCGGCAAACATCAGTCGGGTGTCGAGCCGATAGCTGGCCTGGATGATGACGAAGCCGATCCCTCGGTCGGCCCCGGTGAACTCAGCGACAATTGCTCCGATCACCGAGAGCGTTGAGGCCACCTTCAGGCCCGCGAAGATGTAAGGCAGGGAGCTGGGAATGCGCACCCGCCAAAAGAGCGACCACTTGCTGGCCGACAAGATGCTCATGAGCTCCACAGCTTGGCTGCTGATCGACCGCAGGCCCTTAGTCGCGTTGACGAGCACGGGGAAGAAGCAGATCATGGCGGCTATCAGCACCTTTGGAGTGAGCGTGAAGCCGAACCAGATCGTCAACAGCGGCGCCACTGCGACGATTGGCACGGTCTGCAAGACAATCGCCCAAGGGAAGAACACGCGCTCCAGGAATTTGGCATGGACGAACACGATCGCGGTGAAGAGGGCGACCGCGCTGCCGAGCAGGAACCCTAGAACCGCTTCGATCATGGTCCAGCGGAGGTCGTCCACCGCAAGCGGCACCCCTTCGTCTCGCAACTCCTTCCCGATATCGGTTGGGCTCGGGTAGAGGTAGGCGGGAACGTCTCGGATGTTCACCCACAGTTCCCAAGCCACGAGGCACAAAGCGAATATCGCCAGCGAGGGCAGGGCCCGAAGCAGTACGTCGGCGGTACGGCTGCGCTTTCGGATGCCGCTCATGGCCGGTCCAGTGCCATCTCATCATCGTCAACGCCTTCGAGGAGGCCGCGAAGCTCCCCGGCCAGGGCGGCAAATTCGGGTTCGTAACGAATCTTGAGCGTTCGAGGCTTGGGGAACGGCACCTCGGCGATGCGGGTGATGCGTCCTGGTCTAGGGCTGAGCATCACGACCCGATCGGCGAGGAAGATGGCCTCTTGAATGCTGTGGGTGACGAAGAGCACGGTAGAGCCGGTCTTGTTGCACACTTCAAGAAGTTGAAGGTTGAGCCGGTCTCGGGTGAACTCGTCGAGTGCCCCGAAGGGCTCGTCCATCAGCAGGGTGTTGGGACCGTAGCTGAGCGCTCGGGCCAGAGCCACGCGTTGCTGCATGCCTCCAGAGATCTGGCCCGGATAGTGGTTTTCGAATCCCTCTAGCCCTACGTCGCGTAGTAGTTCCCGGGCGATGTCCTTGCTGCCTGGCCCGCTGTTCAGGTTTCGGCGACCCAAGACCCGGTCCGGCAACAGAACATTGCCGAGCACTCGAAGCCATGGGAACAGTGTGGGCTGCTGGAACACGAACCCGAACTCAACGTCGCGCCTCGCTTGATTGGGCGTCTTTCCACTTACCTCTACATGTCCCGAGGTCGGTTCCAACAGCCCGCCCACGATGCGAAGCAGCGTCGACTTCCCGCATCCCGAGGGCCCGACAATGGCGACAAATTCTCCGTCCGTGATGTGAAGGTCGATGCCATCGAGTGCAGTCACGCCCCGGCTGCCGTCGAACTTCATACCTACGCCGTGTATTGCGATCCCCCCGTCGCTGGTCATGGCATGTTTTCGTCCGCCTCGTAGCGGGCAATCGCTTCGAGCGCCACGGCAATCGCATTCTCCCAACCGGCAACCAGGGCGTGGTTTTCGCCCTCGAAGTCGACCTCGCCGGGACGGGTGTAGTTGTACGACACTGCGCAGACCATCGCCGCGAACAGACCCCTCAAATGGGCGATGGTGAATATGGCTGAGCTCTCCATCTCCACGTTGGAGATGCGGTGCTTTTGGAGTTCATCGACGAACTCCGGCGTCTCGGCATAAAACGCATCGCTTGACGCATTGACGCCCACGTGTACCCCGAAGCCGCGTTCTGCGGCGAGGTCTTGAGCGGCGTCGATCAGATAGCGAACCAGGAAGTGGTCAGCCACCGCCGGGAATCTTGGGTCGACGTAGGCGGCGCTGGTGCCGTCAAGTCGCATTGTCGCCGTGTTGATGATCAGGTCGCCCTGGGCTATCTCGGGACGGTAGGCGGCACTGCTGCCGACCCGGATGAAGTGGGTGGCCCCGACGTTGGCCAGCTCTTCAATGGCTATGGCCGCCGACGGGCAGCCGATTCCCGTTGAGGTGCCGCTTACCTTGATCCCCTTGTGGAGGCCGGTCACGGTCCGGTATTCGCGATGAGAGGCAATCTCGTTGGGGTCGTCCAGATGTTGGGCGATCATGAGTACCCGAGCTGGGTCGCCGGGCAACAGCACGTATTTCCCGACATCGCCTGGACTCACATGGAGGTGGTATTGGCGTGTGTGGAGCGTTCTTGCGTTCTTGTCCAGAATCGCCACGAAGGCTCCTCTCGCTTGGACCTAGAAATTGCGTGGCCAGCGCCACCGATTGCACCGGCCACGCAATTCCCGGAGGGGATTTCTCAGAAGCAGTAGTCGTCGTAGACGCCCGCTAGGTCGACGTCCGCCTCAAGGCCGCCGTACTGGCGGAGGACGTCATCGACGGTTTGCCACCGCTCGGCCGTCATCGTCCCGATTCCGTCAGCGAGAGCGGATTCGGAAAGGACACTCGGTCGAACTGCCTCAAGTGAAGCCGACTCCTTTTCGACCGTGAGGTTGTCAGGGTCGACGGCAACGACAATTTCGACCGCTTCTTCTGGATTCTCGAATGCGTATTGCCAGCCCCTGGCAATGGCGCGAGCCATCCCGCATACCACCTCAGGGTTGTCTTGCCTGAAGCTGGTGGTGGTGAACAGAGCGTTGGCCGCAGCCTGTACTCCATAGTCGTAGGGAATGAAGACATCCACTGGGAAGCCTTGCAGTTCGGCCAAAACCGGCTCGTTGGTGGAGAACACCGTCAGCAGATCAATGTCGCCCTCGAAAAGCGGGGTGAGATCGAAGCCGACCGCCACCTGGTTGAGGGAGTCTGGATCGATGCCGTTTTGAGTGAGCATGGCCTGGGTGAGCTGCCACGGGCCGCCCTCTTGGAAGCCGATGGTGGCGCCCACCAGATCGTCCAAGGACTCGAAGCCTGAAGACTCAAGCGACATGATGGCCCCCGGGTGCGCGTGAAGATAGGTCGCCACCGTGACAAGGGGAATTTCCTCGACGGACGCGAAGATGAGCGAGTTGGTGTCGTGCAGGCCGAAGTCGTCGGAGCCTGCGGCTACAAGCGTGATGCTGTTGACATCGAACCCCCCAGGATTGATGGTGACGTTCAGACCCTCTTCCTCAAAGAAGCCCTTGGCTGCGGCGACGTAGGAGCCTGCGAACTGAGCGCTCGGGAACCAGGGCAACCGAAGCGAGACGTTTCGCAACTCTTGTGGCGTGGGCTCGGGTTCTGGTTCGGCGGTTGGCTCGGGCTCTGGCTCAGGTTGAGGCTCGGCGGTTGGCTCGGGCTCACTGGTTGCGACAGTGGGTTCAGGCTCGCTCGATGCCGGGGCATCGTCATCATTACCGCAGG
The DNA here is from genome assembly GCA_965208545.1 of Candidatus Poriferisocius sp. Lineage (GTDB taxonomy): Bacteria > Actinomycetota > Acidimicrobiia > Acidimicrobiales > Bin134 > Poriferisocius. Next base: position 3,267,912 of record OZ242341.1, on the reverse strand, counting down.
CAGAAACGGTTATGGCCAACGCAGTCAGGATCGCCAGCCAGGTGATGAGTATTCGTCTGGGGTTCATTGGGTTTCCTTTCGGCCCAGCAATGCTGTGCACTTCATTTGGAAGGGTTATCGGCAGCCGCAAGACCGCCGGGCAACTAGCGAGGTTTGAATCGGAGCGATGTGGATTCGGCTCCGGCCGTCGATGGCATCACGGAGGTTGGCAACCGCAAGTTCTCCCAGCTCACGCGCCGGAAGGCGCGATGACGACAAGGGGGGACCCGCCAAAGATGAGAAGGGCAATTCGCCGTAGCCCATGACGCTCACGTCTTCTGGAACGCTTACCCGCATGTCTTGCAAGTGCTGAAGAGCGCCTAAGGCGAGAATGTCGCCAGCGCAAAAGATCGCTTCGGGGGGGTTGTCGAGCAGCATGAGGCTCGACGCTGCTTTGGCGCCGGCGTCCAGCGACATGTCCCCCGCGGCAATCTCAAGCTCTACGTCGGGCTCCAAGCCGGCCTCTTCGAGCGCTTGCAGGTATCCCTGACGCAGTTGGCTGCGGGAGCTCCACCCGATCGGGGTTGAGATGAAGGCCACGCGCCGATGGCCGTGGTCAAGGAGGTGTTTTGTGGCCTCCAAGGCGCCGGCCACCCGATCCACCATGATCTGATGGCCAAATTCGAGTGGGGCGCTGTCCACGAACACCAATGGCAGGTGGTCGGCGGCCATCGCCAGCGCTGCCGTCGTTTCGGCGTCATCTGGAGTCTCAAAGTGCAGTGCGATCAGTCCATCCACGCCGCGGCTCGCCATCTGGTCGACGTAGCGCGCCACCGTTCCCGCCTCGTACTGCCGCGTTTGGCAAATGATCGGTAGCCAGCCCTCGACTTCGGCCGACTGTGCCACTGCTTGGAGGAATTCGGCGTAGTAGTCCGAGAAGTGAGGAACCATGACGCCGATGGTGAATGTGGGAATGCCCGTTCGGCTCGTGCGCGCCGCATTTGCGTCAAAGCCCAATACCAGGGCTCGGCTGCCCCTCTGCATGGCAATGACCCCGTCGGCTGCGAGTTGGGCGTAGGCCGCACGCACCGTATGCACGTTCACTTCAAGGTGGTCGGCTACGTCGCTCGTTGCTGGAAGCCGGTTGCCTGCCAACAGAACTCCTGAAGCAATCCTTGATGTCAATTGTTCAGCGATCTGTGTCGCTATCGGTGTGCGTCCCGCACGATCAATTCCAAGCCGCAGGGCAAGAAGGGCATTGGCTTCAGACCTAGTCATGAGACCAAAATCTATATTTCTATAGTTCTCTAGTCAACTAGAGAACTTGGCTCCCAACAGCAGAATCAACATCTAGGGAATCTGGTCTGTCGTTACGCCCGCTGTTGTTCCACCGGGTCTAGGGTCTTGGCGTGTTGAGCGGCGGGACGTTTTGGGGGATGGTGGAGCGGCGGGCGGAGTTGACGCCGGATGCTCTGATGATCATCGACGACCGGGATCAGGTGCTCACGTTTGCCGAGTATCGGGATGCGGCGCTGCGGGCGGCGGCGGGGCTGGTTGAGTTGGGGGCGGGGCCGGGGGTATCGGTTTCGTGGCAGCTGCCGACATGGCCGTCCACTTTGGTGTTGCAGGCGGCGCTGGCTCGGTTGGGCGCGGTGCAGAATCCGATCATCCCGGTGTATAGGGAGCGGGAGGTGGGTTTCTGCGTTCGCCAGACAGGGGCTCAGCTGTTCTTGGTGCCGTCGGTGTGGCGGGGGTTCGACTTTCAGGCCATGGCGGAGGGGATCGCCGCTGAGGTCGACGGGCTGGATGTGGTGGTGGGCGACGGGGACTTGCCGGAGGGCGATCCATCAATGCTGGACGACATTCCTGCTCCTGAGGATCCCGAGGAGATCCGGTGGGTGTACTACACGTCGGGCACCACGTCTGATCCCAAAGGCGCCCGCCACTGCGACTCCTCGGTGATGGCGTCGGGCATCGCCATGGTGGAGCGCCAGCACGTGACCGCCGACGACAAGTTCGGACTGGCCTTTCCGTTCGCCCACATCGGCGGGGTGTCCAACCTGTCGGTGTCGTTGAGCTCGGGCTGCACCCTGGTGATTGCCGAGGCGTTCGATCCCACTGAGACCACCGCACTGTTCGCCCGTCACGATGTCACTCTGGTGGGTGGAGGCCCGGCCTTCTTCATGGCCTTTGTGGCCGAGCAGCGCAAGCAGCCCGGCCAGCCCATCCTTCCCCGGCTCCGGCTCTTCTCCGGCGGCGGGGCGCCCATGCCGGCGTCCCAGCATTACGAGGTGCAGGCTGAGATCGGCGGGCGGGGATGCGGCCACGCCTGGGGGATGACCGAGGCGCCGATCATCGCCCAGAACACTCCCGACGACCCCGATGAGAAGCTGGCTGAGACCGAGGGCCGGCCGCTGGCCGGGGCGGAAATCAAGGTAGTGGGCTTCGATGGCGAACCGGCTGATGTCGGAGTGGAAGGGGAGCTGTGGATCCGGGGGCCCATGGTGTGCCGGGGCTACGTGGACGACGCCTTGACTGCGTCTGCGTTCGATGGAGACTGGTTCCACACCGGCGACGTGGGCTACTTGGATGCCGGCGGATATGTCACGCTCACCGGGCGGGTGAAGGACATCATCATCCGCAAGGGGGAGAACATCTCGGCCACCGAGATCGAGGACTTGCTGTTCGCCCACCCCAAGGTGCTCGACGCCGGGGTGATCGGGCTGCCCGACGAGGAGCGGGGCGAGCGGGTCTGCGCAGTCGTTGAGCTGGCTTCTGGTGCCGAGGGGCTTACCTTGCCCGAGGTAGGGGAATACTTCCGGGCGGCGGGGATCATGCCGCAGAAGATTCCGGAGCAGATAGAAATCGTGGAGTCGCTGCCTCGAAACGCCACCGGCAAGGTGTTGAAGCACGAGCTGCGGTCTCGATTCACAGACTGACCACTAAAGCACCTGTTTGATTCCGTGGATGGCTAAGCCGGCTAGGGCTCCTATGAGGGTGCCGTTGATGCGGATGAACTGGAGGTCGCGGCCGACTCGGCGCTCGATGCGGGAGCTGGTGTCGTCGGCGTCCCAGCGGGCCACGGTGCTGCCGATCACGTTGGCTACCTCGGCTTGGGCGTGGCGGGCCAACAGGCCCACTGCGGAAACCAGCCATCGGTCCACCCGGTTTTGGAGGGTGGAGTCGCCTTGCAACGACTCACCGGCCCTAGCCAGAACTGCCTCCACCCGGGTGGCCAGTCGCTGGTTGGTTTGGAGGCGCTGGGCATAGCTGCGCAGTCCGGCGTCGATGCGAAGGCGCAGTTCGTGCTCGGGGTCGTCGGCCATGTCGGCCAGCACTCCACGAACTCCTCGGTGGAGGCGAGTGAAGATGTGGTGATCGAGCACCTTGGGGGTGTAGATGGGTGCTTCCTCAACAATGCGGTCTCTCAGCACCTCGAAGTTGTCCACCAGGAAGCGGTCAGCCCGCTGCACGGCGGCGTCGACCATTGAGCGGTGGTGGCCGCCTTCGACCATCGACTCCAGTAGCCGACCCAGAGCGGGACCCGACACCAGCCCGGCATCCCCCTCTGCGGCTAGCCATCGGCCCAGAGCCTCAGCGGGGGCCCGGCCGGCCACCCATCGGGCCAAGTCGTCGGGCTCGAAGAAGTTGTCCTGCACGAACTCGCCCAAGCTGGCGCCGATGGCGTCTTTGCGCCGGGGGATGATGGCGGTGTGGGGAATGGGAATGCCGAGCGGGTGTTTGAACAAGGCGGTCACCGCAAACCAGTCGGCCAAACCGCCGATCATGGCCGCTTCGGCGGCGGCCTCCACGTAGCCGGACCAGCCGTCGCCGTCGGTGAGCAGCCGCATCACCACAAACAACACGGCGGCGGCCAGCAGCAGGCCAGTGGCCCGCCACTTGGCCCGCCGAAGCGAGGCCGGGTCGCTCAGGCGACCGTTTGGGGCATCCATGACCCGCGGATCAGCTCGGCCCACGGGTAGCGCAGCGGCTCGATGAGCTGGAACGGACCGTCCATCCCGACGTCGGTGGTGGCGGGCCGGGAGGGGGTGGCGGCCCGCAGCGCGGCCACCACCTCAGCGGGGTCGCCTTCGATCATGTGCAAGTCGATGGCGGTATCGGGGGCGAAGCGGGAAGTGAACGACACCACCGCGTGCACACCGTCGACGGACACCGCCGCGGGGGCGTAGATGGCGCGGTGCCAATGTTGATCGCCAAGGCCCCGGCGCAGCACCACATGAATATCGGTGTGGGAGATGTGGGGGATGTCGCCGGGATCGGCCTTCAGTGCGGGGTCGGCCATTGCCCAGTCGAGGGCGAGGGCGTCGCCCAGCCGCACGATCTTCTTCTCGTCGGGGAACATCCGGTCGGCTTCCACCAGCACCTCCCGGTAGTCGGTCATGGTGGCCATCACCCCGTCAACGTCGCCGCACAGCCAATAGATGGTGAGAAAGGCGCTGCGCCCGTCGGAGAACGCCTCATCGCAGCCGTCGGGCCGTAACCCCTGGTGGCTGGGCGGGGCCACGTATCGGCGGCCGTGCATCACATCGGTCAGGGCGATATTGGGGGGCAGGTGCTCCAAGTCATACCAGCGGTTCCAGTCCTCGATGGCGTCGGCGTCGCAGTCGAGACCGGCAAAGATGATTCCGGTTGTCTTCATGGATTCATGCTATGACGCTGGGGTGGATTTCCTTTTGTTGGCCGATTCCGCCATCGTCGGAAGCTGATTGGGCTGCTTGATGTATTTCGTGTCGCTGGAGGGCGGGTCGTTTCTTATGGGCACCGAAGAGGTGTGGTTTGAGGGCGACGGCGAGGGGCCGGTGCGGGAGGTGGTGCTGAGCCCGTACCAGATCGCCGCCACCGCGGTGACCAACGACGAATTCGCGGCCTTTGTCGAGGCCACCGGGTATGTAACCGTTGCTGAGCGGGAGGGGTGGTCGTTTGTGTTCGGCGGGCTGTTGCCCGACGACTTTCAGCCCACCCGAGGGGTGGTTGGTGCTGAGTGGTGGCGCCAAGTGGAAGGCGCCCGCTGGTCTCACCCCGAGGGACCGCAGTCGTCGGTGGAGGAACGGGGCAACCACCCGGTGGTACATGTTTCATGGTTCGATGCCGCCGCATGCGCGGCTTGGTACGGCGCCCGGTTGCCCACCGAGGCCGAGTGGGAGCACGGGTCCCGGGGTGGCCTGGTGCAAGCCCGGCTGCCGTGGGGCGACGAGATCAACCCCGACGGGGAGCCTCGACTGAACATCTGGGAGGGGGAGTTCCCCAGCCACAACACCGCTGAGGACGGCTATGTGGGCACCGCCCCGGTGGACGAATACGAGCCCAACGGGTTCGGCCTGTACAACTGCTCGGGCAACGTGTGGGAGTGGTGTGCCGACTGGTTCGACAACCGATTCCCGCCGGAGCGGCCCCTGGTCGATCCGTTGGGGCCGCCCGAAGGTCGGGTAAGGGCCATTCGAGGCGGTTCGTACCTCTGCCACGATTCCTACTGCAACCGCTACCGGGTGGCTGCCCGTCACGCCAACGACCCCACCTCCACCACCGGGAACATGGGTTTTCGGCTGGCGGCCGATGCGGGCATCGAACCCGGACCGGGAGCCGGCTCCAAAGTGCGCTAGTTGAAGGCGGGTAGGTATCGTCGCCGCCATGAAGTTGGACTTGCTGTACGAAGTGGACGCCCCCAAGCCGTGGGGAAAGCCCCATCCCTGGGGCCAGCGGGAACGGGAGCAGAAGGCCTACAAGGACGCCGTTGAGCAGATCAAGCTGGCCGACTCCTTCGGGTTCAACACCATCTGGGCGGTGGAGCACCACTTCCGGGAGGGACGCTCGCATTGCCCCGCCTCCGAGGTGCTGCTTGGCGCCCTGTCGATGGTGACCGAGAACATCAAGATGGGCTTCGGCGTGACATTGACCCCGTTCGGCTTCATCCCGCCGCAGCGCATCGCCGAGAAGGTGGCCACTGTCGACATCTTGTCCAACGGTCGGGCGGTGTGGGGCACCGGCCGGTCCACTCCGATGGAGCAGATCGCCTTCGGGGTCGACCGGGAACGCTCCCGAGACGACTGGCAAGAAGCCATCGAGATTGTGTGCGGCATGTGGCGGGAGGAGTACTTCGAGTACGACTCGCCCCGATTCAAGTTCCCCAAGCGCATGGTCACCCCCAAGCCGATGCAGTACCCCCACCCTCCGGCGTGGATGGCGTGCGCCTCAGAGAACTCCGCTGCGGTGGCCGGCAAGGCGGGCATGGGCATGCTGTCGTTCTCCATCATGCAGCCGTTGGAGGCCATGGCCCGCCACATCCGCAATTACCGGGCCGCGGCCGAGAACCCCGAGCCCATCACCGACGTGACCACCAACGCCACCGCGGCCTACACCCTGGTGCACTGCGCTGACTCGCCCCAGCAGGTGCTGGACAACGAGGTCTGGAAGTCAGTGGAGTGGTGGTACACCAACCTGGCCCAGTTCACGCTGGACTGGGAGCTGCCCGAGCTGTCACAAGAGGAGCGGGACGCAACGTTCCCGCTGCTCAAGCCGCTCATGGAAGAGGGGATCGACGATCTCATCCACCACTTCGACGAGGCCGACATGATCGTGGTGGGCGACGTGGACACCTGCTACGAGAAGATGAAGCACTACGCCGACCTCGGGGTGGACCAGCTCATTTGCTACGTGCAGTTTGGCTACCACTCCCATGAGTCGATCATGCGCACCATCGAACTCATAGGCAAAGAGATCATCCCCGAACTCGAGAACTACACCCCCACGCTCAAGGAATCCTGAGTTCGGTGCGACCGCGTCCGGTCAGTACGGGAGGCCGACGGCTGTCGTTAGGAATTCCGTATACGGCGAAGCTATGCGGCAGGCGTCGGCAAACGACTCGATGAAGCCTGCGGTCGTGACCTCATCCTCGGAGAACGGAACCGTGGCGACGTGATCCTTGCGCTTGAGGTCTTCGATGTTCGGGTGGTCGGGGTCGAATCCCTTTGGGGGGCGCTTTAGCGAGTCTCCGGTCAGCTCGAATTCTTCGGCGAATCCGGTGGCCTGAACGGCGTGGTCCCAGCCTTGGGGATCGTCGACAATCTGCTGACGGATTCCTGCCAACGCAGCTGAGTCCGGTCGCCAGAGGCCAACTCCGGCAAACACCTCGTCGGGGGCCAGGTGTAGGTAGAAGCCCGGCGCATGGGCCGACTTGCCGGCTTCGTGGCGGAAGTGGACCGCAGCTTGGGTCTTGTAGGGGGACTTGTCCTTGGAAAAGCGGACATCGCGATAGATCCGGAACATGGATCCGCCGTTGGCTCGGGCGTCGGCGACGAAGTGCTTGCTGATCGAGTGCAGGTACGGCTCGAAGTCCTCGATGAAGTCCAGCAGGGGCTGCTTTACATGCCGCTCGTACCGTTCCTTGTGCTCTGCGAACCACTCCCGGTTGTTGTTTGCTTGCAGCTCGACGAGGAACTCGAACAATTCGTTGTCGAAGTGGGATTGCATTTTCATGCCTCTAGTCCTAGCAAGGTTCGCCGTGCATGTCTTAGGGGCGGACTTCGACGAATCCGGCGGCGGTGAAGTCGCCGTCGAATGCCAGGGCCTCCGTTATTCGCTCCCGTCGCATGATTTCGAAGCTGACCGCATCCACATAGGAGTAGGCCCGCTCGTCGTGTCGGCGCAGCCATTCCCAGGCTCGCTCGTCGATGTGCGCATCCACCGGGGCTCGAGAAACGCGGCCTGACTGGTCGATAGTGTCCAGAAATCGAACAGCCGCACCATGGTCGGCTCTGTAACTGAGCAGAGTCCACGTCTCGCCGAGCACCAGATTGGATGTGCGAACAGGCTCGTTGTCCCTGGTCCACAAAGCGGTGGCGTCGGGGTGCCGCCGGTCGCGGGGCAGCAGCAGGCCAACCCAAAATGAAGTGTCTGCGAACCTCACTGGAGATAGATGGCGGCGTCGATGTCGTCGATGGGATCGATGTCAACAGATCCGATCAGGGCGTCGACTGGGTCATGGCTTTCGGAGAGCGCATGCTCTAGGGACTGGCGCACGGCCAACCTGACCAATTCGGATCGGGTCCTGCCGGATCGCGCTGCCTCGGCAGTAAGGGCGTGGTCCAAATCGTCATCCATGTATAGCTGTATACGCCGCATAAGGTGAATATACACCACATTTCTTGGAGTCAGGCTGGGTATCGGGAATTCGGCCCTCCACGGGTGCTCGTGGAGAGGCGGGGTTTACGCTTGAGGGATGGCGCAGGAAGGCCTCAGCCGGGCTGAGCTGATAGAGGCATCGGGCCTGGCTGCTGAGCAGGTGGATCTGGCCATCGATGCAGGGTTGGTGATCCCCGACGACTCCGGTCGATTCAAAGAGGACGCCGTCACCATGCTGCAGGCCGGTGCCGCCCTCGTGGCGGTCGGGGTGAGCGTGCCCGATTTGGCCGCACTGGCTGTTCGCCACGCCCGCAACGTGGAGGCAGTGGTGGATGAGGCGGTGGATCTGTTCTTGGATGCCATGGGCACTGAAGAGCTGACCAGCAATGACTTGGAGAATCTGACTCCGCTGGTTGAGGCGCTGGTGCCTCAAGTGGTGGCGCTGGTAGGCGAGCACTTTCGCCGGACCCTGCTGAGCAGGGCGGCAGTCCGGCTGGCAGAGCGGGTGAAATGAAGCCTCTGGAGGAATTCGCCTCGTGGTCCGGCGATGACCGGATTTTTTGGCGGGCCCCGGGCGCCGACGCCATGGCCGGATTGGGAGCGGCGCGGGCTGTTGAGGTCGATGGTCGTTGGCGCTTTGAGGCGGCCGCCGCGGCCGCCGCTGAGCTGCTGGACGAGGGTGAGGTCGCCTTTGCCGGCTTCGGCTTCGCCGATCAGTCGGGAACAGGTGCATGGGACGGATATCCGAGCGGGCGTTTGGTGGTGCCGGAACAGATTGTTCGGGGGTCGGCACAAGGAACAGACCACACCGATGACGGCAACCCCTTGCGGGTAGAAGACGGAACTCGGGCCACTTATCGGGACGCGGTGAAGCAGGCCGCCGATGCCATCGATGCCGGGGAGCTGGCCAAGGTGGTGGTGGCCCGAGAGGTGGAGGCGGTCGGCAGCATCGACCCTGCGGTGGTGCTGTCTCGGTTGTCGGATCGCTTCGAGTCGTGTGCGATATTCGGTTTTGGCCGAGGGAGGTCGTGCTTTGTCGGTGCGAGCCCTGAGGTCCTGGCAGACCTAAATGGCGATGTGGTCACCACCTACGCAGTGGCCGGCACTGCTCCTCGAGGAGCCACACCGGCCGACGACGCGGCCATCGCCGAGCGGTTGGCCACCGATCCCAAAGAGCAGGCTGAGCACCACTATGTCGTGGAATACCTGCGCACCCGCTTGGCTTTGGCTGGAGTGGACTTGGATCCCACCGGCGACACCGAGGTTCGGACCCTGCCCGGGATTCACCACCTGGCCACCACGGTTACTGGCCGGATCACCCCTGAGCCCGGCATGGCCCTGCGGCTGGCGGGTGCCCTGCACCCCACTCCAGCGGTGGGGGGCACGCCGACCACGTTCGCCCAGCAGTGGATCGCCGAACACGAGGGACTTGACCGCGGGTGGTACGCCGGGCCAGTGGGATGGATTGACCACCGGGGCTGCGGCTCGTTCTATGTGGCGCTGCGCTCGGCGTTGATCGGCCCCAATGGGATGCGCTTATGTGCCGGGGCGGGCATCGTGGCCGGGTCCGACCCCGAACAGGAGCTCATAGAGACCGACGTCAAGTTCGCGGCTGTGCTGGATGTGGTGACATGACCGACCTGGCCTACCGGGCCACCGGCAGGTTCTGGGCTGAGCTGGCGGCCTGCGGGATTGCCGACGTGGTGGTGTCGCCCGGGTCCCGGTCGACCCCCCTCGCGGTGACCGCCCGTAAACAGGAAGATTTGCGGGTCACCGTGCAGCTCGACGAGCGGGTGGCTGGATTCTGCGCCTTGGGGATGGCAAAAGCGTCGGGTCGCCCAGTAGCGGTGGTGTGCACGTCGGGGACCGCGGCGGCCAATCTCTTCCCGGCAGTGGTGGAGGCTCATCACAGCGGGGTGCCGCTGGTGGTTTGCACCGCCGACCGACCGCCGGAGCTGCGAGACGCCGGCGCCGGCCAGACCATCGATCAGGTGAAGCTCTACGGGGACCATGTCCGCTGGTACGCCGAGACTCCCTGCGACCTCGACGATTCCGACTATTTCGCCAGACTGGCCGTTCGGGCGGCCACCGCCGCAGGGGCGGGTCCCAATCTGGGGCCGGTGCATCTCAATTGGCCGTTTCGCAAGCCCCTGGAACCCCAAGGTCCGATTCCCCGATTCGATGCATCCGTGGGCCAGCCAATTGCCCCGGTCCGGACACTTGTGGAAGCCGATGTGGACGCGGTGCGGCAAATGGCCGGTCGTCGGGGCTTGATCGTGTCGGGCGCATTGGATGTGGACGACGGCGGTGCCGCAGCCATCGTCGCCTTTGCCGAGACGGCGGGGTGGCCGGTGGTGGCCGACGCCGGATCGCAGATCCGGGGCCGGGGGCCAATGGTTCTGGACGGTGCGGAGTGGGTGCTGGGACGTACCGATCTGGCTCCCGACGTGCTGGTGCGCATCGGCGGTCCCCCCAGCAATCGGGCGATTATCGACTTCGTGGCGTCGTGCGGTGCGACCGATCGGCTATTGGTGGATCCCCGGCGCCGCTGGGAGGATCCGTCGTTCGGATGGACGGCTGCGCTGGCGTCCGATCCGGTGGCTCTGCTGGGTGCGGCCGCTGGGCAGATGGCCTCGGCCGATGATGCCTGGGCGGTGAGTTGGATCGAAGCGGCTGCCGACGCGTGGGATCGGGTAGAGGCGGCTCTGGGACTCGACGAATTGCTGGAGCCGCGGCTGGCTGCCACCTTGCTGCGGGCGCTGCCCCCAGAGGTGGCGTTCTATGCATCCAGCAGCATGCCGGTGCGGGACGTGACCTCGTTTTGGCCATCCGATGCCCTGCCGCGGCGAGTGCTGGTCAACCGGGGGGCCAATGGCATCGACGGGGTGGTCTCATCGGCTTTGGGCGCAGCCTTGGCCATGGGCCAGCCAGTGGCCGCATTGGTGGGCGATGTGGCCCTGTTGCATGACATCGGGGGGCTGCTGGCCTCATCCCTGTCGGGGGCCGATCTCACCGTGGTGGTGCCCAACAACGACGGCGGCGGCATCTTCTCGCTGCTCCCGCTGGCCGACGGCGGATCCGACGTTCACTTCGAGGAGCTGTTCCACACCCCTCACGGGGTGTCGCTGGGCGATCTGGCCAAAGGACTGGGCATTCACTATCACCAGATCGAACAGGCCGATGAGCTGGCCGTTGCCATCGCCAAGGCTTCGGGAGTGACGGTGATCGAAGTGCCGATAGACCACGATGCCGCTGTGAAGCAGCGCCAGCAGCTCTCTGATCTCACCGAATGAGAACAACGGCCACCGTGATCCTGCACGGTTTCACCGGATCGGCCGCAGCCATGACCCCGCTCACTAGCCGACTGCCCGACCCGGTGGTGGCTCTCGACCTTCCCGGCCACGGATCGGGGCCGATCTCCGACGATCCCAACGACTACACCATGGCCGCGGCAGTAGCCGGTGTGGTTTCGGCTACCTCTCATCTGGAGCGTTTCGCCTTGGTGGGCTACTCCATGGGTGGCCGGGTTGCGCTGCACCTCGCGCTAGCCCATCCCGACCGGGTGGGTTCGTTGGCTCTCATCGGTGTCAGAGCCGGGATTGATGATCCTGACGAGCGGGGCGAGCGCATCGCCGCCGACGAAGCGCTGGCCGACCGGATCGAGTCAGATGGCATCGAGTGGTTCGCCGACTTCTGGGCCGACCAACCGCTGTTTGCCACCCAGCGATCTCGCCTGTCACTCGAGCAGCTAGCCGAATTGCGAGCTCAGCGGCTGGTTTGCGATACGCGGGGCTTGGCCCGCAGTTTGCGGGGCATGGGGGCTGGAGCGGTGGAGCCCGTCGGATGCCGCCTTGGGGAACTGGCCATACCCTGTGCGCTCATCGTCGGTGCCGACGACACAAAGTTCGTGGCCGTCGCCCATCACATGGCCTCGGCCATCCCCCAGGCCACCGTCTCCCTGATACCTGATGCTGGCCACGCTGCTCACCTGGAAGCTCCCGACGCGACCGCCGCGGCGGTGATCCAATGCGTGTCGAGCTGACCTCGGTTGCCCTTGAGCTACGCCTTCCGGTGATGACGGGCCGGGGGTCTATCACCCAAAGAGATGGCATGTTGGTGCAGGTATCCGACGGTGGTGTCACTGGCTGGGGCGAGGCGTTGCCCTTGCCCGGATGGCCCGGCGCCGACTTGTCGGCAACTCGACGTGCGCTGGAGCAATGGGCAGCTGATCCCGACCCCGATGACTTGCCGGATGAGCGGTTCGCCCACGGTGCTGTGGAGTTGGCCCTTCTCGATTTAGAGGCCCGGCGCACGGGAAAGACCCAGGCCGAGGCGCTGGCCGGCGCCCAGCGGGTGGCCGGCTGGGTGGAGCTAAATGCATTGGTGGGAGACGCCCATACCGCGGCGGCCGCGGTGGCTGCCGGCTTCCGCACGGTGAAGCTGAAGGTGGGAGCGTCTGATCTGGACGAGGATGTGGCCTCGGTCGCCGCGGTGCGCGGCGCCGTCGGCGACGACACCCGATTGCGGCTCGACGCCAATGGAGCCTGGACCACAGAGGAAGCGGTTGAAGCGTTGGCCCGGTTGGAGCGATACGAGATCGAATATGTGGAGGAGCCGGTGGCTGGTATCGAGTCCCTGGCCCAAGTGGCGTCCCAATCGCCAATACCGTTGGCGGTGGACGACAGCCTGGGATCTGTCGACGCCCAAGTCCCCGAATCAATTTCGGTGGTAGTGGTCAAACCCATGGCTTTGGGCGGCCCTCGCACCGCAATTGCCGCTGCTCGCCGCTGGGCCTACCAGGGCCGCAAGGTGGTTGTCACCAACTACTTCGACTCGTCCATTGGTCAGCACGCCGCCCTGAGTGTGGCCGCCGCTCTTCCCGGCCCTCCTCAAGTCCACGGCGCCATTACCCCCGCCTTGTTTATCGACGATGTTGCCGACCTGCCGCCAATTGCCAACGGCCGCTGCCCCCTCCCACCTCACAGCCCTGCTCCAGTAGGTATCAACCTCGACGATTGATGATGAAGTGATGTTATGATGCAGTGATGCGAACAACGGTGGATCTGCCTGATGACATCCACACTCTCGCCAGTGAATTGGCTCACCAGCAGCGCAAAACCATGAGCGAGGTGTTGACTGAGTTCATCCGCCGGGGTATCTCATCCCAGGCTGCCCCCGAGACTGCTCGTTCCGGCTGGCCGATCATTAGTGTGGGTCGACCAGTTACCGCCGAGGACGTCCGCTCGCTGGAAGATGAATGACAGCGTTGCTCGACGGCAATGTGCTCATTGCCCTGACGATTTCTGAACATGTCCACCATGATCAGGCGTGGGATTGGTTCGACTCCAGGAACGACCCATTCGCGACCTGTCCGATTACCCAGGGAACTCTCCTTCGATATCTCCTGCGAGCCGGAGAGACGACTCAGGCCGCGCTTGGGGCGCTCCATCAGATCGTTGAACTTCACCAGCATGTCTTTTGGCCCGATGAGATCGGCTACGACGTCTCGATGATGTCCGGCGTCATCGGCCACCGGCAGGTGACGGATGCGTACCTGGTTGAGCTGGCCTCATATTTTGGCGGATCGCTGGTGACACTCGACAAAGGCCTGGCGGCTCTTCACGGCCAAGACGTTGAGCTGATCCCGACCTAGACGGATCGCTAAGGCTCGTAAACAACGGTGTCGGAGTTGGCGTCGATGATGATGCGGTTGCCCAGGGGTTGGTTGAGGGTGATATCGGCGGTTTGTTGGAGGCCGGAACGCTGGCACTCCTCGGTGGTGACCAGGGCGTAGATGGTGATCTTGATTTGAGTGATGCCGTAGTCGACCTCTGAATCACTGAACTCCTCGCACTCAGTGCCCCAGTAGCGGACAGTGAGATTACGGTCGTCGTCGCCCACCTCCACGTTGTTGATGATGCGGATCTCCCGGGGCGGCCCTTGAGGGAGCTCCTTGGTCTTGGTGGTGCAGCCCGCGGCCAGCAGCACCACCGCCAAGAGCAAAGCGACCCGGGGAACGCTCACGTTTGCTCGGCCAGGGTTGAGACTATTTCCACTGCTCGGCCAATGGATTCCCGCGCAAGTTTGTTCCAGGCCTTGGCGACTTCGGAATCGGCGTCTTCAGTCCATCCCTGCCACGTAAGAAGCGTTCCATCGCCTCTGGAGGCCACTTCGGTAAGGGCCTCGTAATGATCCACCGGAGCGCCCGATACCATCCGGTAGCGCCGCTTGCGGGGGACCTCCAGTTCCACGCAGACCTCGTGTAGCTCATAGCCCTGGAGCTCGAACACAACTAGCGCTCCCGGTCCGTGCGGGGGCGGATTGCCGAGTCGGGCGTAGGTGGGAGCATCTTCTGGGCCGCCTATCAATCCCAGCAACGCGGCGAACACCGACTCGGGAGAAGCCTCAATCTCTCGGTCGATCCGGTAGTACTCCCGGTGCTTCTCCACGGTCAGATCATGCCATCCGACGGGGTGGGGCAATACCGTCGGGATGTGGGACTCCGGCGGTCGCAGCTCGTAGTGGTGTGGTTGATCGGCGCCGCGGTGATCCTGCCCAACGCCACCATTGCCCCGGCCATTCCCGACATCGCCGACGCATTCGGCATCTCCGACCAGACCTCGGTGTTCATCCTGATGACCGCTCACGCCCCCGGCTTGTTCATGGCCTCGGTGATCGGGGTGGCCGCCGACCGCTACGGACGCCGTCGGATCATCGTTCCCTGCCTGCTGGTATTCGGCCTGGGCGGCCTGGTCATCATGGCCTCCACCAACCTGGCCATGCTGTTGACCTTCCGGTTCATTCAGGGTCTGGGCTCATCGGGGTTCTTGAGCCTGGCCCTGGTCATCATCGGCGACAACTACGAGGGAGTGGAGCGCACCCGGATCATCGGCCAGAACGCCCTGTCCATGAACTTGAGTGTGGCCTTGCTGCCCGCCGCGGGAGGCCTGCTCACCGAGTTGTTCGGCTGGCGAGGCCCATTCGCCCTGCATGCCTTCACCATCTTGCTGGCCCTGTTTGCGGCCACTCTGTTGCCTCCCGATGAGCGGCGGACCCCCGATCCGCTGCGACATCAACTCCGCCAGGCTCGTCCTCACCTCATGCAGCGGGAAGTTGGAGTGCTGCTGCTGGTGGCGCCATTCACATTCCTGGTCTTCTTCTCCGTCGGTATCACCACCATGCCCATCCACCTGGAGAACGAGTTCGGAGCATCGGCCGGGATCCGTGGCTTGATCCTGTCGCTGCCCGCGGTGTCGGCCGGATTGATTGCGCTCAGCATGGGACGCATAGCCAGCCGTCATTCCATCTCGACCATGGTGCGGGCTGGCTACATCGGTTTCGTGATCTGCTTGACCGGTATGGCGCTGTCACCCTCGCTGGCGGTGATCATCGCCCCCGTACTGGTGTTGGGGGCCGCCGATCAGCTGGTGGTAGTCCCGCTACAAAGCCGGGCGGCCTCGCTGGCCCCCGAAGAGCACCGAGCCGTGATGGTGGCCGCCTGGGGCACCGCCATCCGCATCGGCCAGGTCAGCGGCCCCGCCGTTGTGGCCGGCCTGCTTGCCGTCGGCAACACCCGCCTTGTCCTGTGGGGGGCCGCCGCCCTCTCCGCCGCCATGCTCATCTTCGTCACCCTCGTCCGCACCTATATCGACCGCGAACCCCAGTTCCGATCGGCACCAAGCTGAGACGTTTGTGCGGCTATCGCCCGACGGCGGGGCGGAAGGCGGTTACGACCTCGGCCAAGAAATCGTGGGCGGCGGCGGGGTCGGAGGGGATGGCGAGGTGGGCTCGGAAGTCGGTGACGCCGGCCTCGGCTAGGGCGGGGACGCCGTCCATGGTGGCGGCCAGATCGATGCCGTCGTCGGTGCGCACCAGAGGCAGGGTGCCCACCACCCCGATGCCAGACGGGTCGCGGTCGTGGCCAGACACCATTTCCCGCATCTGGGCGATGTTGGCGGCCATGTCCCCACCCATGTCGTCGCCCCACGGGATCCAGCCAGCACCGAAGCGGGCCAGGCGGCGCATCGACCGGGCATTGAGCGTGCCGCTCACCCACACAGGCACTCCGCCGGGCTGCACCGGTTGGGGTTGCATGTAGATGCGGGAGAATTCCAGCCGGTCGTCGCTGAAATCGGCGGGACAGGAGGTCCACAGGGCTTGGCACACCGCCAGGGAGTGGTCGAGTTGGCGGCCCCGCTCAGCGAAGTCCAAGCCGGCGGCCTCATACTCCTCGGCTTGCCAGCCCACGCCTACGCCTAAATCCACCCGGCCGCCGGTGAGCACGTCGAGGGTGGCCAGTTGCTTGGCCAGGATCACCGGGCGGCGCAGCGCGGCCAGAAGGATATTGTTGGCCAGTCGGAGGTTGCTTGTGATGGCCCCCACCACAGTTAGGAGAGTGGTTGGCTCCAGCCAGTGCCCGTCGGGACCGGTGGGCTGGCGGCCACCGGCCATGCCGCCCAGCTCAGCTCGACCGTAGGCCTCTAGGTTTTCACCGAACACCACGTGGTCGCTGACCACGATCTTGTCCACCCCGGCGGCGTCGGCCGCTTTGGCCAAATCCAAAGCGGGCTGCCAGCCCCCTGGACCGGGGTCGGCAGCGGCGAAGTTGCGGAGTTGGATCGAGAGCAGCGCAGTCATGGGGTCTTGCTTAGCCGATCAGCAGCGCAGAAGCCGAAGAATCGGTGGCCGTCCCGCCAGCGGGGCGCTTCGGGAAAAGGAGTCCGGAAGCGACCGTCGCTGGCGAGACACTGCCAATGAAGTTGTTGGGCTACGAGGCCGACGCAGACACCTTGCCCTTGTAGGAGGCATGGCTCAATGTGATGATCCAGATCGCCAAGACGATGGCGGTTATGAAGCTGACTGCGTTCCAGAAGTCATTTGACTCCAATGACGCGGCCATGAGGAGGAGCACTGAGGTCACCAACATCACCAGTGAGGCGATGCCCTGAATGGATCGGTGGAGGCCTCCGGGCAACAGGCGCATGCCGCCCAGTCCGGCAACGCCGATTGACGCGTAGAGAATGGGCCAAGCCATCAAGATCAATCCGAGCTTCGCTGATTGCAAGGACACAGCCAACTCGTTGGGATTGCTGCCGATGCCGTCGTCGATAACTCTGACCGCCATGTGGTCCAACCCCTGAATCACGCTGATGACGAAGATGGAGATCATGCCCAGCAGCGTTCCGCCCCGCACCATGTCCCCCACCAGGCCACTATCTGTCACAAAGTTCCTCACACTATTGAGCCCAGTGAGGACGAACATCAGACCGAAGGCGTACATGACTGCTGAGGTATGGGTGAGAACCTCGTTGTCGGCCATCGCCTGCACCAGTCCGTCGAGGTCGTTCCAGTCCACGCTGTCAACGAGAACCCCCGGCTTGAGCGCCCTGCCGACGGCGGATACCACCCCTCCGAACAAGATGTACACGCCTCCGCGCTGCAAAGCACTCAGTGACGACAACATGTCAAACCCCCCGGTCTCTCCTGCCCGGCTCAAAGAGCCGGTGCCCGCTTCATATTGCCTGGTCTGAAACTACATCTCATTCCCTGAGGGGGCAAGGATGCCGAAGAGGTCAGAAAACCACAGTTGGCCGTCCCGCCAGCGGGGCGCCTCGGGGAAAGAGAACCCGGAAGCGACCGTCACTGGCGGGACACTGCCGATGAAGTTGTTGGGCTAGCTACGCAGTCGAAGCAGAAACCTTGCCCTTGTAGGACGCATGG
Organism: Candidatus Poriferisocius sp.; assembly: GCA_965208545.1. Lineage (GTDB taxonomy): Bacteria > Actinomycetota > Acidimicrobiia > Acidimicrobiales > Bin134 > Poriferisocius. The sequence continues at coordinate 3,250,074 of OZ242341.1, read as the reverse complement.
GCCAACGCAAGGGTCCAGATGGCCAGAACGATGGCGGTTATGGCGCTGACCGCCATCCAGAAGTCATTGGACTCCAATGAGGCGGCCATTAGGAGCAGCACAGCGGTAGCCAGCATCACCAGCGACGCGACGCCCTGTATGGCTCGGTGAATTCCACCAGGCAGCAGGCGAGTGCCGCCTATGCCGGCAACTCCGATTGCTGCGTAGAGCACCGGCCAGAGGATCAAGACGATTCCGAGCTTGGCCGATTGCAAAGCCACTGCTATCTCGGTGCTGTCGCCGCCGATGCCGTCGTTCAGCACTCTGACCGCCATATGGTCAAACCCCTCGAGCATGCCAAGGACGAAGATGGAGAGCATTCCCAAAAGCGTCCCGCCGCGAACCATGTCTCCCACCAGGCCTTGGTCAGTCACAAAGTGCCTAATGCTGTTGAGACCGGTGATGACGAACATCAGGCCGAAGGCATATAAAACTGCTGAGGTATGGGCGAGAACCTCGTTGTCGGCCATCGCTGTTACCAGGCCATCCACGTCGTTCCAGTCTGCTTTGTCAACCAGAATTCCTGGCTTGATTCCCCTGCCGACAGCGGATACCACCCCTCCGAAAAAGATGTACACGCCTCCGCGCTGTAGCGCACTCAGTGACGACAACATGTCAAACCCCCGGTCTCTCCTGCCCGGCTCAAAGAGCCGGTACCCGCTCATATTGCCTGGTTTGAAACTACATCTCATTCCCTGAGAGAGCAAGGATGCCGATTGCGAAAGTCTCAATTGAACACTGGCCTTCAATTAGGACACTGCCAGCGGCCAAACTCGTGGTGTGACGCCAACGCTTGACGAGTTCGCCGCCGAGGCTCAAGCGTTCTTGGACACCAACGCTGAGCGGGCGGTTTGCGACGAGTTCACCTGGGGGATTGGTTCCGATGAGATCACTGTGTACGCCGAGAAGAGCCCGGCTGAAGAAGAGGCCGCGGTCAGGGACGCCCAGCAGTGGCGGACCAAGATGTGGGAGGCGGGCCTCGGATGGATCACCGGGCCGCCCGAGTACGGGGGACGAGGCCTCGGCCCGGAGTACGAGCGGGTCTACCTCGACATGGAGGCCGGCTACCGGGTTCCGTCGCAGACGATGTTCGGAAGCTCGTTGGGAGTGGTGGCCCCTACGATCTTGGCCCACGGTTCCGATTGGCTGAAGGAGCATTACTTGGCCCGGCTGCACCGGGGGGAGATCCTGGCCTGCCAGCTGCTGAGCGAGCCGGGGGCCGGGTCGGATTTGGCCTCCCTCAGCACCCGGGCAACTGCCGACGGCAACGAGTGGGTGATCAATGGCCAAAAGGTGTGGAGTTCCCGTGCCCACTTCTCCGACATCGGCCTGCTGTTGGCCCGCACCGACCCTGATGCCCCCAAGCATCAGGGCATCACCGCCTTCATCTACCCGATGGACACGCCGGGTACTGACGTTCGCCCTCTGCGGCAGATGACCGGTGGATCGGAGTTCAACGAAGTCTTCTTCGACGACGCCCGCATCGGCGACCGCCACCGGGTGGGCGACGTCAACGCCGGCTGGTCGGTGTTCCGCACCTCTTTGCAATCGGAGCGGGCCTCGATCGGGTCGAGGGGAGCGGGCTATGGCGGCAGCGGCCTGGTGGGGTTGGCCGCGCCTGAGAAGGTCGTGCAGCTGGCTCAGCACTTCGGGCTGGCCGACGACCCGGTGGTGCGCCAAGACCTGGCCCGCTTGTACATCGGGTACCGGTTGGTGGAGTGGAACGCCAACCGGCAGCCCCCGCTGGCGCCGGCCGCAGCCAAGTACGCCACCGCCCGGCACATGAACTGGGCTTCCTCGATGATCGCCCGCCTGCTCGGCCCCCGCATCTGTGCCGACACCGGCGAGTGGGGCACTTACGCATGGAAGCAATTGCTGCTGGGAGCCTGTGCTATTCGCATCGGCGGCGGTACCGATGAGGTGATGAAAAATAGTGTTGGAGAGGGGATTTTGGGACTGCCGAGAGAGCCGCGCTAGGCCTCCTCGGATTCCAAAGCACTTCTGTCGATTTTGGACATGGGGGTCATGGGGAAGGCTTCGGTGAGGCGGAGGTGCTCGGGGAGCTTGTAGTCGGCGATGTGCTGCTGGCCGAAGGATCGCAGCTCTTCCAATGTGGGTGGGTCGGCGGGGTTGGAGGGGATGACTACGGCCACTCCGACGGCGCCCAGCAATTCGTCGGGGCGGGGCACCACGCACACGCCACCCACCTTGGGGTGCCAGGCCAGCACCTTCTCGGCCTCGACGGGAAACACCACGTATCCGCCGCGGTGGAAGCCCTCGCCCCGGCGGCCCACCAGCCGTAGGCATCCGGTTTCGTCGATCCAGCCCTGGTCGCCGGTGTGGAGCCAGCCGCCCCGCAATGCCTCGGAGGTGGCGGTCGGATTGCGCCAGTACCCGGCCATCACGGTGGGGGACTGAAAGCACACTTCCCCGACAGTTCCGTCCGGCACCGCCCGATCGCTATCGGGGTCGCGTACCTCAACCTTGATGCCGGGCCGGGGTCGCCCCACCGAGTAGAGCATCTCCTCCATCGGGGCGTCGATCCAGGTGAAAGTTCCAATGCCGCCGCCCTCGGTGCAGGCGTACCGCTGGGTCCAGTCGGCCCCGAACCGTTGGCGGGCCTCCTCGATCACATCAGGGGGCGAAGGCGCTCCGCCAGTCACCACGAGTTTCACCGAGGAGAAGTCGTACTGGTCGAAATCGGGGTGGCGAAGCATCAGGGCAATTTGAGGAGCCACACCCCCCACTGCGGGCATCCGGTAGCGGGACACGGCTTCTAGCACCGCAGTTGCGCTCCACTGATCGATCACATGCAGGGTGGTGCCCACCGCGAATTGAGCCGGGATCTTGCCCATCACCCCAATGTGGGCCATCTGAGTATTCGAAGTGATGGGACCACCCTCACCCCAGCCATTTCCGGTGTCCGCCACCGCGATGTCGGCCAATATCTGATTGGTGAACGTGGCCCCCTTGGGCACCCCGGTGGTTCCCGAAGTGAACACCACCGCCACCGGCCGATCACCGTCAGGGGGCAGCGGAGGCGGGGCCTCGTTCTCCACCCGGAGGTCGGCGCACACTGAGCCCCGACCGTCGCCCAGCGATACCTCGATGACGTCAATGTCGAGGGTCATGCCTTCGACCATGGCGGCAGTGGCGATGGCCCGGTCGGCCCCGGCCACATCGTTCACCAGCACGGTGCGCTCAGGGGCGGGCAGGCGACTGCTCACCCCGGCGGTGATGGCCCCCAGCTTGGCCAGCGCCCCGTAGAGCACGATGTAGTCCACCGACGACGGCACCAGCAGGGCCACAACCTGGCCGTGGCTCACGCCCCGGCGGGCCAGTCCCACGGCCACCTCGTCGGTCAGGCGGTCGAACTCGACAAAGCTGACCGGCCAACCCTCCTCTGCCATCAGGGCCGGACGGTCAAAAAACCGCTTTCCCGACGCCTTGATGGTTTCGGCCCACATCTCCTGAGTGTGCCATTTCGAGCCACTCGCTCGATGACTGAGTGCCTGCCTTGCGGGGGGAATACGGTTGGCGGGTCCGAAGAGCAAGGAGCGTGGCCATGGGCGAGTTTGTGCGAATTGAAGCCGGTGCGGCAGAAGGAGTGGCCACCCTGCGGCTGGACCGTCCCAAGGTCAACGCCCTGAATGCCCAGGTGGTAGCCGAGCTGCAACAGGCCGCCGACGAACTGGCTGGGCGCACCGACATCCGGGCCGTGGTGATCTGGGGCGGACCGAGGGTATTTGCCGCCGGTGCCGACATCAACGAGTTCTCGGGAATGGATGTCGATCGGGGTCGAGACCTGAGCCATCGGATCAACGTCGCCCTTCGGGCGCTTGAGTCTCTGCCCCAAATCACCATCTGCGCCATCAACGGCTACGCCCTCGGGGGAGGGTGTGAGCTGGCCATGGCGGCCGAGTTCCGCCTCGTTGGCGAGGGCGCGGTGCTGGGCCAGCCCGAGATTCTGTTGGGCCTCATCCCCGGAGGGGGAGGCACCCAGCGGCTGAGCCGTCTGGTGGGCATCACCAAGGCCAAGGAATTGATCTACAGCGGCCGCAATGTGAAGGCCGATGAGGCGGTGGCCATCGGCTTGGCGAGCGCCGTCTATCCCGACGACGAGGTGTACGACGAGGCGGTGAAGCTGGCTGCTCGCTACGCCTCGGGCCCCGCAGCCATCGCGCTAGCCAAGCAAGCCATCCTCGACGGCTACTTCCTGTCGCTCGATGAAGCCCTCGAGGTGGAGGTGGAAGCCTTCGCCGCTTGCTTCGACACCCAAGACGCCCATATCGGCGTAGCCAGTTTCCTCGAGAACGGCCCCGGCAAAGCCGAGTTCACCGGCTCGTAGGGGTCGTCACACAACCGGGTTGGATTCCGGGACGGCCAAGGCCTTTTCTTCAGGCGGTGTGGGGCCGAAGCGGCGCCACAGCCAGCCCAGGGTGGCGCCGACCACAATCATCAGCACCCCGATAAGGGCCATGTCCATCAGCCGGCTGCTCAAATCGTCCAGCAAGGCCTCGTGTATCGACTGGGCAGCCCTCACAGTGTCGGAGTTGTCGATCAACACCGCCAACAGCGCCCGAGAGCCGTAGATCCCTACGCCCAAGATGCCGGCCATGGCCACGATGCCGGTGCCTATGCTCCACACCACCCGAGTACGAGACGGTGAAATCAGCAGCGCACCGATGCCGCACAGCAAGATCAGGGTGATGGTGGAGGAACGTCGGTCTTGTAGCTGGCCCAGAAATTCCCAAAACCGGTCTCCTGGCTCGGCTCGCTGGAGCACGGTCACCACGCCGGCGTCGAACGGCGGCGGCACGGTGCCCAAAAAGGCCAGTTCCTCGTTAGCTGAGATCTGGTCCAGCATCTGATTGAAGATCGGCCCCAGATCTACTTGCACAGATCGGACGGGAGGGTTGGCCACTAACGTGCCGCCCTCCACGGCCAGCACGTCGTTGTGGGCTGCTCGCACGGCCCGCTCCAGGAGCCGGTCGTTGGCCTCGTTGGTGAGGAGTTCGCCCACCACGGGGGGTATCTCCTGCTGGATGGTCTGCTCGGCGCCGGCGGAGCCAGCCGGGGTCACCGGCAGATCGGCCATCTCCACGGTGGCGGCGGTGAACGACGCCGCCACCACCTTGTGGACGTCCTCGTCGTCGAAGATCTCAGCGAGCTCTTCGGCAAAGCGGTCTTCGTCATAGATCACAACCTCGGCATAGGTCGTGAGCGCGGAGAACCCGGAGCCGAACACCACAATCAACAGCAGCAACACTGCTACCGCTTCGCGCACCGTTCGGGAGGTGACGCTGCGCCAAGAGCGCACTAGCTGTTGGAAGTAGTCCTCCACCGTGTTCAGTCTGCCTGATTCTGAATCCCGCCTAACGGCGGGGGTGGCTTAACGCCCTATCCGAACAGCGGGCTGACCGAGGCAACCTCGTACTTCTTGCCGTCCATACCGGTGATGCCCAATTCGTTGATGGCTGCCCCGAATGCCGCGATGTGAGGGGCGGTGAAATGGGCGCCGAGTGACTCTTCGTTCTCCCAAATCTCAAAGAAGCGAACTTTTCCGGGCGCCTCCACCGAGAAGCAGTACTCGATGTTGCCGTCCTCAGCCCGGGACGCGGCGGCCATCTCGTTGGCGGCCGCCATGAACGCCTCGGTGTTTTCGGGGGGAAGGGAGCCGGTGCCGGCGATGACGATCATGAGATCTCCTCAGAGTGACAATGAGCGGTCACAGCGTAGCCAGGGAGGCACCGGTCTTTGTGATCGGGTTGCTATCCGAACAGAGGGCCGACCGAGGAGATCTCATACTTCTTGCCGTCCATACCGGCCATGCCCAGCTCGCCGACTGCGGCCTGGAATGCGCCAAAGTGGGGTGCGGCGAATTGGGCCATCATGGCTTCCTCGGTTTCCCAGATCTCCAGGAATCGGAATGCTCCGGGCGCTTGCATCGAGATGCAATAGTCGATATTGCCCTCCAGAGTCCGGGATGCGGCTGAGATGTCTGCGGCGGCGGCCATGAAGGCCTCGGTGTTCTCAGTGGGAACAGAAACAGATCCGGCGACGACGATCATGAAAAATCCTCACAGTGCGATGGGCGGCCTCAGCGTAGCCATGAGGAGGCTGGATCGTGCGGTCAGACAATCGTCACCTAGAGTGACGATTGGATGCTTCCATTCGACCCCATCGGCGAAGCCCGGCGTAACTGGGAAGCCAACGAGTGGCGGGCCATCGACGCCATGTCGGCGGCCACCTCGATTACCCGCGCCCACCAGCTGGTGATCGGGCGCATAAACGAGGCCCTGGTGCCGTTCGACCTGACATTCTCCCGGTTCGAGGCGCTGGCCCTGCTCCACTTCTCCCGACGCGGCTCGCTGCCATTGGGCAAGATGGGCGACCGGCTGATGGTCCACCCCACCAGCGTCACCAACGCCATCGACCGTTTGGAGCGAGACGGGCTGGTTCGTCGGGTGCCCCACTCCGAGGACCGCCGCACCGTCTTGGCCGAGATCACCGATGAGGGTCGCCGAGTGGTGGCCAAAGCGGCCGATGCCTTGGCCGACATTGAGTTCGGCCTGGCTGGTTTGTCGGCCGAGACACTGGGAGCACTGGACGACGCCATTCGCACGCTGCGTCGAGACGCCGGAGACTTCGCCGAATAACACTGTTATGGCCGCCTTGGACATTCGTCCGCTGACCTCCGACATCGGGGCCGAGATCCACGGGGTGGATCTGCGCGAAGAGCTCGACGACAACACGGTGGCAGGAATCCGCCAGGCCCTGCTCGACCACCTGGTGGTGTTCTTTCGGGACCAGCCCATCACCCCCGATCAGCACCTGGCCTTTGCCCAGCGATTCGGCCCTATCAACGTGGCGCCGTTCGGACCCAAGCTGGATACCCATCCGGCCATCACGGTGCTCGATCAGATCGCCCCAGTGGGAGGATTGGCCGCCCGCTGGCACAGCGATAACACCTATATGCCCAAACCGCCACTGGGCTCCGTCCTCCGGGCGGTGGAGATGCCCGGCATTGGCGGCGACACCTGCTTCGCCAACATGTACAAGGCCTACGAGCGGTTGTCAGAGCCTATGCGGGCGTTGGTCGACGGGCTGGAGGCGGCTCACGACCTTACCTACACCCTTACTCGGGCCATTGACGAGGGTCTGGCCAAAGAGCATTTGGACATGATGCAAGCCGAGTACCCGGAATTGATACGCCCGGTGGTGCGGGTCCATCCCGAGACTGGGCGGCGGGCCCTGTTCGTGAACAGCAACTTCACCACCCGCCTCGTCGGGGTGACCGAGGCCGAGAGCGAAGTGCTGCTGGCGTTCTTGTTGAACCACGTGCGCTCGCCCGAATTCCAGTGCCGCTTCCGCTGGGTTGCGGATTCCATTGCCTTTTGGGACAACCGGGCCGTGCAGCACTTCGCCGTCCCCGACTACACCGAGCGCCGCCTCATGCACCGGGTCACAGTGGAGGAGTGGGACTGATCGTCAGACGGTGAAGGCGCCGTCGATGTCGAGCTTTTGGCCGCTGATGTAGTTGGCGGCGTCGGAGGCCAGAAAACATGCGGCCTCGGCGATGTCTACCGCCTTGCCGAAGCGGCCGAGGGGGATGTTGGTGCGGGCCACTTCCAGAGCCCTATCGTCCAAATCGCCGTCGGCTATGAGCCGGGCGGCCATGCCGTCTTCCAGCATGCCCGGCCCTACGCAGTTGGCCCTGATTCCGAAGCGGCCCTCTTCGACGGCCACCGCCCGCATAAGTGACTCCACCGCCCCCTTGGGTATCGACGACAGGGCGTCGCGTTTGGGGAAGACGGTGGTGGCCGCGGTGGTTACATACACGATGCTGCCTCCCGAGGGTCGCAGATGGGGGAGCGCAGCCACGGTCAGGTTGAAAGCGCCGATCACATCGGCCTCAATCTGATTGGCGAACAGGTCGGGGTCGGTCTGCGATATGTACATCTGGGGCACGTGGGGCCCGGCTGCGCTCACCACGGTGTGCAATCCGCCCAGCCGCTCGGCAGCCTCGTCGGCGAACTCCCTCATTGCGTCGGCATCCTCCAACCCGGGATTTCCAATGTGGGCATCCACGCCCGCGGAACGCACCTCGTCGGCCACCTCCTCGGCGGCCTCTGCATTGGACCGGTAGGTGAATGCCACCGGACTGCCCCGCTGGGCCAACATCACGGAGATGGCCGCGCCGATGCCGCCGCTTCCCCCAGTGACCAGCGCCCCGCCAGTCCGGCCAGAGAAATCACTCATAGCCCGCAACCCTATGTCTGAGTGTCGTGTGGTGGGCTAGTTCCAGGTCACGTCCAATGGCAGGTGCTCGTGTCGTCGGATAAACATGCTCTTCTCCCACTGGGGCGGGTCGTCGGCGGCCAAACCGAACCAGCTGGTGTCCTCCAGGAGCCGCTGGAGCGAGCAGTAGGTCTCCAGTCGGGCCAGCGGTGCACCCACGCAGTGGTGGATGCCCCGGCCGAAGGCCAGGTGGCTGCGGGGGAGACGGCGGTCCAGCACCACCTCGTCGGGCCGGTCGTGCTCGGCAGGGTCGCGGTTGGCCGACGACCACAGCAAGAAAGCGGTGGTGCCGGCCTTGAGGCTCACGCCTCCCAGCTCGCAATCGCGCTTGACCTGGCGGTAGTGGCCCCGGAACGGCGACTCCAGCCGCACAGCCTCCTCGATGAAGTTGTCGATGAGTCCGTGGTCGGCTCGGATTTGTTCTTGGAGATTTGGATCATCGGCCAACATCCGCACCGCGTTTCCGATGAGCGACGCGGTGGACTCGCCGCCGGCACCGAGAAGCACCGTGAGGGTGCCGATGGCTTCTCCCCTGCTTATGTCGTCGTTGGCCATCGCCTTGGCGCACACCCCCATCAGGTCGTCGCCCGGGTTTTCGCATGCCTCGGCGAGCTTGGTGTACAAGAAGCGGCTCGCACCGGAGTTTTCCTGGGAGATGGCGTTCATGGTCTCCCGCGTGTGGAAGCCGGCCAACAGTTGGCCACCGTGGAGAGCCCACTTCATCACATCGGGCCAGTCCTCATCCGGCAGCCCGATCAACCGCCCGATGACCCGGGCGGGAACGGGATGAGCCACGGTGTTGGCCCACTCCACTCTGTTGCCCTGCGAACGGGCGTCCGCGAACTGCTCGTCGATGAAGGCCTCGATCTCGGGTCGCATGGCCTCCATGCGGCGAGCCACTAGCTCGGGGAACACCACGCTGCGATGCATGGTGTGCTCGGGCGGGTCGGCGGTGGCCAGGGTGGTGGTGCCCTCCCCGAACTCGTCGGTGCGGAACAGAAAGGGGCTGCCGTCTTCACCGGTGGCCACCAACACGTCGAGGTGGCTGGAGAAGTCGTCGATCCGGCGCAGGGCGTCCACGATGAGGTCGTGGGTGGCCACGAAGGCCATGTCAAGCCCCGGTACCAGCCACACCGGATGTTCCCGGCGAAGCCGCTCGAAGAACGGGTAGGGATTGGCCCAGACTTCAGGATCGATGACCGTCTGAGCTTCCAACGGAACAGTGGATGCCGCCGCAGTGGTCATGGCAAATACTGGCACAAGCGTGGAGGGGGCATCAGTTCGCCTCGGCTGATTGCCTGCCAATTTGGGAGAGTGGGGCCATGACCGATTTCTTCTACGAGCAGGACGCTGATCTCGGAGCTCTGGCCGGCCAGCAGGTGGCAGTGGTTGGCTATGGCAACCAAGGCAGGCCGTGGGCGCTCAACATGCGGGACTCGGGCCTGGCGGTATCGGTGCATGTGCGGGCCGATGAGACCCGGGAGCAGGCCATCGACGATGGTTTCGATGCCGGGGACATCGCCGATGCCTCGTCGGCCGACATCATCTGCGTGCTGATACCCGACGACTCCATCCCCGGTCTGGGACTGTCTCCGAGGCCGGAAGCGCTCACCATCGTGGCCAGCGGCTACACCTTGGCCTTCGACCGGTTCAACCCTGACGGGGACATCGCTATGGTCGCCCCCCGGATGCTTGGCCCCGAAGTGCGGCGTTGCTACGAGGAAGGGGTTGGCTTCATCACCGCGGTAGGGGTACACCGCGATGTCACCGGTTCCGCCCAGGATCGGATGCTGGCCGTGGCCCGGGCCATTGGCGGCCTGCGCCAAGGGGCCATAGCCATGACCCCCTATCAAGAGGCGGTGCTCGACTTGGCGGTGGAGCAGCTGCTGTCTCCGGTTCTCACCCACGTGAATGTCAACTTCGTGATGGTGCTGCTGGAGTTGGGCATTCCGCTGGAAGCCATCACTACCGAGCTGTTCTATTCCGGGGAGGTGGAGCGCAATTATCGCCTGCTGAGGGAGATCGGCTTTGTGGCCCAACTCGACCACCACTCCCCGGCCAGCCAGTATGGCCAGCTGTCCCGACGGGGCCGATTCGATCACGTAGACGTGGCCACCACCATGCGGGAGCTGATCGAGGACATCACCTCGGGCCGCTTCGCCGACGAGTGGGACGCCGAGGCGGCTGCCGGTGCGCCGACGTTGGCCGAGCTGCGCGACCAGCATGCCGGAGAACTGATCAAGGCGGTGGAGGCCGACCTGCGGGCCAAGTTGGGGCCCAGCGCCAGCCCTGCGATCTAGTGGCTAATTCAGCGGGGGCAGGTCGCCGAAGTCGATGGTGAAGGGCATATCCGGCTCAGGTTCGTCGTCTTCCTGCTGGATCTCCACCCGGGTCTTCTCCGGCTCCAAGATCTCGCCCAGCGCAACCATGGCCGCCCCCAAAGCGGAGCCGCCCGCGGAACCGGTGACTTTGCGGACTATCCCCTCGGGTGGCTGGTAGTCCCGGGGATCAGACCACTGGAACTCCAGATCCTCGGTTTCCTCCGGTTCGGGCATCTGTCCAGTTTACCGTTCTACGCCGTGGCCGCCTCAGGGAGGGCGCCACTGAGAATCTCATAGGCCACCCGCTCTGACTTGAATCGGGCCCGGCCGCCGGTGAGCGACCGGAGTTCGATGGCGTAGCGCACGAGCTCCGCCTCGGGGACGATGGCGTGGATGACCTGCTCGCCCCATGGCCCGGCGTCGGTGCCCTGCACCTGACCCCGGCGGGACGACAAATCGCCCATCACATCGCCCTGGTATTCGGGGGCCACGGTGATCTCCACTCGAGCCATGGGCTCCAGCACCACCGGGTTGGCCTGGGCGAATGCGGCGCTGAACGCCAGCTTTCCGGCCATGTTGAAGCTGAACTCCGATGAGTCCACCGAGTGGTGCTTGCCGTCGTAGACCGTGGCCTTGACGTCCACTATGGGGAAGCCCAACTCCCCGCCGTCGGCCATGGCGTCGCGGATGCCCGCCTCTACCGCAGGAATGTACGACCGGGGAATCGCGCCTCCGCTGATGGCATCTACGAACTCGAAGCCGCTGCCTCGGGGAAGCGGCTCGATGCGCACGTAGGCCACCCCGAACTGGCCATGGCCCCCAGACTGCTTCTTGTGCTTGCCTTCGGCATCTCCGTTGCCGGTGACGGTCTGGCGGTAAGGGACCCGCAAGTCCTCGGTCTCCACCTCGATGCCCATGCGATCCAGGCGGGCTATGGCCAGACGCAGGTGGGCTTCGCCCAACCCCCACAGCAGGGTTTGGCGGGTTTCCTCGCTGCGCTCCAGTTGCAGAGACGGGTCTTCGTCGGTGAGCCGCCTCAAGCCGGTGCCCAGCTTGTCCTCGGCGGCCCGCGTCTTGGGCAATATCCCGTAAGCCAGCACCGGCTCGGGCCAGGGTTCGAGCTGCACTACAGCCCGTCCGGCGTTGGTTAGGGTGTCGCCGGTACGGGTCTGCTGGAGCTTGGTCACTCCTCCGATGTCGCCTGCGGAGATGACGTCGATGTCTTCTTGCGTTCCGCCCACCAGGTTGACCAGCCCCCGGAGCCTTTCACCGTTGCCGGTGGTGGAGTTGGTGAGGTTGTCGTCTCGACGAATCGTGCCCGAGAGCACTCGGAACAGCGAGATCTGGCCCACATAGTCGTCGCTGATGGTCTTGAACACGCAGGCGAGCTGGTCGCCCTCAGGATCGCAGGCCGGCTCGGAGTCGATGTCGCTCATGGTTACGGTCATGGCCCGAGAGGTGGGGGGAGGACCGATCTCCACCAGGAAGTTGGCCAGGCGGTCGACGGCGATGGGTCCGGTGGCCGAACCGCACACCACGGGGAAAACCGAACCGTCGGCCACGCCCCGCCCGAGCACTACCTCAAGCTCGGACGGGCTGGGGACATTGCCGTCCAAGTACTGCTCCAGCATGTCGTCGTCGGCCACCACAATTCCCTCGACCAGCTGCTCGCGTACCTCGGCCTCCTGATCTTCCATCTCGGCGGGGATCTGGGATTCCTCCGCGGAACCGCTGTCGTAGATGTAGGCCTTGTCGGTGAGGAGATCGGCGATCCCATGGAATTCCGGGCCGGTGCCGATGGGCAGCTCCAGAGGGGCGACGCCGGCGCCGAACGCGTCTTGCAACTCGGTGAGGACGCTCTCGAAGCTGGCGTGCTCCCGGTCGAGCTTGTTCACGAACACGATGCGGGGGAGACCAGCGTCGGCCGCTTGATGCCAGATAGAGGTGGCGCGGTGGTCCACCCCGCTGGACGCATCGATCACGAACACCAAAAGGTCGGCCACCTGGAGGGAGGCGTGAAGTTCGCCGGCATAGTCGGGCGCCCCGGGGGTGTCGAGCAGGTTGATCTTGTGGCCGTGCCACTCGAAGCTGGCCAGCGCCAGTGACTGGCTGTGGGTGGCGTTCTTCTCCTCGGGGCTGAAGTCGCACACGGTGGATCCGTCTTCCACCCGACCCGTGCGGTCGATGACGCCCGCCCGATACAGCAGCGCTTCAGCCAGCGTGGTCTTTCCCGATCCTTGCGACCCCACCAGCGCGACGTTGCGAATCTTCTCCGGTGCGACAGCCATCAACTTCCCCCTCCGGGTTCTGGGTTCATTCCGCGGTAGCCGCCGAGCCTACTTCCCTCCCCGCTGCCAAGTCCCATGGAGAGCGCCGGTTGTCGGAAGTCAGCCCTCGGCACCGGCC